>JANPJD010000208.1:0-18722 GCA_031425325.1 Rhodobacterales bacterium | reverse complement strand
TGCGAGGTCAACATGACGATTTCGAAGCGGATGCTTGTGGCCGTACTGGCGGGCTTTGCGGCGCTCGTCACGGTCGATGGTGCGGCGGCGCAGGTCAGTGTCAGCCAGGTCGAAAAGGCAGAGACCGTTGCAGAGTTGGTGGCCCTCGGGGCGACGAAGCTGAACGCCGGGCAGTTCAAGTCGAACGTTGTCGGACAGCCCATTGCCGGGGACGGATGGACCTGGACGATCGACCCCGACGGCACGACCAGTTCGGCCGCGACCGATGGGTCCTGGGCCGAGGACAAGGCACCCTGGAACATGAAGGGGGACGCCTACTGCACGCCGCTCGAAGGCGCGATGGCCTGCCGCGACGTCTACCTGATCGGAAGCTACATGCGGATGTCCGACAAGGCAGATCCCGCCAAGCTTTCGGACTGGACGGCAAAGGTCGGCAACTAAGCGCGCCCGGCGACCGCAGGGTCAGACCCGGATCGGATTGCTCTTGGCCAGCCGGTCGAAGGCCATCAGGCTTTCGACCAAGGCTCCCATGTCGGACAGGGGCACCATGTTCGGCCCGTCCGACGGGGCGCAGTCCGGGTCTTCGTGCGTCTCGATGAAGACGCCGGCGATGCCAAGGCTGACCGCCGCGCGCGCCATCACGGGTGCGAATTCGCGCTGGCCGCCGCTGCTGTCACCCGCGCCGCCCGGCTGCTGGACCGAGTGGGTGGCATCCATGATGACCGGATAGCCGGTGCGCGCCATGATCGGCAGAGCACGCATGTCGGCCACCAGCGCGTTGTAGCCAAAGCTGACGCCCCGCTCGGTCAGTAGGATGCGCGTGTTGCCGGTCGAGGCGACCTTGGCCGCCACATTCGCCATGTCCCACGGCGCGAGGAACTGGCCCTTCTTGACGTTCACGACCGCCCCCGTCTGCCCCGCGGCCAGCAGAAGATCGGTCTGGCGGCAAAGGAAGGCCGGGATCTGGATCACGTCCACGACCGCCGCCGCCTCGCGCGCCTGGCCTGCGTCATGCACGTCGGTCAAGACCGGCACGCCGGTTGCGCGGACCGCCTCGAGCACCGCAAGCCCCGCCTCTATTCCCATTCCCCGCCGACCCGACAGCGAGGTGCGGTTGGCCTTGTCATAGCTCGCCTTGAAGACGTATTGCGCGCCCGCCGCCGCGCAGACCTCGGCCATGCGCCCCGCAATCATCTGCGCGTGGTGCAGGCTTTCCAGCTGGCACGGCCCCGCAATGACCAGCAGGGGCCGGTCGTTGCCGACGGTCAGCCCGCCGATGGTGACATCCTTCATGCGCCCTCCTCAGGCCGTGACCTGTTCGCGCAGGATCGCGACGGTCATCGAGACCATGAGGTAGATGCCCGCAAAGATCAGCAGAGTCACGAGAGTGTTCTCGAAGGCGCGCGGATAGGCGGCCTCGTCGGGCGCGACGGGGCTGACCGACAGCGAGAGGTAACGCACCTGGCGGTTCGCCTCGATCCGTGCGTTTTCCAGCTGTTGCAGGGTCGAGGCGAGCATCAGCTGGCGCGTTTGCACGTCGGCCTGGGCAATCAGCATCTCGCTTTGCACCTCGGCGAGCGAGGCCTGCCCTGCGACCCTGTCGGTCAGCCGCCCGCGCAGACCCGCGATCTCGGCCTCGAGCGTGTCGATGCGCCGCTCGACGGGGGCCATGCGCGCCTGGTTGGGGGCGGCGTTCGACCGCATCTGCGTCAGCGACAGCCGCTCGCGCGTCAACTCGCTTTCGAGCGCGCCGATCTGCGCGGTGACGAGACCGACCTCGGCCTCGCTCGACATGACCTTGAAGCGCTCCTGCAACTCGACGACGCGGCGCTGCGCGGCGAGCATCTTGGCTTCGCTGTCTTCGAAGCTTGCCCGCGCGTCGCGCATCTGGTCTTCGCGCTTGCGCTGCGTCAGGTGGTCAATCTGCTCCTCGGCATAGCGTATCAGCGCCTCGCTGAACCGCACCGACGTGGCCGGGTCCGCCGCCGCCACCTCCATCTTCAGAAGGCCCTCGGTCGGGTCGTAGGCGATCCGTACGCTCGACTGGTAGAGGCGGTACATCTCTTCCATCGTGGCGTCGGGGGCAAGCCGGCGCAGCGGGTCGATGCCGCTGTCCGAGAAATGCGCGCGAAAGCCGTGGTCCGCGTCGAGCCGCAGCATGGCGTCGCGCGATTGCAGATAGCCCTGCACCGCGATGCTGTCCTTGTTCGCCTCGAGCGCGCCGCCAAGCATGGCACCGATGCCGCCGGCACCGCCCGCTGTCACGGCGCCGTCGGCCTGCTGGATGACCATCTCGGAGTTTGTCGCATAAAGCGGCGTCGCGACGAGAAAGTAGTACCAGGCCGCGAGGACCGTCGGCAGCAGCACGAAGACCGCGAGCCGGGCGCCAAGCCGCACCGAGCGCCGCCGCCGCCGTGCCTGAATGTCGCGCTGGATGCGTAATACGTCCGAGGCGAGACTTTCCTGCGCGCGGATGTCGGGCGTGGGCACCTGCACGGGCCTGGCGGGGCGGGTTTCGGCGGACACCGGCGCCGGCACGGTGTCCGAGGTCACAAGTTCCAGCATCGACTCGCGCTGGAACGGATCGATCCCCTTTCGCCGCAGCAGACGGACGGCGTCGAAGTCCGAGGTCGGCGACAGGTCATGGCGCTGCGCCACCCGCCGCGCCAGGCGAAGCTGGCGGCCCGTCAGGTCCTCGCGCCGGATCGCCTCGATCTCGGCCTCGGCGTCGTCCGGGGCTGCCATCGCGCTCAGAGTGGTCTCGTCCGCGCCCGGCACCGTGGTGGCCTCTGCCCCGGGCAGGTCGGGGCGGCGGGTGCGAAAGCGCTTGACCCTAGGCGTCGTAGTCATAAAGCCGCCTCGCCTCTTCCAGGGTGTCGAACATGTGCATCTGCCCGTTGCGTAGCACGCCTGCCGAGCGACAGAACCTCTCGAGCGTCGCGGCCTGATGCGAGACGACGACCACGGTTGCGGTCCGCAGGCGGTCGCGCAGCAGCGAGCCCGCCTTGCGGTTGAACTCGGCATCCGTTGTGGCGGGCATCCCCTCGTCGATCAGGTAGATGTCGAACTCGAGCGCCAGCATCAGCGCAAAGGAAAAGCGCGCCCGCATGCCCGAGGAATAGGTGCCGACCGGCATGTCGAAGTATTCCTCGATCCCGCACAGCCAGCGACAGAAACCTTCGATGTAGTCGGGGTCGAGGCCGTAGAGCCGCGCGATGTAGCGCGCATTCTCGGTGCCCGAATGCTTGCCCACGACGCCGCCCATGAATCCCAGCGGAAACGAGATGCGCGAGGTGCGCGTGACGCGGCCCTCGTCGGGCTTCTCTAGCCCCGCCATCATGTTGATGATCGTCGTCTTGCCCGCGCCGTTGGGTGCCAGGATACCCAGCGAATTGCCAAGCTCGACCCGGAACGAGGCGCGGTCCAGAATGACCTTGCGGGTCTTCCCGGTCCAGAAGGACTTGCTGACGCCGTCGAACTCGATCATCCCCGCCCCGCCTGCCGCTGCGCCTGCCCGCCTGCTTTGCCATCAGGCTTAGGCCGGTTTTCTTAACATCGCGTCTTATCCCGGCATCTTGGCCGCAGTATGTCGCAAGCCCGACCGATCTGACAAGCGAAGCCAGCACATGACCGACCGCGCCAGCGCCCTCGCGGACGAGATCCGCGCCTGCCGCCTTTGCGTGCCGCGCTTTGCGGCAACCGCGACGGCGCACCGGCCGCGCCCGGTGCCGTGGTTCCGCGCGACCGCCCGCATCCTCGTCGCAGGCCAGGCGCCGGGCGCACGGGTGCATGCGGTGGGAGAGCCGTTCCGCGATGCGAGCGGGGCGCGCTTGCGCGACTGGATGGGCCTGTCCGAGGCCGAGTTCTACGACCGCGACCGGGTGGCCGTGGTGCCCATGGCCTTCTGCTTTCCCGGCTACGACGCGGCCGGATCGGACCTGCCGCCACCCACGATCTGCGCGGCGACCTGGCGCGACCGGGTGCTCGAGGCGCTGCCCGACCTGCGGCTTCTGCTGCTGGTGGGGGGTGCCGCGCAGCGCTGGCACTTCGGCACGCGCGCGGGCGTCACGGCGACCGTTACAAGCTGGCGCGACCACGCGCCCCGTATCTGGCCCTTGCCGCATCCTTCGTGGCGCAATACCGCTTGGCTGAAGCGAAACGCGTGGTTCGGCGAGGATCTGGTGCCCGAGCTTCGCCGGGCAGTCCGGGCCGAGATGGAGACCGAAGGATGACATTCATTCTGGCCGAAATATCTCTGCCGGAGGCTCCTGTCCGAGCGGCTGGACGCTTCGCGGAGGATATTTGTGCCAGAATGAATGGGCAGGCGGGGTCATGACGCCGCTCGATGCCGCCCATGCCGCGATGGAGGCCGCACCCGACGACGACGCGGCGCGGCTACGCTTTTTCGAGCGGGTGGCCGATGGCGAGCTGTTCCTGCTGCTGGAGGGCGAGGAGGCCGAGGCGGTGACGCCGCGCCTGTTCGATCTTGAAGACGGGCCCGTCGTGCTGGCCTTCGACCGCGAGGAGCGGCTGGCTGAGTTCGCGGGCCGGGTGGCGGATTACGCGGCACTGCCGGGGCGGATGATCGCGCAGCAGCTTGCGGGGCAGGGGATCGGCATCGGGCTGAACCTCGGCGTCGCCCCGTCGTCGTTCCTGATCCCGGCCGAGGCGGTGGACTGGCTTGCCGCGACGCTCGGCCATGCGCCCGCCGAGGTGCAGGCCCGCCCGGTCGAGGTGCGCGCACCGGGCGATCTGCCCGAGGCGCTGGTGAAGGCCCTCGATACCAAGCTCGCGCGCGCCGGCGGCCTTGCGGCGGCCGCCCTTCTGGCGGGTGTGACCTACGAGGACGGCCGGCGCGGCCACATGCTCGCCTTCGTGGGGGCGGTGCCGGGGGCCGAGGGGCCGCTGGCGCGCGCCGCCGCCGAGGCGCTGACCTTCTCGGGGATCGAGGCGGGCGAGATGGACGTGACCTTCCTCGAGGCGGGCGATCCGGTGATGGAGCCCCTCGTGCGCGTCGCGCTGCGCTTCGAGTTGCCGCTGGTCGAGCGGTCCGAGCCCAGGGCGCCGGCGGCACCGGGCAGCGATCCGGAGAAGCCGCCGCGATTGAGATGACTGGCTGGTTTTCCGCGCGAAAAGAGCGGCCTGCGATGGGGTAATATGATACCTATTTTGCAAGGCTTTGAAATAGCGTGGATATTACGCCGGCGGGCGGCTTGACGCGGCACACGGCTTGCGCGATACACCGCCATCCGAAAGACAGGGGCCGCGCGGTCCCTCCCGTTCACGAGAGTGCGACCATGAAAACCTTTACCGCGACGCCTGCGGATATCCAGAAGAAGTGGATCCTGATCGATGCCGAGGGCATCGTTCTGGGCCGTCTCGCCACCACCGTCGCAAGCATCCTGCGCGGCAAGAACAAGCCGACCTTCACGCCGCACATGGACATGGGCGACAACGTGATCGTCATCAATGCCGGCAAGGTGCAGATGACCGGCAACAAGCGCGCCGACAAGCGCTACTACTGGCACACCGGCCATCCGGGCGGGATCAAGTTCCGCACCGCCGCCCAGGTGCTGGATGGCGCGCATCCCGAGCGTGTCGTCGAAAAGGCGGTCGAGCGGATGATCACCCGCAACCGCCTTGGCCGCGTTCAGATGACCAACCTGCGCGTCTATGCCGGGGCCGAGCACCCGCATGAGGCGCAGCAGCCGACCGTTCTCGACCTTGCGTCGATGAACCCGAAGAACACCCGGAGCGCATGAGCATGGCCGACATCAAATCCCTCGACGATCTGAAATCGGTCGTCACCGACGAGGCCCCTGCCGCCGTGGTTGCGGCCCCCCGTGTGGCCGTCCGCGACGCCCAAGGGCGCAGCTACGCCACCGGCAAGCGCAAGAACGCGGTCGCCCGCGTCTGGATCAAGCCCGGCAACGGCAAGGTCGTCGTGAACGGCAAGACGATGGTCGAATACTTCGCGCGTCCCGTGCTGCAGATGATCCTGCGCCAGCCCTTCACGGTGGCCGGCGTCGAAGGCCAGTTCGACGTGCATGCGACGGTTGCGGGCGGCGGGCTTTCGGGCCAGGCCGGTGCGGTAAAGCACGGCATCTCGAAGGCATTGCAATTGTACGAGCCGACCTTGCGTGGAGCGCTCAAGGCGGCAGGCTTCCTGACCCGCGACAGCCGCGTGGTCGAGCGCAAGAAGTACGGCAAGGCGAAGGCGCGCAAGAGCTTCCAGTTCTCGAAGCGCTGAGGCTTTTCCCTTTCGAATTAAAAAGGCCCGCCGAACGGCGGGCCTTTTTGTTTTGTTGGCGCTGTGCAGCTTACATCGCGTAGCGCAGGATCGCGGCCAGCGCGCCGCCGCCGGGCACGTCGGGCTGTCGGGCGGCCACGATCCGCGCGCCTGCGCGCAGGGCACGGGCGGTGATCTCGTCGACGATCCCGTAGCTTACGGCGTCGTCCGTTTCGGCGAAGGTCACGGCGCCGTCGCTGTCCGCGACGGTGCCGGGGATCACCGCATCCATGTCCACGATCAGCGTGTCGATCGCGCCGAAGGTTGCGGCGCGGGCGGCCTGGGCGATGTCTGCGGTGGCGCGCCCTTCGTTGCCTCGCTGGCCGTAGAGGTCGGCAAGCGCCGCGAGGTCGGCGGCGTAGATGCCGTCGAGCACGCCGCGCGCATCCGCCGCGAGCACATGGTCAGCGGTGTGGTCCGCCGAGCCGGCGATCGCAGCTTCGGCGGTATGGGGATAGCTCGACACCGCGCGGAAGATCGAGGCAAGCGGGTCCGCTGCGGCAACGATCAGCGGTCGCTCGTGACCTGCGAGGAACGGGCGGAGCGCCTCGTCGACGGCGCGGGCGTATCGGGTGAACTGGGCATGCTCGCTGGTGGCGCTTGCCGGGGCCATCGGGCCTTTCTTGGCCAGCGCGTTGCGCCGACCAAGTGCATCGGCCATGTCGCGCGGCAGGTTCGGCACCGCGACCGTGTGCGGCGGCAGGTCGGGGGACACCTCGACCAGCCTGACGTGACCCATGCCGAGTGCCAGCACCCACGCGGTCTGCGGGAAGGTCGCCGAACGCAGCAGCGGCTTGATGTGGAAGCGGTCAGAAACATGGACGGCGTTGGTCACGCGGTTCGGCAGCCGCCAGGTCTGCACGCTGTCGGGGGTGACCAGCACGGCAAGGCCGTGCGCCTGATGCGCCCAGAAGCCGTCATCCTCGGCGATCTCGTGAACCGCGGCGCGGATCGCCTCGACCGTGCGGCTGTCGCTGCCCGCATCCGTCAGCTGGCGCACCGCCTCTTTCAGCAGGTTTCCGATCTCGATCCGGTCGATCTGCGCGTCCGCCGTCACCGGGGTTGTGGCGAGGTAGAGCGAGACGCAAGGGTGCGCCCTGACTTCGGACAGCCTGACAATGTCGGACCGGGTGGGCAGGTCGATATGCAGCACGGGTTTCCTCCTCGAAAAGCACCAACTTTTGACAGTGTGCTCGGACGTTAGGCGAGGCGGACCCAAGAGGGAAGCGAACCGACATGAAAAAGGGCCGGGATCGCTCCCGGCCAGTCAGGGGTACCGATCAGGGTATCGGCGTCGGACCGGCGCGGTCAGTCGCGCCAGAAGGGCTTTTGCACCTCGCGCGCGGCCTGGTCTTCGGTCAGGCCGATGTCGCGCAACAGGTGCGGGTCGAGGGCCGCAAGCGCCCGGCGGTCGCGGCGGCGTGTGCCCCAGAGAGTGACGTCGCGCAGGCCAGGCACCTGGCCGAGCGTCATCCGCGCGGTCATGAGGGCGGCGAGGGTCAGGGGAAGCGGGGCGGACATGGGACACCTTTGTTTGGATACAATTTTTCGGATCAGGTAGACAAAAGCGCCTACCCCCGATATTGTTACGGTACAAAAGGCGCAGACTCGGCGAAAGAGAAATCTTGTGACCAATACAATATGGACTCCGGACCTTGCCGGTCGAACCGGGCCGAAATACGTGGCCCTTGCCGACGCCCTGCGCGAGGCGATCCGCACGGGCGAACTGGCGGAAGGGGCCCGCCTGCCGACCGTCCGCGACCTGGCGTGGCGGTTGTCGGTCACGCCCGGCACGGTCGCTCGGGCCTATCGCATCGCGACCGAGGCCGGGCTTCTGTCCGGCGAGGTCGGGCGCGGCACCTTCGTCACGCACCGCCAGGCCGCCGTGCGGCGCGAGCAGCGCGGCGCGGACCTGCGCTCGCCCGAGTTGCCGGATGTCGGGCAACTTGCCGCCTTTGCCCGCAGCCTTCAGGACATGGCGTCCCGCATGAGCCTGGACTGGCTGGACTATCCCAGTCAGACGGGTGAGGCCCCGCTGCGCGCCGCGGTCGTCGACTGGCTGGCCGAGCGGGTGCTTGGGCCGGTTGCGGCCGACGACATCGTGCTTGTGAATGGCGGGCAGAATGCGGTCCTGCTGGTGTTCCAGGCCTGTCTCGGCGGCGAGGCCCCGGTGGTGGCGATCGAGGATCTTGCCTATCCCGGCATTCGCCAGGCGGCGGGCCTTGTGCGGGCCGAACCGGTGGGGGTCGAGATGGATGCCGAGGGGATGCTTCCCGCAGCCCTCGATGCGCTGTGCCGGACGCGCAAGGTGCAGGTCGTCTGCCTGACGCCGCAGGCACAGAACCCGACCACCGCCTGTATGAGCCTTGAGCGGCGACAGGCGATCGTCGCGGTCGCCCGCCAGCACCGGCTGCACATCCTCGAGGACGACTGCTATTCGGTGAACGACAGCGAGATCCCGACGCTTCGGGCGCTGGCACCCGAATGCACCTGGTATGTCGGGAGTCTCTCGAAATCCGTCGCGGCCGGCCTTCGGTTCGGCTATGTCGTCTGCCCCTCGGGGCAGGGCGAGGTCGGACGGCTGGCCGCCCAGCACAGCTATTTCGCGCTTGCCCGGCCTGTGGCCGACCTCTGCCTCGACCTGCTTACAAGCGGGGCGGCGGCGCGCATCCGACGCGACGTGCAGCGCGACCTCGAGCCGCGGCTGCGGATGGTCGTCAATGTGCTTGGCCACCACGCATTGTCATGGCAGCCAGGGGTTCCCTTCGTGTGGCTGCGGCTACCGAAGGGCTGGCGTGCGTCGAGCTTCCAGAGCCGGGCCGAGGCCGAGGGCATCCTGATCCGCTCGGCCGACCTTTATGCGCTGAACAACGGGCGTGCACCGAATGCCGTGCGTCTTGCGCTGTCAGGGCTGATCCCCCCGGCGCAGCTTGAAGCCGCGATCGGGACGCTGGCGCGCCTGCTGGCGCAGCCGCCGCAGGATCTGGCGGCCTGATCGGCTGTTGCAGCACGGACCCATGTTTCGGGATTTCGCGAGCGTTACAGAGGGTTGGCTTGACCTCTTCAGGTTCAAGCCGCACATTTTTGGGACCGAGCAAAAAAAGAGAGACCCTAAAATGGGACAGACTGCATTTCACGCCCCCCACGGGGGCAGCGTTTTCCTTGGATATCGCAAGGCCCGTTCGGGCGGCACCGAGATCGTCTATGACGATGGCGTGGCGCGCCGGATGGTCTGGCGCCTGACGCATCCCGCCGCCGACGAAGGCCGCCTGTCCGAGGCGCTTGCCCGCGCGGTCAGCCAGACGCGCGTGATCCCCGCCCTTTACGCAGAGCTGAAGAAACGGGCGATTGCGATCGAAGCTGTCGTGCGCTGACGCGCGCGCCCGCTTCGTTCAGCCCGCTGCGCTTGCGAGCGCGGCGGGCCTTGCCTTGCGCTTTGCAACCGGGCTACGTCTGAGCAGCAGGTAGATCGCGACGCGGCAGACCACAGGGGGCACGATGGCACGACGCGCTGTGTCGAAAGAGACGGCGGCTGGCTGGACGCTGATCGCGCCGCCGGCGCTTTTCACGATCCTGCTGCTGGCCGCACCGCTGGGAACGGTCCTGATCTATTCCGTCCTGACCGGCGGAAAGGGCGAGGTCGGACTGCCCTTTACCCTGGGCAACTACGCCGAGCTGTTCCAGCGCCCGATCTATCAGACCGTGATGCTGCGCTCGCTTCTGGTGGCTTTCCTCGTCACGCTGACGACGGTGCTTCTTGCCTATCCGATTGCCTATTATGTCAGCTTCCACGTCGCGCCCTCAAAGAAGGCGCTGTGGCTTTTCCTGATCACCATTCCGTTCTGGACGAGCTACGTCATTCGCGTCGCGCTGTGGCGCACGATCCTGGGGTTCGAGGGGATCGTCGACTCGGCGCTGATGGGCAGCGGCCTGATGACCGAGCCGCTGAACCTCCTTGCGAACGGCGTGACCTCGATGACGATCACGCTCGCGCATGCCTATGCGCCCTTTGCGGTGCTGCCGATCTTCGTCAGCCTCGAGAAGGTCGACCGCTCGCTGCTCGAGGCCGGACAGGATCTGGGCGAAAGCCGTCTGATGACCTTCTGGCGCGTCACTCTCCCCCTGTCGATGCCGGGCGTCATTGCCGCTGTGCTGATCGTCATGATCCCGGTCGTGGGTGACTACATCACGCCGGAACTGATCGGGGGCGGCAAGGTGCCGATGATCGCCAACCTGATCGAGACGCAGATGCTGCGGCTGCGCGATCAGGCGATGGGTTCCGCCATCGCTGTCGCGGCGATGCTGATCGTCGGGCTCATCAGTGCGGCCTTCGTGCTACTGAACCGGCGTTTCCTCGGGGGCCGCAAATGACGCGCGCCCCGGTTCTTCGCAGCTATGCGATCATCTACCTTGCGTTTCTGTACGCGCCGATCCTGATCCTGCCGCTGTTTGCTTTCAACGACAGCCGGATCGTGGCCTTTCCCTTGCAGGGCTTCACGACGCAGTGGTTCGCCGAGATGTGGAGCGACCAGAACCTGCGGACGGCGGTCTGGAACAGCCTGATCATCGCGCTGTCGACCGCGACGCTTGCGACGACGCTGGGAGTCTTTGCCGCCCGCTCGTCCGTGCGCTACGCCTGGCCCGGCAAGACGGGCATCATGGGCATGATCATGCTGCCGCTGGTGCTTCCCGAGATGATCGTCGCGATGGCGCTTCTGGTGGTGCTGCTGTCGATCGGGGTGCAGCTGTCGCTCTTGACGGTCATCATGGGCCATGTGCTCGTCTGCACGCCCTTCGCAGTCGCAATCCTGACCTCGGCTTTCCAGGGCCTCGACAAATCACTGGAAGAGGCGGCGCTCGACCTTGGCGAGACGCAGTGGAGCACGTTCCGCCTGATCATCCTGCCGCTCGTGATGCCGGGGATCATCTCGTCCTTCCTGATCACCTTCACCATCTCGATCGACGAGTTCATCATGGCGAACTTCCTCGGGTCGGGCACGCCGATCCTGTCGGTCTACATCTTCGGGCAGTTCCGCTTTCCGGCCAGGGTGCCATCCATGCTGGCGCTCGGCACGATCCTTGTCGTCGTGTCGGTGCTGCTGCTGGTGCTGGCCGAGTTTTTCCGCCGCCGGGGCATCGCCCGGACCGGCGCCAAGGATACCGGAGGTTTCCTGTGAACAATAAGTCCACGATGATCGAGTTCCGGGACGTCCAGAAATACTACGGCGACTACCACGCCCTGCGCGGCATCACCGCAAGCATCCGGGCGGGCGAGTTCTTTTCGCTGCTCGGCCCGTCGGGCTGCGGCAAGACCACGCTTCTGCGGACCATCGCGGGATTCGAGGATATATCTTCGGGGGCGGTCCTGATCGACGGGCGCGATGCCGCGAGCATTCCTGCCAACCAGCGGCCGACCAACATGGTCTTCCAGTCCTATGCGATCTTCCCGCACCTGACGGTCGAGGAGAACGTGGGCTTCGGCCTGCGCCGCGAGCGGCTGGCCAAGGAAGAGCTTGGCCGCAGGGTCGGCGAGGCGCTCGACATGGTGGGGCTCGGCGGCTACGGCAAGCGCGCGGCGCACGCCCTGTCGGGCGGCCAGCGGCAGCGCGTGGCGCTGGCGCGCGCGCTGATCCTGAAGCCGAAGGTGCTGCTGCTGGACGAGCCGCTCTCGGCGCTCGACAAGAAGATGCGCGAGCAGATGCAGATCGAGTTGATCAAGCTGCAACGCCAGGTTGGCATCACCTTCGTTCTGGTCACCCATGACCAGGAAGAGGCGCTGGTGATGAGCGACCGCATCGCCGTGATGTTCGAGGGGCAGATCGCGCAACTTGACGACCCCGAAACGCTCTACCGCCGCCCAAAGACCCGACAGGTTGCGCAATTCATCGGCACGATGAACTTCCTGCCCGCAACGATCCTGTCTGACGGGGCCGAGGGCGCCGAGGTCGAGGTGGCGGGGCTGGGCCGCTGTCACATCCCCGCTGCCCAGGCGCCTTCTACCGCCTCGGGGCAGGGGGCAAGCGTGGGCTTTCGGCCCGAGACGCTGACGATCCTCTACGAGGGCCAGACCGCCACCGACCGCGAGACCCCCGGCACAGTCGAGGAGGTCGTCTATTACGGTGACATGACCTATTACGACGTGCTGCTTGACGGCGTGGCGACGCCGGTGCGGCTGTCGATGCGAAACGTGCCGGGCCGCCCGGTGCTCGATATCAAGGCCCGCACGCGGGTGGCGTGGAGTGCGGACGCGCTGGTGCTATTCCGCTAGGCGGGGCGCGCCGAAGGGCGCGCGAGACCTTGCCTCGGGGCGCCCTCAGGTGCCTCCGGCGGGGATATTTGAAGACAGAAGAACTGGCGGCCGTCACGCATCGGGCGGCAGCAGCCCGAGCCCCCGCAGGTAGATGCCGATCCCCGCCTCGAGCAGGTCCTCGGGCGGGAAGGGGCTTCTCGCGCCAGGAGTGCCACGGGTGAAAAGCTCGACCACGCCGTGGCTCATCGCCCAGATATGCGCGCTGAACATTGCGGGGGGGGGGCGCTTTTCCGGCGGGATATGAGCCGAGAGCGCGGTCGCGGCCTTTTCTAGAACGGCGCTCGCCTTTGCGGCGACGAGGGCAAGATCGGGGGTCGCACTGATCGGGATGCCGCTTTCGAACATCGCCTGGTAGTGGCCGGGGTACTTGCGCGCAAACGCGAGGTAGGCGCGACCCGTCGCCTCGAACGCCGCGAGCGCCGAGGGCTGGCCGTCAGCATAGGCGTAGTCCATGAGGGCTGCGAAGATCTCGTAGCCTTGCCGCGCGGCCTCGGCCACCAGGTCGTCGCGGCCCGCGAAATGGCGGTAGACGGCGGCCGGGGTCACGTCTGCCGCCTTCGCGGCCTCGGACAGGGTCCAGCCCTGCGGGCCCTTCTCCTCGATCAGCGCCAGGGCTGCCTCGACGAGCGCCTGGCGCAGGTTGCCGTGATGATAGCCGCGCTTAGACATCCAGCAGGTCTGGCCCGCCGCAGATCAGCGGATCGGGCGCACCGATCAATCCGGCATCCTTGCCCTTGAACTCCGTCGCGTGAAGGATCGTCTGGATCGCCGCGATCCGCGCGCGCGGCTTGTCGTCTGAACGGATGACCGTCCAGGGCGCGGTCGGGCGGTGCGAGCGGGCCAGGGTGTCGGCGATCGCCTCGCTGTAGGCATCCCATTTCGAAAGGCCGTCGACGTCGATCTGGCTGAGTTTCCATTGCTTGAGCGGATCGGCCTCGCGCGCCAGCATCCGGCGCAATTGCTCGGCGCGCCCGACGCTGAGCCAGATCTTCACGAGGACGATGCCCTCGTCGACGATCATGTCCTCGAAGAACGGCAACTGGCGAAAGAAGTGCTCGCGCTGGTCGGGGGTGCAGAAGCCGAACACGGGCTCGACAATGCCCCGGTTGTACCAGCTGCGGTCGAACAGGATGATCTCGCCGCGCGCCGGCAGCCAGTCGGCATAGCGCTGAAAGTACCACTGACCTGCCTCGCGTTCGGAGGGCTTGGTGAGGGCCACGACCGTGGCGTAGCGCGGATTAAGGTTTTCGCGCACGACGCTGATCGTGCCGCCCTTGCCGGCGGCGTCGCGGCCCTCGAACACGACGACGAGGCGCTTGCCGGTGGCGCGCATGTCGGCCTGCATCCGGGCGAGCTGGATCTGGAGCGCGTCGAGGCGTTTGCCGGCCTCCTTCTTCGGGATCTCTTCGCGGTAGGGATAGGAAGGCTCGAGGATGTCGTCGTCGCCGGCCTTCTCGATGGCCTTGCGGATGGCACCCGGGGCCTCCTTGCGAAAGTAGCGGCTGATCGCGCCGTCGAAGGGCAGGTCCATCGTCGTTCCCCCAATGCTGTCGGATCGCAAGTATGGCGATCGGCCCCGTCAGCGCAATCCGGCGCGCTCGGCGGCGCGGTCGATCGCGGCCACCACCGCGTCGGGGTCGGCGTGATGGGGCATGTGGCCGACGCCCGGCAGAAGCGTCAGCTGTGCGTCGGGCAGGGCCTTCGAGAGCGGGACCGCGTGGACGTCATGCGGCACGATGGCGTCGGCGGTGCCGTGGACGATCTCGACCGGCAGGTCGAGCGTCGGATAGGCGTCGGCCATCAGCACGATGTGGGGCCTGAGGCCGTTCACCTGCCGGGCGTTTGTTGCAAAGCTGTCGCGGCGCAGCGTCAGGCCCGCGCCGATGTAATCGGGATAGCCGGGGGGGACCGGATCGGGGGCGAAGATCGAGGTGATCGCTTGCGAGGCCCGTTCGGGCGAGGCAAGCGCGCTGACCAGCGGCACAAAGGCGGCGCGGCCTAGGCGGCTTGCGGTGATGCGGTACCAGGCGTCGAGGCCGCCCGGCCAGGGCATCGTCGCACCGCCGACGATCACAAGGGCCGCCGTCTCGCCGGGCGCGCGCAAGCCCCAGGCCATGGCGACCGATCCACCATAGCTGTGCCCGAGCACGATGGGGCGGCTGATGCCGAGCTGGTCGGCCGCGGCGCGCAGGATGTCGGCCTGCACCAGCGGGCTGACGCCCGCATCCCCCGCGTTGTCGGACCAACCCATGCCGGGCCGGTCCAGTGCGATCACCCGGTAGCGGTCGGCCAGACGCTCTACCAGATTGAAGGTGAAGTCGCGGGTGTTGCCGCTGGCGCCATGGATGAGGACGAGGTCGGGACCCATGCCCGAGACGTGGGCATGCACGGTCCGCCCGTCCACCGTCAGAAGCTGGCCGGTCGGCGGATAGCTCGCTTCCGCCGCCGCCTCGCGCGCCGCAGCCCGCCGGTCGATGAGCGACGCACCGCCCCCGAGTGCGAGGGCCGCAAGGAGGAGGCTAGTTGCCAATTTCCGCAAGGTCATAGGGGGTGGACTGATAGATCTCGTTGATCCAGTTGCCATAGAGCAGGTGCGCGTGGCTTCTCCAACGGTTCAGCGGCGGCCTCGTAGGATCGTCATCTGGGAAGTAGTTCGCGGGCACAGTGATGGCGGTGCCCGCCGCCACGTCGCGGTCGTATTCCTGCTTGAGCGTGTCGCTGTCGTATTCGAGGTGGTTGATGAGGTAGACCGCCCTGTGCGCGGGATCGTCCACCATGCAGGGGCCCGTCTCGCGCGAGGTGAGCAGCGTGGTAAGGCCCGCCGCGTCGATGTCGGGCTGGCGCATCTCGGTCCAGCGGCTGACCGGCAGGATGAAGTCGTCCGAAAAGCCGCGCAGATAGGGCGAGGCGGGTGCCAGGTTCTCGTGGCGAAAGCAGCCGAAGGCCTTCTGCGGCAGCGGATGCTTCGGCACGCCGTGGAAATGCCAAGCCATCGCCATGCCGCCCCAGCAGACGCCGAAGGTGGACTGCACGTTGGTCTGCGTCCAGTCCATCACGCGGCGAAGCTCGTCCCAGTAGGTGACCTCTTCGAAGGGCAGATGCTCGATCGGCGCGCCGGTGATGATGAGACCGTCGAACTTCTCGGACTGTACCGCCTCGAAGGGGCGGTAGAATGCCTCCATGTGGGCTGCGGTTGTGTTGCGTGTCTGGTGGCCCGACATCCGCAGCAGGTGCAGGTCGATCTGGAGCGGCGTCGATCCGATCAGCCGGGCGAACTGCGTCTCGGTCTGGATCTTCTTCGGCATCAGATTGAGAAGCGCGATCCGCAGGGGCCGGATGTCCTGCCGCGCCGCCCTCTCGGGCGACATCACCATGACGCCTTCCGACCGCAGCACGTCGAAGGCGGGCAGGGTGGCGGGCAGAGTGATGGGCATGGCGGATACCTCGGGCAGAAGGTGGCTGGAGGTAAGGCGTTTCGGGCGGAAACTCAAGCGGTGCGGCGGCGAAGGGTGCGGAGCGGGGGGTTTCACACCCCCCGCGCCCCCCGTGGGGTATTTGTGCCGAAGTGAAGCATGCAGACGTGCGGCGGTGTCGGTCGGCGAGGGCAGGGCAGGCGGGCAGCGGTATCAGCCCCGTCAGGGCTTCTTTTCGGCGCAAATACCCCACGGGGGTGCGGGGGTATGAAACCCCCGCGACAAACGAGGCGCGGGTGCTGCGGCCTCAGTCCGCGCGCCGCGCGATGGCACGGGCGATCAGGTCGGTGAAGCCTGCGGGATCGCGGACTTCGGCGGCCTCTTCGGCGGTCACGGTAATGCCCTGGCGCGCCATTGCAGCGTAGCGGGGTTGGCGGTGATCCAGAAGGCGGGCATAGGCGAAGCGGAGGAAGGCGTCGGGGTCGGCGCGGTCTTCCGCCACGCCGTGACGGGCGAGGTAGTCTGCCCAGACGGCGCGCAGGAAATCGGGTTGATAGTACATCGGTTTCGGCGCGCGGTCGAAGCGGCGCACAAGCTCGTCGCGATGCGCTTCGGAGCCTTTGATCCAGACCATCAGCAGCGATCCGGCAAGGCTCGACAGCACCGGATCTGCCGGATCGTCAGGGTCCACCACCTCGCAGATCGAGCCGCCCGAGTCGCAGATGAAGTGGTCGTAGCCGTAAAGGTCGTGCGCGCGGTCGATGAAGCGGGGGGTGTCGAGCAGGGCCGCAACCTCGGCGTCGCGATGCTGCGCCTGGCGGCGCAGGTACTCAGCGAAGGGCACGCCGCCGCGTGCGGGATCGCCGGGCTTGCCGAGATAGGTCGAGAGGGGGGCCAGATTGTCGAAGGTGATATTCGAGGCGATGTAAACGCTGTCCGTCAGCAGAAGCTCGCGCAAAAGCGGAACCTTCATCGCCTCGCGCTTGAAGTTGTCGGCGATGAATTCGCCCATGTAGCGGGTGCCGATGCGGTAGTCGATCGAGTAGTGGAACCAGTGCGCGCGATCGCGCAGCATCGTGGCGAGGTGGGTCTTGCCAAGGCCCGACATGCCAAACAGAAGGACGCGCTTGCTCGGGGCCTCGCGCCATTCCGCCGCCGTCCGGTAGATCATGCGCCCGTCCCCCGCTGCCGTTTCGTCTGGTAGCGCCGCCGGACGGGAACTTCACGCGGAATCTTGCGGCCTGGCGGGGGCGCGCGCGTCTGACCGGGGCATTGTTGCGCGTGGCGGGACGCGCGTGTATCACCGCGCCGGAATGCCGATGCCGGGGAGAGCGGGATGCGTCGTGTCGTGGTGACGGGCCTGGGGATGGTGACGCCGCTCGCCTCTGGCGTCGAGGAGACCTGGAGCCGCCTGATCGCCGGCCAGTCCGGCGCAGGGCCGATCACGCGGTTCGACCCTTCGGGCGTCGTCACGCAATATGCCTGCGAAGTGCCGCGCGGCGACGGCTCGGACGGCACCTTCAATCCTGACGACTGGATGGAACCCAAGGACCAGCGCAAGGTCGACGACTTCATTCTGTACGGAATGGCGGCGGCGGTGCAGGCCGTGCGGGATTCCGGCTGGGAGCCTGCGACGGACGAGGAGCGCTGCCGGACGGGGGTGATGATCGGCTCGGGCATCGGCGGGCTGACCTCGATCGCCGAGACGGCCCTTCTGATCCGCGACAAGGGGGCCAAGCGCGTCTCGCCTTTCTTCATTCCGGGCGCTCTGATCAACCTTATCTCGGGGCAGGTCAGCATCCGCTTCGGCTTCAAGGGCCCGAACCATGCGGTCGTCACCGCCTGCTCGACCGGCGCGCATGCCATCGGGGATGCGGCGCGGCTGATCCAGTGGGGAGATGCCGACGTGATGGTCGCGGGCGGGGCGGAAAGCCCGATCAGCGAGATCGGCATCGCAGGCTTCAACGCCTGCAAGGCGCTGTCCACCAAGCGCGCCGACGACCCGACCAGGGCCAGCCGACCCTATGACGCCGACCGCGACGGGTTCGTGATGGGCGAGGGGGCGGGCGTCGTCGTGCTGGAAGAGTACGAGCATGCCAAGGCGCGGGGGGCGAAGATCTATGCCGAGGTGCTGGGCTATGGCCTGTCAGGCGACGCTCATCACATCACCGCCCCGTCCGAGGATGGCGAGGGCGGGTATCGCAGCATGGCGATGGCGCTGAAGCGCGCGGGGCTGGTGCCTGCCGATGTGGACTACATCAACGCGCATGGCACCTCGACCATGGCAGACACGATCGAGCTTGGCGCGGTCGAGCGGTTGCTGGGGAACGCGGCGGCGAAGGCGACCATGAGTTCGACGAAGTCCAGCATCGGGCATCTTCTGGGGGCGGCGGGGGCGGTCGAAGCGATCTTCTGCATCCTTGCGATCCGCGATCAGGTGGCCCCGCCGACGATCAACCTCGACAATCCTGCCGTGGAGCCCGTGCTCGATCTTGCGCCCAACGTCGCGGTCAGGCGCAAGATCGACGTGGCGCTGTCGAACTCGTTCGGCTTCGGCGGGACCAATGCCTCGCTGGTGCTGGGGCGCGCGGGCTGATGTGGCGGTCGCTCGCCTCGAACGCGCTGACGCTGTTCGTCGTCGTCCTTGTGGTCGCGGCGGGGCTGCTGGCCTGGGGGCGAGAGCAGTTCACCGGGCCGGGGCCGCTGACGG
>JANPJD010000207.1:0-2814 GCA_031425325.1 Rhodobacterales bacterium | reverse complement strand
TGCGGGCGAGATCGCGGGCCTGCCGGGCGAGGCGCTTGGCGAGGCGATTGCCACCGGGCCGGGCCCGGCCTTTCCGCCCGGGCTTTATGCCGGGGCAGACCGGCGTGTGGCGCTGAACGTGATCGGGCCCGATACCGAACTGGTCGCCGCCGCCTGGCCCGCAGGTACGGTGATCGAAGGGCTGGAAGCCCCGGCCGAGCGGTCGCTCAAGGGGCTGCTGCTGGCGGGGGGCCTGACGCTTCTGCTGGTGGATGTGCTTGCCGCGCTGTTCGTGGCAGGGCGGCTTTCAGGCCTTGGCCGGGCTGCGGCGCTCGTGCTTTTTGCGCTGACGCTGCAACCGGGCCTGGCGCGAGCGCAGGAAGACGCCCCCGATGACCGGCTTGCCTTGCAGGCGACGACGGCGGTCGTTCTGGGCCATGTGCTGACAGGCGACGCGCGGGTGGACGAGATCGCCGCTGCCGGGCTTCTGGGCCTTGGCACCGTGCTCTGGCAGCGCACCTCGGTTGAACCCGAGGCACCCATCGGCGTCGATATCGAACGGGACGAGCTTGCCTTCTTTCCCTTCCTCTACTGGCCGGTGACGGCCAGCCAGCCCGAACCCTCGGCCGCTGCCTATGCCAAGCTCAATGCCTATCTGCGCACGGGCGGGATGATCCTGTTCGACACGCGCGATGCAGATGTGGCGGGATCGGGCACCTCGCCCGAGGGGCAAGCGCTGCAGCGGCTCGCCGCGGGGTTGGACATCCCGCCGCTGGAGCCGATCCCGCAGGACCATGTGCTGACGCGCAGCTTCTACCTTTTGCAGGATTTCCCCGGCCGCCACGCGCGGTCCACCATCTGGGTCGAGGCCTCTCCGCCGGATGCCGAGCAGGTGGAGGGCATGCCCTTCCGAAACCTCAACGATGGCGTGACGCCAGTGGTCATCGGCGGCAATGACTGGGCCTCGGCCTGGGCGGTCGATGCGACAGGCTATCCCCTGCTGCCCGTAGGGCGCGGTTTTGCCGGAGAGCGGCAGCGCGAGATCGCCTACCGCTTCGGCATCAACGTCATCATGCACGTCCTGACCGGCAACTATAAGTCTGACCAGGTCCACGTGCCCGCCCTTCTGGAAAGGCTGGGTCAGTGACCGGCACGCTCATCCTCGATCCGCACATCCCGGCGGTGCTGCTTTACGCGGCGATGGCGCTGGCGGCGGCGGGTATTGCCGTCGCGCTCTGGCGCGGGCTGACGGGGTGGTGGCTTCGGGGGCTGGCGCTTGGCGTGCTGCTGCTCGCGCTGGCTAACCCCTCGATCCAGGAGGAGGACCGCGCGCCCCTAACCGACATCGTGATCGCCATCGTCGACGAAAGCGCAAGCCAGCGCGTCGGCGACCGTACGGCGCAAACCGCCGAGGCACTTGCCGCCGTCGAGGCCGAGGTGGCCGCATTGCCCAACACCGAGTTGCGGGTCGTGCGGCTTGGCGACGCGCCGGGTGACGAGGGCACGCTGCTGATGACCGCCCTTGCCGGTGCGCTGGCCGAAGAGCCGAGGGCGCGCGTGGCGGGTGCCATTCTCATCACGGACGGCCAGGCGCATGACGTCGCAGCCGCCCCGACGATGCCCGCGCCGGTGCATGTCCTGCTGACGGGGCGCAGTTCCGACTGGGATCGCCGCCTGACCGTCAAGAACGCGCCCGCCTTTGCCATCCTGGGTGAGGAGGTCCGTCTGACCCTGCGGATCGACGACGACGGCGCGGTGCCGAGCGACCTCGGTGATACTGCCGAGTTGTCCGTATCGGTCGCAGGCGAAGAGGCGCAGGTGTTCACGGTTCCGGTGGGAGAGGACCTCGACCTTCCGGTGACGCTTCCGCATGGCGGCATGAACGTCCTGCAGTTCACGCTCGCCCCGCAGGAGGGCGAGTTGACCGACCGCAACAACGCTGCGGTCGTGCAGATCAACGGTGTACGCGACCGCCTGCGGGTCCTGCTGGTCTCGGGCGAGCCGCATGCGGGCGAACGGGTCTGGCGCAACCTTCTGAAGTCGGACGCCTCGGTCGATCTCGTGCATTTCACCATCCTGCGCCCGCCGGAAAAGCAGGATGGTGTGCCAGTGACCGAACTGTCGCTGATCGCCTTTCCGACGCGCGAGTTGTTCGTCGAGAAGATCGAGGAATTCGACCTCATCATCTTTGATCGCTACCGCCAGCGCGGTATTCTGCCCACCTCGTACCTTCAGAACGTGGCCGATTATGTCCGCAATGGAGGCACCGTCCTGATGGCCGCCGGACCCGAATTCGGTGCGGCCGACAGCCTGTTCCGCTCTCCGATCGCCGACATCCTGCCGGTTGTGCCGTCGGGCCGCGTCATCGAGGAAGGCTTCGTGCCGCGAATGACCGACCTCGGGCGGCGCCACCCGGTGACGGCGGGCCTCGACGCATTCGAGCCGCCCGAGGGCGACACCGAGGCCGAGGTTCGGCCCGAAGGCGAGCCGAACTGGGGCCGGTGGTTCCGCCTTGTCGATGTCGAGGCGACCGGCGGACAGATCGTCATGGAGGGCGCAGGCGACCGCCCGCTTCTGGTGCTCGACCGGGTGGGCGAAGGCCGCGTCGCAATGCTCGCGTCGGACCACGCCTGGCTGTGGGGCCGGGGCTATGAGGGGGGCGGGCCGCAGCTTGAACTGCTGCGCCGGCTCGCGCACTGGATGCTGAAAGAGCCCGAACTTGAAGAAGAGGCCCTGACCGCCACCGCCGAAGGCCAAACGCTGACCGTGACGCGGCGGACCATCGGCGACCCGCCGGGGCCCGTCACGATCACCGGCCCCGACGGCACCGAGACG
>JANPJD010000206.1:0-12819 GCA_031425325.1 Rhodobacterales bacterium | reverse complement strand
GACCACGTCGAGCATGACGCGGAAGAGCTTCTGTCGAACCTTCGCGCCTGCCTCGACGCTGGGTCCGAGGCCTCGACGCTGCGCGCTGTCGGGATCGACAACCAGGGGGAAAGCTGCCTCGCCTGGGATGCAGAAACGGGCCGCGCCATCACCCCGGTGATCGTGTGGCAGGATGGGCGCACTGCCCCGCAGGTCGAAGGGCTGCGCGCCGAGGGCTGCGAGGCCGAGGTCCGCGTGCGGGCGGGCCTGCCGCTCGATCCCTACTTCTCGGCGTCGAAACTAGGCTGGATCGTGCGCGAGGTGCCAGAAGCGCGCCGCTTGTTCGGCCTCGGCCGCCTTCGGCTGGGCACCACCGACGCCTTCTTTCGCGACCGCCTGACCGGCCGCTTCGAGACCGACGTGACGACCGCCTCGCGCACCTCGCTCATGTCGCTGTCGCGATGCACCTGGGATGCCGAACTGTGCCGCATGTTCGGCGTGCCGATCGAGGCTCTGCCTGCGATCACGCCGTCGACCGGTGATCTCGGCGGGGTAACGGGTGTGCGCGCCCCGGTCGCCCTGACGGCGAGCCTCGTCGACCAGCAGGCGGCGCTTTACGGCCACGGTTGCCGCCGCTCGGGCGACGCGAAGATCACCTTCGGGACCGGTGCCTTCGCGCTTGCCGTGACGGGGGACCGGGCGATCACAGGGGGCACGGCCGCCGTGCCGACCGTCGCCTGGCAGAAGGCGGGCGAGGCGCCGGTCTATGCGCTGGATGGCGCCGTTTTCGCGGCCTCTTCGGCGGTCAACTGGGCGCAGGGTCTTGGCCTCGTGGACGACCTGAACGACCTGCGCGCGTTCGGTGCGGCGTCGGTCGCCGCGCGCGGCCTTGTGTTCGTGCCCGCACTCGCGGGGCTGGGATGCCCGCACTGGGACCGGGCCGCGCGCGGAGCGTGGATGGGGCTGACGCTGGATACCAGCCGCGCGGAGATGATGCAGGCGCTGCTGGAGGGGGTGACCTTTCGAATGGCCGAGGTCGTGGCCGACATGGCCCGCGCCCTGCCGCTTGCCGGCCCACTGTCGGTCGATGGCGGCATGAGCCGGAACGCCTGGTTCTGCCAGATGCTGGCCGACGTGCTGGGCCGCCAGATCTGCGTATCGGACGAGGCGGAGTTGACGGCACTCGGCACTGCCCAGCTTGCTGCCGAGGGCGCGGACCTTGCACTGAACATAAGGCCCGCTGGCCGCCTGATCGCGCCCCGCCCGCTGCCCGAGGCGGCGCGTCTGGCCTTTGCGCGCGCGCGCGACGCGGTGCAGGCTTATGGCGGCGGGTCCGTCTGACGCGCCAGCGCCCCCGGCTTGCGCGCGGCGGCGTCCTGCGTCAAAGACGCCCGCATGGACCAAGCGGAACAGATCGACGCGCTGGTGATCGGGGCCGGACCGGCTGGACTGATGGCCGCCGAAGAGCTGGCCCTGGCAGGCCGTCTCGTCGTTGTGGCCGAAGCCAAGTCCAGTCCCGCGCGCAAGTTCCTGATGGCAGGCAAGTCAGGGCTGAACCTGACCAAGAACGAGCCGACCCCGGCCTGTCTCGATCGCTATGCCGAAGCTGCGCCGTGGCTTGGCCCGTGCCTTGCAGCCTTCGGCCCGGCCGAGGTGATGGCCTGGGCCGAAGCGCTGGGCCAGCCCCTGTTCACCGGATCGTCGGGCAGGGTCTTTCCGGTCGCGATGAAGGCTTCGCCCCTTCTGCGCGCCTGGTTGGCCCGGCTGGGCGAACAGGGCGTCGCGCTGCGGACGCGCTGGCGATGGGCGGGGTTTGCGGGCGACGCGCTGTCATTCGATACGCCGAACGGCATGGTGCAGGTGACGGCTGCCACGACCATCCTCGCGCTTGGTGGGGCAAGCTGGGCGCGCCTGGGGTCGGACGCCGCCTGGGTGCCGTGGCTGCGCGCGCGCGGCGTGGACGTGGCCGACTGGCAGCCCGCGAACGTGGGGTTTCACGTGCAATGGACGCCGCACATGGCGCGGCACTTCGGCGCGCCGGTGAAGGGCTGCGTGCTGATCGCGGGCGACCATCGCGAGCGGGGCGAGTTCATCGTGTCGCGCAAAGGTCTTGAGGGGGGCGGCATCTATGCGATCTCGCGCGCGCTCCGCGAGGGCGCGCCGCTGTGGCTGGACCTCCTGCCCCATCTGCTCCCCGACGAGGTCGCCCGCAGGCTGGCCGCGATGCGATCGGGCGAAAGCCGCGTCAACCGGCTTCGCAAGCTCGGCCTCGGGCCGGTTCAGGTGGCGCTCGTGCAGGAATGGGCGCGCACTGTTCCCGACGCGGCGCTTGGTCCCGTCCTGAAGCACCTTGCCGTGCCGCTTGCAGGGCCGCGCCCGCTGGACGAGGCAATCTCGGTCGCGGGCGGGATCCGGGCCGAGGCGCTGACGGCGGGCCTTGGCCTGCGGGCGTTGCCGGGCATCCATGCCTGCGGCGAGATGCTCGACTGGGAGGCCCCGACGGGGGGCTACCTGCTGACCGCCTGCCTTGCGACGGGGCGCTGGGCGGGGCGCGCTGCGGCGGGCCTGTCACCCGGCTGACATGCGCGGGCGGCAGGGTGGCGCACCCTTGCGGGCCATCCCCGCTTTCGTGTTACATGCTGGATCACTTAAGAGATTTCCCGATGCACGACGACTCTCCCGCGCCATTCCTGACCGCCGACACGCCCCCGCCCGAGGCCTTCGAAGACCCCAGCGCGGCAGTGACCCGGCTCGAGGAATTGTTCGATATCGCGACGACGTTCCTGTCGCACCATTTTCAGGAGATTCTGACCGGGCACATGCCCGCGGGCCGCATCCGGGCCTTCTACCCCGAGATCCGGCTGACCACGACCAGCTTCGTCAAGATCGACAGCCGCCTCAGCTTCGGTCATGTCGCGGGGCCGGGCACCTACTCGACGACCATCACCCGGCCCGACCTGTTCCGCAACTACCTGATCCAGCAGATCGGCCTTCTGATCGAGAACCACGGCGTGCCGGTGGTGATCGGCGCGTCCGAAACCCCGATGCCGGTGCATTTCGCGGTGGCGGGCAACCCCGCCGTCTCGGTCCCGCAGGAGGGGGTTCTGAACTTCAGCCTGCGCGACGTGTTCGACGTGCCGGACCTCGCCACCACGAACGACGACATCGTGAACGGCACTCGTACGACGAATCCCGACGGGTCCTATCCGCTGGCACCCTTCTCGGCGCAGCGGGTGGACTACTCGTTGGCGCGGCTGACACATTACACGGCGACCGATCCCCGGCATTTCCAGAACCATGTGCTGTTCACCAACTACCAGTTCTATGTCGACGAGTTCGAATCCTTCGCCCGCGCGGCGCTCGCCGATCCGACCTCGGGCTACACCGCCTTCGTGGCACCGGGAAACCAGGAGATCATCGACGGCGACTCGCCCATCGGGCTGCTGACCAAGTTGCCGCAGATGCCGTCGTATCACCTCAAGCGTGCCGACGGGCAGGGGATCACGCTGGTGAACATCGGCGTAGGCCCCTCGAACGCCAAGACCGCGACCGACCACATCGCGGTCCTGCGCCCGCATGCCTGGCTGATGGTGGGCCATTGCGCGGGGCTGCGAAACAGCCAGAGCCTCGGCGATTTCGTGCTCGCCCATGCTTATGTGCGCGAGGACCATGTGCTCGATGACGACCTGCCGGTCTGGGTGCCCATCCCGGCGCTCGCCGAGATCCAGATCGCCTTGCAGCAGGCTGTGGCCGAGGTCACGAAACTGGATGGCTACGAGTTGAAGCGGATCATGCGGACCGGCACCGTCGCCACCATCGACAACCGCAACTGGGAGTTGCGCGACCAGTCCGGCCCGGTCGCGCGCCTGTCGCAGTCGCGCGCCATCGCGCTCGACATGGAAAGCGCCACAATCGCGGCGAACGGGTTCCGCTTCCGGGTGCCCTACGGCACGCTTCTGTGCGTGTCCGACAAGCCCCTGCATGGCGAGTTGAAGCTGCCCGGCATGGCGAGCGAGTTCTATCGCACGCAGGTCGCGAGCCACCTTCAGATCGGGGTGCGCGCGATGGAGCTTTTACGCGAGATGCCGATCGAGAAGATCCACTCGCGCAAGCTGCGGAGTTTTGAGGAGACGGCGTTCCTGTGACGCCCGTGGGGGACCGGACATGACGATCCATTGGTGTGGCACCGGCCTGTCGGCGGTGCCGGGACTGCGGCGACTGATCGAGGGCGGCCATCCGGTCGTGGTTTGGAACCGCACCGTCGAGAAGGCGCACGAGGCGGTGGGCGACCTGACCGGCGACATCTGCGCCTATTCGCTCGGGGCCCTGACCGAGGCCTTGCAGCCCGGCGATGTCGCGGTGTCGATGCTGCCCGCCGACCAGCATGTCGCCATTGCACAGGCTTGCCTGTCGAAAGGCGCGCATTTCGTCTCTTCAAGCTACATCGCACCCGAGATGAAGACGCTGGATCAGGCGTTCCGCGAGGCGGGGCTCGTCAGCGTGAACGAGGTCGGCCTCGATCCGGGCATCGACCACCTGATGGCGCATGACCTTGTCGCGCGCTACCGGGCGTCGAAGGCCTACGATGCGGCCAACGTGCTGTCCTTCACCTCGTATTGCGGTGGCGTGCCCAAGGTCGCGAACGCGTTTCGCTACAAGTTCTCATGGTCGCCGCTGGGCGTGCTTAAGGCGCTGCGCTCGCCGTCGCGGTCCTTGCGGAACTTCTCGGAACTGCGCGTGTCGCGCCCTTGGGATGCGATCACGGCCTATGACGCGCCGCTGCCGGTGCCCGAAACCTTCGAGGTCTACCCCAACCGCGACAGCCTGCCCTTCCTTTCGGACTATCGCTTCGACCCCGCCTGGAAGGTCCGCGACTTCGTGCGCGGGACGATCCGGCTCAACGGCTGGGCCGAAGCCTGGGCGCCGGTCTTTGCCGAGATCGAGACGCTTCAAGGCCCCGAAGGCGATGCGCGGCTGGCCGAGATGGCGGCAGCCTGCTGGCGCGACAACGCCTATGCGGTGGGCGAGGCCGACCGGGTGGTGCTGTTCGTCTCGCTGAAGGCCGAGCGTGACGGGCGCGCGGTATTCCATGAGACTTGGGCGATGGATGCCTGGGGTGATGCGCGCGGCACGGCGATGGGGCGGCTTGTCTCGGTACCGGTATCGCTCGCGGTCGAGGCGGTGCTGGCGCGCGAGATCGCCGCCGGGGTTCACCCCGCGCCGCATGATCCCCGCCTTGTTGCCCGGTGGCTGACCGAGGTCGGGCGTCTTGCCCAGCACATGACGCGGGTCGATCACCTGGCCTGAGGGATCAGCCGAACACGCGGGTCGGGTGCAACTCTCCGGCCTTGTAGATGCCCACGGCGATGGCCCGGCCCTGATGGCTGGCCCAGGCTTCGTCGCCGTAGGCCACGGACGAAGCAATCACCATGCCGGGATTGCCGTTGCGAAGCCGCGCGGCCCCTTCGGCCGTCGCGGGCAGTTCCGGCAGATCGGCCAGCCCGGTTTCAAGCGGCAGCAGGTGCGCCTCAAGCTCGGGCGTCCGGGCGAGGCGCTCAATCTCCTCCATCGACACCCCTTCGGCCGCCTCGAACGGCCCCGACCAGGTGCGCCGCAGCCAGGCGACATGACCAAGACAGCCCAGCGCCTGCCCCAGATCGCGGGCGATGGCGCGCACATAGCCGCCTTTGCCGCAAACCATCTCAAGCTCGGCATGGTCGGCGTCTGGGCGCGCAATCATCACAAGGCTTTCGACCCAAAGCGGGCGCGGCGCGATCTCGACCGTCTCGCCCTCGCGCACGAGGTCATAGGCACGCTCACCGTCGATCTTGACCGCCGAGACCTGCGGAGGGGTTTGCAGGATCTCGCCCCGGAACGCCGCAAGCGCCGCCTCGATTGCCGCATCGCCGGGCCGCAGGTCCGACGTGGCGATCACCTCGCCTTCGGCGTCGTCGGTGCGGGTGGCCGCGCCGAAGCGCACGACGAAGCGATAGCATTTCAGCGCGTCGGTGATGTAGGGGACGGTCTTGGTCGCCTCGCCCAGCGCCACGGCCAGAACCCCTGTCGCGGCGGGATCGAGCGTGCCTGCATGGCCCGCCTTTTGTGCATCGAGCGCCCATTTCACCTTGTTGACGACAGCGGTCGAGGTGATGCCCGCCGGCTTGTCAACGACCAGCCAGCCCGAGATCGCCCTGCCCTTGCGTGTCCGTCCCATCCTGCCCCTCGCCGTCTGCGGAAGGTCGGGTGTCTAGTGCGGGACCGGGCGCAAGGGAAGGGCCGGGATCATCCGGCGGGAACGACCGTGCCCACGATCGGCCCCATCGGAAAGCCGATGTCGCGCCGCCCGATCGCGGGCGCGAAGAGGCGCGAGACGTTGCCGTCGAAGTAAAGCGCCTGCGGCGCGCCCAGCGCATCGCGGAAGAAGCGCGCGAATTCCGTAAAGTTGACCCGAGCCTCCGAGACGACGAACCACGCGCGGCTGCCATCCCCGCTGACGCCGACGCCATTGCGGACATAGCGCGACGCGCTGTCGGGCAGGAAACGCGGATGCAGCTCGCCGTCGATCACCAACATCGGGCCCGACTGCGTGGCGAACCGGCAGGCGGGCGGGTCGGCGGCGAAGCGACGCGACTCGATGACGGCAAAGCGCTCGGACACGCAGAAGACGCCGTTGGGCAGAAGCCCGAAGTTGCCCGGCCCCTCGGACGTAACGAGTCTGGCGCGCTCCACCCCGTCCTCGATCATCAGCCCAACAGGGGCGCGGTCCGCATGATACATTCCCGCGTTCATCGCGAAGCCAAGCGTCTGTGCCTCCTCCGCCAGCGTCGCGTTGATGCGGTCGAACGAGCCGTAGGGCGTCCCGTCGGGGGCCGTCTGGAAGACACGCAGGTCTTCGCCCACGCCGACCTCGCAGACGGTGAAGCTGCGGCCCTCGAAGTCGCGCGTCATGCAGGACGCATGCGCCTCGCTGCCCGCCATCATGCCAAGAAGAAGCGCGGTCAGCCGGACCATCCTCAGTCCCCGTCGCCGTCGCCGCCACTCTGGTCAGGCTGGGCTTCGCCAGAGCCGGACCGCAGGTCGCGCTGGACCGCCTCGGTCGACAGAAGGCGGCGGGTCTCTTCGATCCGGTCGAAGCTTTCGTCGATCATGAAGCGCAGTTCCGGCACGTTCCGAAGCAGCACCTCGCGCGCCACGGCGCGGCGCAGCTCGTACTCGTTGCGCTTGAGTGCAGCGATCGCCTCGGCCTTGTGCTCGCCGCCGAGGGGCAGCGCGTAAACAGTCGCGATCCTCAGGTCGGGCGAAACGCGGACCTCGCCGATGGTGATGAGCAGCCGGTTGAGGTCGGCGTCATGCGTCTCCTGCCGGGACAGCAGGTCTGACAAGGTGCGGCGGATCAGTTCGCCGACGCGCAGCTGTCGCTGGCTCGGCCCCTTCGGAGTGGATCGCTTCTGTGCCATGCGGGGGATGTAGGGCGTTTCGGGACGCCTCGCAACGGCAGGCTTCCGGGCGCGCTGTCGGTCGTCTAAGGAAGGGCGGTCAGCCGAGGGGGAACAGACGCCATGACCAATCTGCCGGGCTTTGTCGTCACTGGTGCCTCGGGACGCATGGGGCGGATGCTCGTGCCGCTGATCCTGGGGTCGGGCAAGGCGCGGCTGACGGCCTGCCTTGAACGCCCGGGCCACCCGTGGATCGGGCAGGACGTGGGCGTTGCCACGGGGGGGGGGGCGGTTGGCGTGACCGTGACCGACGATCCGCTCGAGGCCTTTGCCCAGGCGCAGGCGGTGCTCGACTTCACGTCCCCTGCCGCAACGGTCGAGTTCGCGGCACTCGCCGCACAGGTGCGGGCGGTGCATGTGATCGGCACTACGGGGCTGGAACCCGCGCACCTTGCCCGCATCGCCGCCGCGGCCCGCCATGCCGTGATCGTGCGAGCGGGCAACATGAGCCTTGGCGTCAACCTGCTGGCCCGCCTGACGCGCCGGGTGGCCGAAGCGCTGGATGCAGATTGGGACATCGAGATCGTCGAGGCGCATCACCGCATGAAGGTCGATGCGCCCTCTGGCACCGCGCTGATGCTGGGCGAGGCGGCGGCGACAGGGCGGGGTGTCACCTTGGGCGACGTTCGCGACTCGGGGCGAGACGGGCTGACGGGGCAGCGCGCGCGGGGCGCGATCGGCTTCGCCTCGGTCCGGGGCGGCGACGTGGTGGGCGAGCATGACGTCATCTTCGCCGCCCCAGGCGAGCGGATCGTGCTGCGCCACATCGCGACCGACCGCGCAATCTTCGCGCGGGGTGCGCTGCGCGCGGCGCTTTGGGGGCAGGACCGCAAGCCCGGCGAGTACGACATGATGGACGTGCTGGGGCTTTGATTCTGTGGCGGGTGATCCGGTGCGACGGATGCGGCGTATCCTTGCGTTAGAAACCTGTCTCAGGAAGCTCGCCATGTCCCGGCTCTTCTGCGTCCTCGCGCTTTGCCTGCTTGGCGCATTGCCCGCGCAAGCCAACACATTCGCGCCGATCAACGATCAGGCCCGGTTCCTTCAGCTGGTCGAGGGGCGCGAGCTTCGCCTTGGCCTCTTCCAAATCTTTATCCGCATCCTGTCCGACGGGCGGATCGAAGGCAGCGCGCTCGGCTGGGAGTTGACGGGCAACTGGTCCTGGAAGGATGGCTTCTTCTGCCGCGACATCGACTGGAGCGGCACGCAGATCCCCTACAACTGCCAACTGGTCGAGGTGCGGGGCGACGAGGAGATCCGGTTTACGGTGGATCAGGGTGCGGGCGACTCGGCGTCGTTCCGCCTCCGCTAGAAGTCGATCGCAAGGCCCTTCCGCTCCCAGTCGCCATAGCGCACAGGCTCGGGTCCGTCTCGCCCGCCAAGCTCGGCAGGCAGAGGCGTCTTAGCGGCATCGGCCTTTCGGCGCGCCTCGGCCTCGGCCAGGGCGCGTCGGGCGGCGGGGGGCAGATCGTCGTCAGGCATGGGCGTTTCTTGTATCGGCACATCGCTTGATATACGCCGGGCGCCTTGGCGGACAAGGGTTCGCACGGGCGGGGGCGGGCAGGCGGCATGGCGGCAGAAGGCTTGGCGGCGCGTGGCGCTGCGGTGGCGATCCTTGACGCGGTGCTGGGCGAACGCCGGATGATGTCCGAGGTGCTGCCGCAGTCGAACGGTCCGCTTGCCGGTTTGCCGCCGGGCGAGCGGGGCCGGGCGCAGCGGCTGGCCAGCCAGACCCTGCGCCATGTCGAGCAGGCCGACCGTCTTCTGGCCCCCCATGTCCGCCGCGCGCCGCCGCGCATGGTACAGAATGCCCTGCGCCTTGCGGTCGTCGAGCTTGCCGTCGAGGGGGCCGCAGCCCACGGGGTCGTCAACGCGGCGGTCGAGATGGTGCGGCGCGGGCGGCGCACGGGGCCGTTTGCGGGGCTCGTGAACGCCGTCCTTCGCAAGCTGGGCGACAGTCCAAGCTTCGACGGCTTTCCGCCGCAGAAGATGCTCATGTGGCTGCGCCAGCCCCTTGTCCATGCCTGGGGGCGCGAGGCGGTGCTCGGGATGGAGGCCGTGCAGGCGGCAGCGCCCCCGCTCGACCTGACGGTGAAGCCCGGCGGCGTCGTGCCCGAGGGGGCCGAGCCACTGCCGACGGGCAGCTTTCGGCTCGCCACTGCGGGTCAGGTGACGGCACTGCCTGGCTACGCCACCGGCGACTGGTGGGTGCAGGACGCGGGGGCGGCCCTGCCCGCACGGGTGCTGGCCCCGAAGCCTGGAGAGCGGGTGCTCGACCTTTGTGCCGCACCCGGCGGCAAGACCATGCAGCTTGCGATGGCGGGCGCGGTTGTCACCGCCCTCGACATCTCGGGGCCACGTTTGGCACGGCTGCGCGAGAACCTTTCGCGGACAGGGCTGTCCGCCGAGGTAATCGCCGCCGATGCGCTGCAATGGACGCCCGATGCGCCGTTCGACGCGGTTCTGCTTGATGCGCCCTGTTCCGCCACCGGCACGATCCGCCGTCATCCCGACCTGCCCTTCGCCAAGGACGGCTCCGAAATGCCTGCGCTGCTCGACTTGCAGGCCCGGCTGATCGACCGCGCGCTGGGCTTTCTCAAGCCCGGCGGGCGGCTTATCTATTGCACCTGCTCGGTCCTGCCCGACGAGGGCGAGCGGCAGGCCGAGGCGGTGCTGGCGCGACATCCCGGCCTGGCCGTCGTTCCAGCCGATGCCGAGGGGGCCGACCCCGCCTGGCGCACTGAAACGGGGGCGCTGCGGTTGCGACCCGATCACTGGGCCGACCGGGGCGGGATCGACGGATTCTACATCGTGACCTTCCGCCTGCCCGATCTGCGGTGACAGCCCGGCGTCCTGAGGGCTATGCTGGCCGCCAGACCCCGAAGCGGGCAAGGCGGCCGAGGCAGGAATGAGGCAGGCGTGACCGAGCGGACCCGATTTTCGGCACGGCGGACGCAGACGCTGAACCGTCTGCACGCCCGGCTTGCAGGGCTGGCGCGCCCCGCATCCGGCTTCGTTTCGCAGCCCGAGCCGCGCACCATTGGCCTTTATGCCCGCGGACGTCAGCTTGTCGCGGGTAACTTCCTGTTCTCGGGCCATCTGGTCGAAGCCCCCGCGCTTGCCATCTGGGACATCTCGATGCCCGACCCGGCCTTCGAGGACGAGATCCAGGGCTTTGCCTGGCTCGACGATCTCGCGGCCGTCGGAGACGCAAACGCCCGCAGCCGCGCGCAGGCCTGGACCTGGATGTGGATCGAGCGCTTCGGCAGGGGCAGCGGGCCGGGCTGGACGCCCGATCTGACGGGGCGGCGGATGATCCGCTGGATCAACCACGCGCTGTTCCTGATGAACGGCAAGGACGGGGCGGCGACGGGCGCCTTCTACCGTGCGCTGTCGCGCCAGACCGTCTTTCTCGGTCGGCGCTGGGCCACCGCAGCACCCGGCCTGCCAAGGTTCGAGGCGCTGACCGGCCTGATCTATGCGGGGCTCTCGCTGACGGGGATGGAACGGCACGTCGCCGCCGCCCGCTCGGCGCTGGCGCGGGAATGCGCGCGCGAGGTCGACAGCGAGGGCGGCATTCCCACGCGCAACCCCGAGGAACTGCTGGAGGTCTTCACGCTACTGACCTGGGCCGCGCAAGCCCTGACCGAGGCCGGGCGAAGGCCCGCGCCCGAGCATGTCGCGGCCATCGAGCGCATCGCGCCCACCTTGCGGGCGCTCCGTCATGCGGACGGGTCGCTCGCGCGGTTCCATGGCGGCGGGCGCGGGATCGAGGGTCGGCTGGACCAGGCGCTTGCGGCCTCGCGCGTCAAACCTTCGGCGGTGATGGGCCTTGCCATGGGTTTCGCCCGGATGTCTGGCGGGCGCACCAGCATCGTCGCCGATGCGGCCTCGCCGCCCGATGGGCGCGCCTCACGCTCGGCGCATGCCTCGACCCTTGCGTTCGAACTGACCTCGGGCCGCCGCCCGGTGATCGTCAGCTGCGGCTCGGGCGCGCCCTTCGGCCCCGACTGGCGGCGGGCGGGGCGGGCGACGGCAAGCCATTCGACGCTCGAGATCGAGGGCTTCTCGTCGTCGCGCCTCGGCCCGGACGGGAGGGATCAGTTGACCGACCGGGCGGCGGTCAAGCTGGCCGAGCTTGCCACCGGCCAGTCCGGCATGAGCCTTGCGATGAGCCACGAGGGTTGGGTCGCGACGCATGGCCTGACCCATACGCGGCTTCTAGACTTGTCGTCGGACGGTCGCAGGCTGGTCGGCGAAGACCTTCTGTCGGCCACCTCGACCGAGGCGCGCCGCAGGCTCGACCGGATGCACGGGCTTCGCTACATGCTGCGCTTCCATCTGCATCCCGACGTGGACCCCGAGATCGACCTTGGCGGCACGGCGGTGTCGATGGCGCTCAAGAGCGGCGAGATCTGGGTCTTCCGCCACAGCGGCGATGGCGAACTGACGCTCGACCCTTCGGTCTATCTCGAGAAGGGTCGCCTCAAGCCGCGTCCGACGCGCCAGATCGTCATTGCCGCGACGCTGTTGCGAAACGAGGCGAGGACCGGCTGGACCTTGGCAAAAGCACAGGATACTCCGCTCGCGATCCGCGACCTCGACCGGGACGACCTGCCCATTATGAACCGGGGAAGCGCCTGACTGCTGCAAGGGAAAGACGATGCCCAACCTCGTTCCCGTCGGCCGCGCGCTGATTTCCGTCTCGGACAAGACGGGCCTGCTGGAGCTTGCGCGGGCGCTTGCCGCGCGGGGGGTCGAGCTGATCTCGACGGGCGGCACTTCGGCGGGCCTGCGGGCGGCAGGGCTGGCGGTGCGCGACGTGGCCGAGGTCACGGGCTTTCCCGAGATGATGGACGGGCGCGTCAAGACGCTGCATCCCGCCATCCACGGCGGCCTTCTGGCGCTGCGCGACGATGACGAGCACCTCGTCGCGATGGTGGCCCACGGGATCGAGCCGATCGACCTTCTGGTCGTGAACCTTTACCCGTTCGAGGCGACGATGGCGCGCGGCGCCGATGCCGCGACCTGCATCGAGAACATCGACATCGGCGGCCCCGCGATGATCCGCGCCGCGGCCAAGAACCACGCCGATGTCGCGGTCGTCGTGGAGCCCGCGGATTACGCCGCCATCCTCGCCGATCTCGACGCGAACGACGGCCAGACCACGCTGACGCTCCGCCGCAAGCTCGCCCAGAAGGCCTATGCCCGCACCGCGGCCTACGACGCCGCGATCTCGAACTGGTTCGCCGCAGAAATCGACGAGAGCGCGCCCGCCATCCAGCCCGAGACCGCCGCGTCATAGGCTGCAGTGCGCGAATAGGCGGTCAGCGCCATCTTCTGG
>JANPJD010000205.1:0-13538 GCA_031425325.1 Rhodobacterales bacterium | reverse complement strand
GCTGGTAAGAATACGCAGATTTTGGGGTCGTACGTTGTCCAAGCCCCTATATCACGCTATGCTCGGATGCTTCCGCATCCGTACCCTGAACCCGAGGCTCTGTCATGACCGCTTTCGCCACCCCCATTGCCGAAGCCATCTGGGACATGAAGTACCGCCTGAAGGCACAGGATGGCACGCCTATCGACGGGACGGTGGAGGAGACTTGGCGCCGCATAGCGCGCGCTCTGGCTGAGGTGGAGGCGGAGCCCGCGCTGTGGGAGGAACGCTTCTACTCCGCGCTCGAAGGCTTCCGCTTTCTGCCTGCGGGCCGCATCACGGCGGGGGCAGGGACAGGGCGGTCTGTCACGCTGTTCAACTGCTTTGTCATGGGCACGATCCCCGACAGCATGGGCGGCATCTTTGACGGGCTGAAGGAAGCGGCTTTGACGATGCAGCAGGGCGGCGGCATCGGCTATGACTTCTCGACCATCCGGCCGCGGGGCGCGGTGGTGAAGGGCGTGGCGGCGGATGCCTCGGGGCCGCTGTCGTTCATGGATGTGTGGGATGCGATGTGCCGCACAATCATGTCGGCAGGCTCCCGTCGTGGGGCGATGATGGCCACCATGCGCTGCGACCATCCCGACATCGAAGCCTTCATCGAAGCGAAGAAGGACCCTGCGCGCCTGCGGATGTTCAACCTGTCCGTGCTGGTTACCGACCCGTTCATGGCGGCGGTGAAGGCGGACGGGCCCTGGGATCTGGTGTTTGACGGCAAGGTGTACCGCAGCCTTCCCGCCCGCGATCTGTGGAACAAGATCATGCGCTCTACCTTCGATGTGGCAGAGCCTGGGGTGATCTTCATCGACCGCATCAACGCGATGAACAACCTTGCCTACGCTGAAACCATCGCCGCGACGAACCCCTGCGGCGAGCAGCCGCTGCCGCCCTATGGCGCGTGTCTGCTCGGCTCGGTCAACCTGTCGCGGCTGGTGTCGGACCCGTTCGGGGAAGGGGCGCGGCTCGACTTGGCGGCGCTAGACGAGCTGGTGCGGGTCGCGGTGCGGATGATGGACAACGTGGTCGACACCTCGCGCTTTCCTCTGCCCGAGCAGGCCGCCGAGGCGCGCGCCAAGCGTCGCATCGGGCTGGGCGTCACCGGCCTTGCCGACGCGCTGCTGATGCTTGGGCTTCGCTATGGCTCGGAAGAGGCTGCCACGCAGACGGAACGCTGGATGCAGGCGATCGCGCGGGCCGCTTACCTCGCCTCGGTGGACCTTGCGCGCGAGAAAGGGGCCTTCCCGCTGTTCGATGCCGAACCCTATCTGGCCTCGGGGTCGCTCACGCACCTGGACGAAGACGTGCGCGAGGCGATCCGCACCCACGGCATTCGCAACGCGCTGCTGACCTCGGTGGCACCCACCGGCACGATCAGCCTTTACGCTGGAAATGTCAGTTCGGGCATCGAGCCGGTCTTCGCCTATGCCTACACGCGCAAGGTGCTTCAGAAGGACGGCAGCCGCACCGAGGAAGAGGTCGTCGACTACGCCGTCAGCCTATGGCGGCAGATGCATGGCGATGCCCCCCTGCCCGAGCATTTCGTCAACGCCCAGACCCTGCCGCCGCTCGACCACGTGCGGATGCAGGCGGCGGCGCAGAAATGGGTCGACTCGTCGATCTCGAAGACGATCAACTGCCCCGAGGATATCAGCTTCGAAGAGTTCCAGGAGGTCTACATGGCCGCCTGGGATCAGGGCTGCAAGGGCTGCACCACCTATCGCCCGAACGCGGTGACGGGCTCGGTGCTGACCGTCTCGCAGCCCGAGACGCCGGTCAAGGAGGCCCCGGAGCAGGTCCGGGGCGGCGAGGTCGTTTATCTGTCGGAACCGCTCGACCGCCCGGCGGCGCTGGACGGGCAGACCTACAAGGTCAAGTGGCCGGGAAGCGAGCACGCGCTTTACATCACGATCAACGACGTGGTGATCGCGGGCCACCGCCGCCCCTTCGAGGTGTTCATCAACTCGAAGAACATGGAGCATTTCGCCTGGACCGTCGCGCTGACGCGGATGATCTCGGCGGTGTTCCGTCGCGGCGGGGACATCAGCTTTGTGGTTGAGGAGTTGAAGGCCGTGTTCGACCCGCGCGGCGGCGCGTGGGTCGAGGGGCGCTACATCCCCTCGATCCTTGCGGCGATCGGCGGTGTGATCGAGGGCCACCTGATCGCCATCGGCTTCATCCCCGGCGAGGGTATGGGCCTGAAATCCGACCCGCGCGCCGGAGGGGTTGTGGCGAGCAGCGCGAAGGCCTGCTCGAGTTGCGGCAGCTACGAGCTTCGGATGGTCGAGGGTTGCATGACCTGCGCCGATTGCGGGTTCTCGAAGTGCGGGTGAGGGGTCAAGGCCCGCAAGCGTCTTGTGTCGACACGGGCGATGCCGTCAGGTTGGGGCGAAGCCTCTGGCAAGGACGCACTCCATGACCAATGACCTCCAAACCCTCCCAGCCCGCAGGGGCCGCGCTGTCCGTCTCGCCAAGGGGCAGGCGATCCAGATCGTCAACACGCATGGCAGCCAGGTCGTCGACACCTGGGCGTTCAACGCCGAAGACCTGGGCGAGTACCTGTCGAACGAGCACATGCGCCCCACCATCGGCCATGTCTGGCCGCGCAAGGGCGATGCGCTGATCACCAACCGGCGGCGGGCGATCCTAATGCTGGAGGAGGATACCTCGCCCGGTCGGCATGACACGCTGATCGCGGCCTGCGACAATTACCGCTACGGCTTGCTCGGCTGCACCGAGTATCACGACAACTGCACCGACAACCTACACGCGGGCCTGGCAGGCCTCGGGGTCAAAGTGGCCGAGACGCCCAGCCCGCTGAACCTGTGGATGAACATCCCCGTCGCCGAGGATGGCACAACGACCTGGGGCGAGCCGCTGTCGAAGCCGGGCGATCATGTGGTCCTTCGGGCTGTCATGGACTGCATCGTCGCGATGTCAGCCTGCCCTCAGGACATCCTGCCGATCAACGGGGCGAACCTCACCCCGACCGAGGCGCATTACCGGGTGATCGACTGACGGGCCGAACCGGCTTGACGCCCCGCTGCCCGCCTGTATAAGCCGCCCACTCCCGGTCCGCGAGGTCCGGGGGTTTTCATTGGTGTTGGTGGTCCCCGCAAGGGGGTGCCTGTCGTCCCGGTCGCGGGAAGAGGACAACGCCCTTCAATCGAAGGAGATCAGCGGTGACGAAACGCACCTCTGCCAAGTACAAACTCGACCGCCGCATGGGCGAGAACATCTGGGGCCGTCCGAAATCCCCGGTCAACAAGCGCGAATACGGTCCCGGCCAGCACGGCCAGCGCCGCAAGAACAAGCTGTCGGACTTCGGCACGCAGCTGCGCGCCAAGCAGAAGCTCAAGGGCTATTACGGCGACCTGACGGAAAAGCAGTTCCGCAAGATCTATACCGAGGCCGAGCGCGTGCGCGGCGACACGGGCGAGATGCTGATCGGCCTTCTGGAGCGTCGCCTCGACGCGGTGATCTACCGTGCCAAGCTGATGCCGACGATCTGGTCGTCGCGGCAGTTCGTGAACCACGGGCATGTTCTGGTGAACGGCCAGCGCGTCAACATCGCGTCCTACCGCGTCAAGGAAGGCGACCTTATCGAGGTGCGCCAGAAGTCCAAGCAGATGGCCCTCATCCTCGAGGCGATCCAGCTGACCGAGCGTGACGTGCCTGACTACCTCGAGGTCGATCACTCCAAGCTGACGGCCCGCTTTGTTCGCACGCCGGCCCTGGGCGACGTGCCCTATCCGGTCCAGATGGAACCGAACCTGGTCGTCGAATACTACGCCAAGAACTGATCCGCCCCAGCGCGTGATCCGAAGGGCCGTCGCGGGCAACTGCGGCGGCCCTTCTGTTGGGTGTCAGGCCCTTTGTGCAGTTCCGCGGGCGCCCCGCGTCCTTCCATACTTACGGCTCTGACGATTGATCGCGGCCTTCGCCCTGACCTTGCGGCGAAGCGGCAACCCGCCACCCATTGTTGGCCGAGCGGCGTCCCGCCATCACGCGCTTGCCCAGGCTCATCGCAGCGCAACGGCAGAGGGCTTCGGACACCCTCGCTTTACGCACCGCACGACGTTCCGGAGTTCGCCCCCAAGGCAACTTCGAATAGCCTGCAAAAACAGGTGCGCGCTCCTTTCCGCTGCGCTAGACGGAACGGCGGACAAGCGGAGCGCGCCATGCAGAAACCCCGGACTGAACAGCGGCTGGAGCAGGTTCTCTTCGCCTCGCGCTGGCTGATGGCACCGATGTATCTCGGCCTCGTCGTGACGCTGGCCATGCTGCTTGTCGTCTTCCTGCGAGACCTCGTGACCTACCTCTTCGCGGTGATGTCGATGACCGCCGAGGAGGTGATCCTTGTCGCCCTGACGCTGATCGACCTCACGCTCGCCGCCAACCTTCTGCTGATCGTCCTGTTCTCGGGCTACGAGAACTTCGTCTCGAAGCTCGACATCGACGATGGCGGCGACCGGCCCGACTGGATGGGGACGGTCGATTTCTCGGGCCTGAAGATGAAGCTGATCGCTTCGATCGTCGCGATCTCGGGTATCCATCTGCTCAAGAAGTTCATGGAGATCCGCGACATCGACACCGCCGTGACGTTCGGCGAGTCCGAAATGTACTGGCTGGTCGTCATCCACCTGACCTTCGTTGTGTCGGGTGTCCTTCTGGCTGCGATGGACTGGCTGAGCGCGCGGGCCAAGAAGGGCTGACCCGGCCCCGCCAGTTTGCGGCTGGCAATGCAGGGGGCGGGCGGCTAGAAACCGCCCAACCGGGAGATCTTCATGACCGATGCGATCCGCCCCCAGCCGGGGATCCTTGACATCGCCCTGTATCAGGGGGGTCAGGCCCATATCGCGGGGGTCACGAACGCCGTCAAGCTAAGCTCGAACGAGAACCCGTTCGGCCCCTCCGAACGCGCCAAAGAGATGTTTCTTCGCTCGGCCCACACGCTGCACCGCTATCCCTCGACCGACCATGCATCCCTGCGCCAGGCCATAGCCGAGGTCCACGCGCTCGACGCGGGCCGGGTTATCTGCGGCGCGGGCTCGGACGAGATCATCACCTTTCTTTGCCAGGCCTATGCCGGGCCGGGCGACGAGGTGATCCACACCGAGCATGGCTTCCTGATGTACCGCATCTCGGCGCTGGCGGTGGGTGCCAAGCCCGTCGAAGTCCCCGAGCGCGAGCGCACGGCAGATGTGGATGCGATCCTTGCCGCCTGCACGCGGCGCACGCGGCTTGTCTTCCTTGCCAATCCGAACAATCCGACCGGCACGATGATCGGGGCGGCCGACGTGGCCCGCCTGGCCGACGGCCTGCCGAAACAGGCGATCCTCGTGCTCGACGGTGCCTATGCCGAATATGTCGAGGGGTATGACGGCGGGGCCGCCCTGATCGAAAGCCGTGAGAACGTCGTGATGACGCGGACCTTCTCGAAGATCTACGGCCTCGGCGGGCTTCGGATCGGATGGGGTTATGGCCCGCAGACGATCATCGACGTGCTGAACCGCATCCGCGGCCCGTTCAACCTGTCGACGACGCAGCTCGACGTCGCCGAGGCGGCAGTGCGCGACCGCGATCACCTTGCCCGGTGCCGCACCGAGAATGCCCGGATGCGCTCCTGGCTTGCGGAATCGCTGGCCGAGATGGGTGTGCCGTCCGACACCTCGACCGCCAATTTCGTGCTGGCGCGGTTTGCCGACGCGGCCGAGGCGATGAATTGCGATGCCTATCTCAAGACCCAGGGGCTGATCGTCCGGCAGGTCGGGGGCTACAAGCTGCCGCACTGTCTGCGGATCACGGTCGGCGACGAAAGCTCGTGCCGCCGCGTGGTTCATGCCGTCGCGCAGTTCAAGGGGCAGCGCTGATGCCGATGTATGACCGCGTCGCGCTGATCGGTCTGGGCCTTATCGCCTCGTCGATGGCCCATGCGATACGCGCGGGCGGGCTTGCGGGCGAGATCGTGGGCCATGCCCGCTCGGCCGAGACGCGGGCCGAGGCGCTGGCGCTCGGCTTCGTCGACCGGGTGACGGCGACGGCTGCCGAGGCGGTGGCAGGCGCAGACCTTGTAGTGCTGGCCGTCCCGGTCGGCGTGATGGGCCAGATCGCGGCAGAGATCGGGCCCCACCTAAAACCCGGTGCGACAGTGACCGATGTCGGCTCCGTCAAGCAGGCCGTGATCGAGGCGGTGGCCCCGCATATCCCCGAGGGCGTCCATTTCGTGCCGGGTCACCCGATCGCGGGCACCGAACACTCCGGCCCCCGGTCGGGCTTTGCGTCGCTGTTCCAGAACCGCTGGTGGCTTCTCACCCCTCTGCCTGACAGCGACCACGCCGCCGTCGACAGGCTGCGCGCGCTGCTCGAGGCGATCGGCGCCAATGTGGACGAGATGGACGCGGCCCACCACGATCTGGTCCTGGCAGTCACGAGCCACACGCCGCACCTGATCGCTTACACCATGGTCGGCGTCGCCGACGACCTGCGCCGCGTGACCGACAGCGAGGTCATCAAGTACTCTGCGGCGGGTTTCCGCGACTTCACGCGCATCGCCGCAAGCGATCCGACGATGTGGCGGGACGTGTTCCTGACCAACAAGGAAGCGACGCTAGACATCCTTGGACGCTTCACGGAAGAGCTGTTTGCGCTGCAGCGGGCGATCCGTCTCGGCGATGGTCCGCACCTTCACGAATATTTCACCCGGACTCGCGCGATCCGGCGCGGTATCATCGAAGCGGGACAGGACACCGCCGCCCCCGACTTCGGGCGCGGCGCTGGCGGGACGGCCGAGGCCAAGCCTGCAGAGTAGGGGCAAGATGAAGGCGACCGGACTGGCAATCCTGCTCTGGGCTGCGCTTGCAGTGCCCGTGGTCGCATCGCCGCCCGCCTCCTCGTTGCGTCCTGTAGCCCGCCCCGCCCTGCCCGCCGACCCGGCAGCGGAACCTGCGTTCCCGGTGATCGTCCTGCGCCCCCTTCCGCGCCCCGTCTCAGTGCCCGGGCCTGCGCCCACCACCATCGTGACAGAGTCGACGGCCGGCCCCACGATCCGGCCAAGGCCCAGGCCCGCCGCAGCCTTTGTCGCAGCGCCGCCCGCCGCTGCCGCGCCTACCGCCGCCGCGCCCGCGATCCTGCGCGTCGGCCTGATCTCCGTTCCTCGCCCGATGCCGCGACCCGCCTTCCAGAGGCAGGCGGATACCCCGGAAGAGGTGCAGACCGTCGCGGCCGTCCGCATCCTGCCCGGTCGCAGTGCCGTGGTCGGGCGCAAAGGCTCGGTCTGCGGCGATCCCGCCATTCAGGGCGAGGTGCTGGCCCCGATCACCTCGCGCGTGCGGGGCTGCGGCATCGACGCGCCGGTGCGCGTGACTTCGGTCGACGGCGTGGCGCTCAGCACGGGGGCCGTGCTCGACTGCGAAACCGCACGGGCACTTCGTGCCTGGGTCTCGGGTGGGTTGAAGCCCGCCTTCGGCCGCAAGGAGGTTGCCCGGCTTCAGGTCGCTGCAAGCTACGCCTGTCGCCCGCGCAACAACGTCAAGGGTGCGAAGGTCAGCGAACACGGACGCGGCAAGGCCATCGACATCGCGGCCATCGAGCTTGCGAACGGCACGACGATCAGCGTCCTCGACCACTGGCGCCGCTCGGCGGGCAAGCCGATGCGCCGAGCCTATCAGACGGCCTGCGGGACGTTCGGCACGACGCTTGGTCCCGATGCCGACCGTTTTCACCGCAACCACATCCACCTCGACACCGCGCGGCACGGCAACGGCGCCTACTGCCGCTGAGGGCAAGGCGCCTCAGCGAAGCCGGGGCGCAGGTCCGATGGGCAGCGGACCAAGGCTTGCACGACCGGCGCGGAACGTCAGGGGCAACTCCAGCACCTGCGGGTCGCCCGACTGATCGGCCAGCAGCGACAGCGCGTTCGCCCATGTCGGCGCGACTTCGGGCGTGACAAGCCCGGCATCGACCGCAAGCGCCAGAAGCTGCCGCCAGTTGGTCAGGCGCAGCGCGATCCTGCCCTCGGCATAGCCCGCCGCGTCGGCGGTCAGACGGCCCGATCCGGTCAGGTCGATCTCGCCCGCAGCAAGTGACAACGTCTGCATCGTGACCCCGGTGACGACGGGGGGCACCTCGGCACGACCGTCGAGCGGGCCCGACAGCTGGACCTCGGCATCGACATGCACCCGGTCCAGCACGACGCCCGCAGCCCCGCCCTCGGGCAGGCTTGCCCCAAGGCCAAGGAACTCAAGCCCCACCTCCTGCACGGTGCCGCTTTCGTCCAGCCGCCGCATCGCCGCGCGGGCCGTATCGGCGGTCACCGCCCATCCGAGCGACGAGCGCAGGTTCAGGGCGTCCCCAACCAGTCGCACGTCCTCGGGCGCCCAACCCGCACCGCTGTCGAGCGCCGCACTCGCCTGAAGTTTCCCTGACACGAGTCGCAGCGTCTGGCCCGGCAGGTCGACGCTCTGCTCGGGCGCAAAGGCCACGATCAGCCGAGACGGCGCATAGCTCAGCGTCAGGACCTGCACGAAGGGCGCGGACCATCCGAGGCCACTGCGCGGATCGGCCAGCCGGGGTTCGGTTACGGTCAGATCGAACCGGTTCGGAAACCCCAGCACGGCGACGTCCGACCGCTCTGCCGTCAGTCCGGCCGCCTGCTGGCGGTCGAACCAGTCGGCCACGCCCCGCTCCATCGCTTGCGACCCGACGAACCAATAGCCGCACCATAGAAGGGCTCCGGTCAGGACGACCACCACAAGCGCGCGCATGAATCCTCCTGCCTGCATCCGGCCCGCCTTCCATACCGCCGCCACGCCTCAAGAGCCAGCCGCGCAGGGCCGATCCCGCGCAATGTGAGTTGGCTTCCCCCGGTGCGCCGCCTATTGTCCGAGCACAGGAAACGAGGCCAGGAACGACGATGCAGAAGGCCGACGCCGAGGCGCGATTCACCCAACCCGTGCGGCAGGTCCTTTTGCTGGTGCTCGTGACCGTTCTCGTCGCAGTCGGCCTTTACGTTACCTTTCCAATGCTGCGCGGCGTGTTCCTTGCCAAGCCGCTGCTGAATGGCTTCGTCGGTCTGGTCTTCGTCTTTGGCATCCTGATCTGCTTCTGGCAGCTGGCCCAGCTTGTAAGGTCGGTCAGCTGGATAAGCGACTTCGTCGCACGTCGCCCCGGTCACGACCAGACCCGCCCGCCGCTTCTGCTGGCGCCCCTTGCCACGCTGCTGCGCTCACGCGGGGCGCGGATGCAGATATCGTCGTCCAGCGCGCGCTCGATCCTCGACTCGGTTGGCAGCCGGATCGACGAGCAGCGCGACATCACGCGGTATCTGGCGAACCTTCTGATCTTCCTGGGACTGCTCGGCACTTTCTACGGCCTTGCCACGACAGTGCCTGCGATGGTCGAGACGATCCGCTCGCTTGCCCCGCAAGAGGGCGAGACGCGGGTCCAGGTCTTCGACAAGCTGATGTCGGGCCTCGAAGGGCAACTCGACGGGATGGGCACGGCCTTTTCGTCGTCGCTGCTGGGCCTTGGCGGCTCGCTCGTCGTGGGCTTGCTCGAGCTTTTCGTAAGCCATGGGACGAACCGCTTCTACCGCGAGCTGGAAGAATGGGTCTCGACGATCACCCGTGTCGGCCTATCCGCCGAGGGCGAAGCGGCGGGCGGCGGATCGGACCTGGTGGCACTCGGTTCGGGCTTCGATGCGATGGTCGAGCAGATGGAGGGCCTTCAGCGAAGCCATCTGCTGGCCGAGCAGTCGCGCGCCGATCTCGAAGACCGCCTCCTTGGCCTTTCGACGGCGGTGGAGCGACTTGTCGGCCGATTGGAGCAGGCCTCGCCGCAGGACGCGCTTCTCGCGCGGATCGCTGACGGACAGGACCGGATGGCCAAGGCGCAGGCGGCCCTGGCCGAGGCGCTGGCCCTGCCCGAGGGCGGCGCGCATGTTGACGCCGAAAGCCGGATGCGGCTGCGGTCGATCGACGTGCAACTTCTGAAGATCCTCGAGGAGATTTCAGCCGGCCGGCAGGAAAGCATCACCGACCTGCGGACCGACCTCGCGGCCCTCACGACCGCGATCCGCCAGCTGTCTCGCGGCACCGGACCGAGGGCCTGATGGCACTGTCGCGTCGGTCCTCGCGTATCGAAAGTCCGATCTGGCCGGGCTTCGTCGATGCCATGACCTCGCTTCTGATGGTGCTGATGTTCGTGCTCACCGTCTTTGTCCTCGTGCAATCCGTGCTGCGCGAGACGATTACCGAACAGGGCAGCGAGCTTGACACCCTTGCAGCACAGCTTGCCGACCTCGGCGAAGCATTGGGGCTGGAACGGCAGCGCAGCGCCGACCTGCAATCCGAGGTAGGGCGCCTCGGTTCGTCGCTGACCGCCGCCGAGGCCGAGGGCGAGGCGCAGTCGGCCCTGATCGCGACGCTGCGTGGACAGCTGTCCAGCCGCGAGGGCGAACTTGCCGAGGCAAGCGCCCGGATCAGCAGTTTCGAGACGCAGGTCGCAAGCCTTCTGGCCGAGCGCGACGCCGCCCGCGGCGAGGTCGGGGCGCTGACCGCGACCGTGAGCGATCTGGAAGCCGCACAGGCGCGTCTGATAAGCCAGGAAGAGGCCCTTCAACTCGCGCTCGCGCAAGCCCGCGACGAGATCGACGCTGAGACAGAGGCTGCCCGCCTCGCCGCCGCGCGGGCCGAGGCGCTCGATCTGATGATTGCCGAAATGCGGACCCGGCAGGCGGCTTCGGATGCCGAACGGCAAGCGCTGCAAGGCGACCTGACGGCCGCTCAGACCGCACTGACCGAAGCCGAGCGCGCGCGTCTGGCCGATGCCGCTGCAGCCCAGGCGCTGCGCGAGCGTCTCGAGTCGGCGGACACCGAGTTGACCGCGATGACGCTGGCGCTCGAGGAACAGCGCAAACGCGCCGAAGAGACGCTGACGCTTCTTGCGGCCGCCAATATCGCGCGCGACACGACCGCCGCCGAACTGACCGAGGCGCAGCGGCGTGCGGGCCTGCTCGCCGCCGCCGAGGACGCTCTGTCACGGGAGCGGACTGCCTCGACCGAGGCCCAGCGCGAGGTGGCGCTGCTGAACGAGCAGATCGGCCAGTTGCGGTCGCAACTCGGGGCCCTGCAGGGCCTGCTGGACAGCGCCGCCGAACGTGACGCCGTGGCGCAGGTGCAGATCGATACGCTCGGCGGCAGGCTGAACGCTGCCCTCGCGCAGGTCGCGGGCGAACAGCGCGCCCGCGCCGAGCTGGAAGAGGCGGAACGCATCAGGCTTGAAGCCGAGGCCGAGCGTCTGGCAGCAGAGGCGCTTGCCGCACAGGACGAGGTTGTCCAGCTTGAGCGCTTCCGGTCCGAGTTCTTCGGCCAGCTGCGCGACCTTCTTGCGGGCCGCGAAGGCGTGCGGATCGTCGGCGACCGCTTCGTGTTCTCGTCCGAGGTGCTGTTTCAGCCCGGATCGGCAGACCTATTGCCCGAAGGCCGGACGCAGATCGCAGGGGTGGTGCAGACGTTGGGCGACATCGCGGACGACATCCCACCGTCGATCGACTGGATCATCCGGGTCGACGGGCACACCGACAACCTGCCGCTGTCAGGTCTTGGCGCATTTGCCGACAACTGGGAGCTCAGCCAGGCGCGCGCGCTGGCCGTGGTGCGCTACATGCAGGACGAGCTTGGCTTTCCGCCGCAGCGCATGGCCGCGACCGGCTTCGGCGAATACCGCCCGGTGGCTGAGGGCGAGACACCCGAGGCGCGGGCCCAGAATCGGCGCATCGAGCTGAAGCTGACCGAGCGCTAGGCCGGAACACGCCGCCGGTCTGCGGGTTGCCTCGCCTTTGCGAAGGCAGACGCAATGACACGCAGCACCCCAGACACACGCGGCCTGTTCCGCGCCGGACTGTTCCTTGGCCTTGGCCTTGGCGGATTTTTCGACGGCATCGTGCTGCATCAGATCTTGCAGTGGCACCACCTCGCCTCAAGCGCCGGATACCCGCCCACATCGATCGGGAACATCCGGGTCAATGTTCTTCTCGACGGGCTCTTTCATGCTGTCACCTACGTCTTCGTGGCCATCGGCATCACGTTGCTCTGGCGAGCAGGGGTAAGGGCTGAGATCGCAGGCCGAGGGACCGCGCTTCTTGCGGCGATCCTGATGGGCTTCGGCCTTTTCAATCTGGTCGAGGGGTCGATCAACCACCAACTGCTCGGCCTTCACCACGTCAACGAAATCGCGCCGCGCGAGCATTGGATCTGGTGGGATCTCGGGTTTCTTGCATGGGGGGCTGCCATGCTGGTGGGCGGTTGGATCATCTGGCGCAAGGCGGTGCGCGGCTGAGGCCGGTCACAGGCAGCGGAACCCGTCGGGGATGTGACAGGTTTGTGACAGCAAACCTTGCTGGATTTCCTCGTGACAACCGACAGCCTTCTTGCCGAACTTCGCGACCTTGACGCGATGCTGCCGCTTCTGTGCAGCCTGATCGCCGGCGCCCTGATCGGGCTGGAACGAGAGTTTCAGGGCAAGCCCGCCGGCCTGCGGACGCACACGCTCGTCTGCTTTGCCGCAGCGCTGATGACGTTGCTTGGGCTGCGGATGGACGAGTGGACGACCGGCCTGCCTGTCGGTGCCCAGGTCGTTTCGGATTTGGCCCGGATGCCGCATGCTATCCTGACCGGGATAGGCTTTCTCGGGGCGGGCGTCATCTTTCGCGAGGGCGCATCGGTGCAGGGCCTGACCACGGCCGCCTCGCTCTGGCTGACGGCGGCGCTTGGGATCGTGTTCGGGGCGGGCCTGCTGGAGCTTGCAACGATTGGCACGGCGACAGCGCTGGTGGTTCTGGTACTGCTCCGGGTCGCGCAGCGCCTGACTTTCTCGGGGCCGATGCTCCGCGTCGAGATAAGCGTCGATCCGGAAGGCGGCTTCGACCTCGCGCGGCTCAAGGCCGTGCTGCGGGAACATGGCCTGCGGCCTGGTGCCACCTCCCGGCACGACGACCTTCAGGCAGGCAAGCGGCGTTATACGGTCGTCGCGACGGCCAAGGCGCGGACGTTGGACAACGACGGCTTGTCCGGTGCGCTGCTTCGGGACAAGAGCATTCGGGCGGTGTCGGTCGAGGCTGTGGCGTAGCGAGCCGGCTGTCCGCTGCACAAAGAAAAACGCCCCGTCGGGCGGGCGACGCATTCCGATAACCGGGACATGGCAGAAAGATCTTGGGTTTGTCCTCAAACCGTGTTGGTCAGCTATTCGGACGAAGCTGTCGTTCGTTATAATGGCGGCCGACATGCGTAATGGGGCTTCGGCAGCTTGTTCTTTTAGGCTCGACCAATGGCTGCGTACTGGTGGGTCAGACTACGATACGCTTTTCCCTTGCTTGTCGATCAGGACTGCCTGTTGCCAGCGGCTCGGTTTCTTGTCGGTCCGGTGAATGCAGCCCGCCCAGCAGCAAGGCCGCTTCTTTCCCTCCAGCAGTTCATCGCAGGTCCGTATGATGCGGCGTTGGC
>JANPJD010000204.1:0-7076 GCA_031425325.1 Rhodobacterales bacterium | reverse complement strand
GCGTGCTGACGCTGGTGGCGCTGGTCACGCACAACAACGCCTTCTGGATCGCGGCCCTGCTGCTTGCGCTGATCGACCTGCCCGATATCGGCGGCGCGCTGTCCTCGATGGCGAAGTCGCTCTCGCGCATGGCACCGACCGAGGTGCCGCCCGGTCCTGCCACCGCGACGGTCGAGGGGGGGCCGCGCGACACAGCCCCAGTCGTCGAGCCATCGGTGCCCCCCGTCGGCGCCGAAAGGGCCTGAGCCATGCTCGAGTTGCTGTTTTGCGCCTTGCTCACGATCCTTCCGGACTTCCTCGTGCGCCGCTTCGTGCAGGGCAAGCGCCTGGGCCGCGAGATCACTATCACCTCGGTCTGGTACGAACTGCGCTGGGGCATCACCGCCTGCATCGCCCTGACGGTGACGCTGATCACCATCGTCTTCTTCTACCACCCGTCGTCCACCTCGGCGGTCTCGTACTTCAGGACGGTGCCGATCCTGTCCGAAGGGTCGGGTCGCGTGAAAGAGGTGTTCGTCGGCTTCAGCCAGGACGTGAAGGCGGGCGATCCGCTGTTCAGCCTCGATGCCACCGCCGAAGAGGCGCGGGTCCAGACGGCGCGCCGCCAGGTGGCCGAAATCGAAGCCGCGCTGGTCGTGGCCGAGACCGAAAGGGCCATCGCGCAGGGACGGATCGACGAGGCACGCAGCGCGGTTCAGCAGGCCGTGGATGAACTCGACTCCAAGACCGAAATCCGCAGCCGCAACGCCGATGTCGTGACGACGCGCGAGATCGAGCGGCTCGAGAACCTCGTGGCCGGTCGGCAGGGTGCGCTCGACGCGGCGCAGGCCAACCTCGCCTCGGCCGAGGCGAAGATCGCGTTCCAGCTTCCGGCGCAGCGCGAAAGCGCGCTTGCGGCGCTGTCCGAGGCCGAGGTCGCCCTGTCGAAGATGGTCGTTTATGCCGGTGTCGACGGGCGGATCGAACAGTTCCTTCTGCGGCCCGGCGACATCGTCAACCCGTTCATGCGTCCTGCGGGGCTGCTGATTCCGGCCGACGCGGGTCGTGCCGCGATCCAGGCCGGGTTCAACCAGATCGAGGCGCCCGTCATCCGGCCCGGCATGATCGGAGAGGCGACTTGCATCTCGATGCCGTTCCAGGTGATCTCGCTGGTGGTGACCGACGTGCAGCAGGTCATCGCCTCGGGCCAGATCAGCACCTCGGACCGGCTGGTCGACGCCGAGGCGACAGCGCGCGCGCCGGGCTCGCTGACCGTGTTCATGGAGCCGCTTTTCGAGAACGAGTTCGACGCGCTGCTGCCGGGCAGCAGTTGTATCGCCAACATCTACACCGACACTCACGCCCGGCTGGCATCGCCCGATGTCGGCACCTGGGAAGGGGTGTGGCTGCACGGGGTCGATGCGGTGGGCGTCGTCCATGCCATGCTGTTGCGGTTCCAGGCGCTGCTCCTGCCGGTCCGCACGCTCGTCTTCTCGGGCGGTCACTAGTGTCCGAGGGCCGGGTCCGACGCGACGCGCACTAGGCGCGTGAGGTCTGACAGCCGCTCGCGCTGACAGCCCGTGGCGTCGAAGTTGTGCGGGTCGAGCCAGGCCTCGAAGCATTCGCGCAAGCTGGGCCACTCGGCGTCGATGGCGGCGAACCAGGCCGTGTCGCGGTTGCGACCTTTCACCATCGCAGCCTGCCGGAACACACCCTCGAACGACAGTCCAAGCCGCTGCGCCGCGCGCCGCGACGGCAGGTTCAGCGCGTCGCACTTCCATTCATAGCGGCGATAGCCCGCCTCGAAGGCCCATCGCATCATCAGGTACATCGCTTCGGTCGAAAGCACCCCATGCTGCATCTCGGGCGTGATGCAGATGTGCCCGACCTCTATCACGCCCATGTCGGGCGTGATCCGAAGGAAGCTCGCGACGCCGCCGCACTGGCCGGTGGCGAGGTTGCGGATCGCGTAGAAGGCGGGATCGTCGCCACTGCCCTGCTCGCGGATCCAGCGGTGATAGGCGGCGGTCGACCCGAAAGGTCCGTAGGGCATGTAGTCCCAGAGCGCGTCGTGGCCCTGCATGGCCCGGTGCAGGTCAGTCCCGTGCAGGTCGGCGTCCAGCCGCTCCAGTTGGACATTTAGTCCGGTCAGGGGCTCGGGGCCGGGGCGGGGCGGGGGGCTGAAGCGGGGCAGGAGGCGCCCAAGTCGCATCTCGTCGGTCATACCGCATCCTCGCCCTGGTCACCCATTTATGCGGCGCCGCAGCAGGCAGGGCAAGCCGCGCCTTAGCGCAGGTCGCGCGTCTCGGGCTGGGTCGCGGCAAAGTCGCGGCAATCCTCCATCAACTGCTCGTAGAGATCGCGGCTCTGCCTGTCGCCGCCGTAGATGTAGGCCTCGACCGTCAGGGACATCAGGGGCACCTGATCTGCGATGAAGGCGTCGATCGCGGCCGGGGTCCGGTTGGTCAGCCGATGCGCCACCGCGCGGAACGCCTCGGCCAGTGCCACGTCCGACGCATCGGCGTCTAGGAAGGCCGAGCGTCGGGCGTAGTCATCATGCCCAAGCCAAAGCGCCGCGCATTGGGCGGCGGGGTAGAGGGCAGGGTCTTCGGCGGCAAGGGCGGGGGTGAAGACAAACGCGACGGCGATCAGGACAACCCCGGAGGTCAGCTTGGCATGAGCGTGAGGCAAGTCTGGCATAGTGGATCTTCCATGCAGGTCGTCAGGACCGCCTCCGGCCCGGCAAGCTCGACAAGCCGGGTCAGCGCGTCGAGCGCCAGGAGGTCACGCTCTGCCTCGAGGGTAAAAGCATCCATCCGGGGGAAAACTATGTCCTGATCCACCGGGGCCGCGTCCCTCTCGGCCAGGCCGAGGAGGAGCTCTGACCGGGTTTCCATCATCGCCTTGGTATCGGACGCCTTGTCCATCGCACCCAGCCAGTCCGCGCGCGCCTTGTACTCGGCAGAGCATCGAAGCAACTGTTCGCTCGCATGGGCGGATGGTCCCGGTAGCAATAGTGCCACCGCCACCACCGCCGCCCGCATCACGTCATCGCCATGCTGGCGGCGCTTTCGGGCAGTTCCTCGGCGAAGCAGCGCTGGTAGAACTCGGCGACGGTCTGGCGCTCAAGCTCGTCGCACTTGTTCAGGAACGTCAGGCGGAAGGCGTAGCCGACGTTGCGGAAGATCTCGGCGTTTTGCGCCCAGGTGATGACGGTGCGCGGGCTCATCACGGTCGAGAGGTCGCCGTTCATGAAGGCGGTGCGCGTGAGGTCCGCGACGGTGACCATCTGGTTGATGGTCTTGCGGCCCTTGTCGGTGTTGTAATGCGGGGCCTTGGCCAGGACGATGGCGGCTTCCGCATCGTGCGACAGGTAGTTCAGCGTGGCCACAAGGCTCCAGCGGTCCATCTGCGCCTGGTTGATCTGCTGGACGCCGTGGTAAAGGCCCGTCGTGTCCCCAAGGCCCACGGTGTTCGAGGTGGCGAACAGGCGGAAGCAGGGATGCGGGGTGATGATTTCGTTCTGGTCCAACAGCGTCAGCTTGCCGTCATGTTCCAGCACCCGCTGGATCACGAACATGACGTCCGCCCGTCCTGCGTCGTATTCGTCGAACACAATGGCTACGGGGTTTCGCAGCGCCCAGGGCAGGATGCCCTCGTGGAACTCGGTCACCTGCTTGCCGTCGCGCAGCTTGATTGCGTCCTTGCCGATCAGGTCGATCCGGCTGATGTGGCTGTCGAGGTTCACGCGCACGCAGGGCCAGTTGAGCCGGGCGGCCACCTGCTCGATATGCGTCGACTTGCCCGTGCCGTGATAGCCCTGGATCATGACACGGCGGTTGTAGGCGAAGCCCGCAAGGATCGCGAGCGTCGTGTCGGGGTCGAACTTGTAGGTCGGATCGACGGCGGGCACGCGGTCGGACGCCTCGGCGAAGCCCTTGACGTGCATCTCCGTGTCGATGCCGAACACATCGCGGACGGACACCTCCTCGGTGGGTCTTGTGTTCCGGTCGAGTTGTCCGTCCATCGTGATGTCCCGCCTATCATCGGTGTGGCGCATTGGGCTTGCGTGATGGATCATAACGCAAGGGCGTGCAAGGGGAAGGCCGGGCCGTCGCATCCGTTCCCGTTCGCGTGAGGCGTGCAACTTTGCCGCCCCCCGGCCCGTAACTGTGGCATGTGCAGCGGCAAAGGAGCCTGAAATGCAGAGACGATATTTCCTGACCGGCGCGGCCATGGCGCTGGGAATGGCCACTCTCGGGCGGGGCGTCCCCGCCGAGGGCGCGTTCGAGATCACGCTGACCGAGGCGGAATGGCGCGCACGCCTGTCGCCCGCGGCTTTCGCCGTGCTGCGCGAAGAGGCGACCGAGCGCGCGTTCACGAGCCCGCTCGACAAGGAGACTCGGGCCGGGGTCTACGCCTGCGCCGGCTGCGCCCTGCCCTTGTTCGATGCAAGCACCAAGTATGACAGCGGCACCGGCTGGCCCAGCTTCTGGGCGCCGCTGCCCGATGCGGTCCGCACGAAGCCCGATCGCGGCCTCTTCGGCACGCGGACCGAGGTGCATTGCAGCCGCTGCGGCGGGCATCTGGGGCATGTGTTTGATGACGGGCCGCAGCCGACCGGCCTGCGCTATTGCATGAACGGCGTGTCGCTGGCCTTCGCTCCGGCCTGAACGGGGGCGGCTTGGGCAAACTGCCCCGTGCCGCCGTGCTGGGAAAGCAGTCCATCGAGACGGGCGACCTCTGCCCTGACCCGCGCGAGAAAACGGGGGTGGGGTGGGTCGAAGACGTCGTTGCGGTCGTAGAGCCGGAAATAGGCCTCGTCGCGCGAATGGGCGGGATCGAGCGTGTCCGATCTGCCGCGCTTCAGCTTGCGGTGCAGAAACTCGTGCCGCGACTTGACCGCATAGTGATCCAGCCGCGCGACGCCCCAGACGATCCGTCGCACCCGTCCCGCGCGGACCTGATGCGGCGGAACCGGCCAAGCGCGCGTGTCGACCGACAAAGCGCCCTTGGTGATCGCAAAGCCGTGCGGCGTCTCGAGGATGCCTTGCCAGAAGGCGCTTCGGACGATCGACTTGACGTGATCGTTGTCCCTGAAGGCTTTCTGCGCGCGTCGGGTGAAGCGTTCTGTCACAAGACCTTCGCCCGGCTCGATCCGCCCGTCCGAACCGTAGGCCGCCCAGTTGACCGTGACCGCGCCGACCCGTCGGGGCAGCCGACCGAGCCAGGCCTGAAGCCGTCCTGCGGGATCGCCTTGCGGGCTTTCCACGCGCAGGAACTCGTCCGCGTCGATGAAGGCGATCCAGTCGGTCCGGTCGCGGAACGTCTCTGCGATGTGACGGTAGGCGCCGAGTTGTGGCGGAACGCCGGGCTGACCGGGAAAGGGGATATGCGTGACGATCCCCTCTGTATGGAGTGCCGCGAGGAGCGCCGTCGTGCCGTCGCGGCTGGCATTGTCGGCGATGAAGAAATCCTCGATGCCGAGGCAGCGGTGCCAGGCGATCCATTCCAGCAGGTAGGGCTCTTCGTCCTTGACGATTGCACCGATGGCAAGACGCGCGGAGGCGGCCTGGCTCGACGCGATTGCGACCCCTCGCAGCGCCATCCAATGCAGTCCACGAAGCCCGCCCGCCAGTCTGCGCGCCCAGCGGGCCATGCGGTCACTCCCGGAAGTAGCGGCTTTCCTTGATCTGGTCCCAGGCCCAGACGACCTCTTGCAGCCGGTCCTCGTCGTCGCGGTTGCCGCCGTTCATGTCGGGGTGCAGGTCCTTGACCAAGCTCTTGTACTGCTTGCGAATCTCGGTGCGCGTCCAGGTGTCGCGCGCATCCAGGATCTCGAGCGCCTTGCGTTCTGTGGCGGGCAACTTGCGCGTCGCGTTGCCGGTGGGTTTGCCGGGGTTCTGCGTCGCCTTTTCGCCCAGGATCGACATCGGGTCGTTGACGCCAAGCCGGGACCAGGCCCGCCCTTCGTCGGGGCGCTTGCCGAAGGGCTGGGTCTCGCGGCCCCAGAGGCGGTCCTTGTCGAGGAACTTCTGGAAATCCTCGTCGGTCTGGCCCTGAAAGAAGTTCCACTTGAGGTTGTACTCGCGCACGTGGTCACGGCAGAACCAGTAGAACTCGTCCAGCAGATCCGGCGATTTCGGGGCGCGGTACTGGCCCGGCTCCTTGCAGCCGGGATGGTCGCAGGGCCGGTTCGAGGTCTCGAACGCCCCCGACATGCCCCGACGTCCCGTCTTGCGCCGCTTCTTGTCGGCAGAGACCCGGAGGTCGAATTCGAAGGGGGGGCGGTTCGTCATGCGCTTGCCTTTCCGACTCGGACGCAGGAGTTTAGGTGTTATCGACGGGGATAGAAGGGGCGGCGCGACGAAATGACCGGAAATCTACCAGTCGCCCAGATGATCGAGACCCGGCTTCGCGCGGCCTTTGCGCCTGCCGAGCTGGACGTGGTCAACGAAAGCCACAAGCATGCGGGCCATTCGGGTGACGACGGGTCGGGCGAAAGCCACTTCCGCGTAAGGATCAGGGCCGCAGCGCTTGGCCCGATGGGCCGGGTCGCGCGGCACCGGGCCGTTCATGCGGCGGTAGGGGCCGACCTTGTCGCCCGCATCCATGCGCTGTCGCTGGACGCGGACGGCTGATCACTCGGCCGCAAGGTCGCGCGGTTTGTCCTCGGGGGCCGGGGGCAGGGCGGCAGGGGGCAAGGCGGCGGGCGGCGGCGGTGCCGGTTCGGCCGCTGCCACAACGACCGGGGCCGCGACGGGGGCTGCAAGTGCGCGGCGGAACACCAGCATGTTCTGAAAAGCCGTGGCCTTGCCGGTCAGCCCGACGCGCTCTTCGCAGGGCAGCGTGTCGGCGCGCAGATACTCCCACCCGTCGCGGGCCATCTCGTTCATCAGGGCGGTGAGTGCCACGGCAAAGCGATCCGCCGTCGTCTTGGCGCCCTTGGCCTTTTCGCCACGGCGGGGGGCGGGGACGACCTTGTATTCGTGCATGCTTTCCGTCCTGCCCACTGATGATCGCCTTTCGGGTCAACGCGCCTTGTGCCGGTTGCGTTTCGCCGGAACGCGGTCATCGCGCAAGAAGAAATCAGGTCG
>JANPJD010000203.1:0-8317 GCA_031425325.1 Rhodobacterales bacterium | reverse complement strand
AACGGCCCGGACGCCGTGATCGTGGCCAGCGCCTCGGGCAGGCTGGACGCACCGCACACCTCGTCGAAGCCCTCGGTCAGCAGAAAGGCCGCCAGCGTCTCGCGAACGAGGTCGTGATCATCGGCGATGAGCAGTCTCATGGCAAATATCGGGTCCATGCCGTGGTGGCGCATCCCCTGCGCCGGCGGCTGGACGAGCCTAGCACTCTGTCCCGCTTCACGCACCCCTGTTCCTCGCTTCGCTTGGCGGCCCCGGCTGGATCGCCCGCAGGCGTTGCGCTAGGCTGATGGCGCAATCGCGGTCCCGTTCCGGGACGCATGGCGGGGTCTTGGCTCTTGGTCGGTCTCGGCGACATTCTTCGCACAGTTCTGCGCCGGATCGGCACAGGGCTTCTGGTGCTGCTGATCGCGGCCAGCCTCGTCGTGATCCTGGCGCTGGTCCAAGATGTGCAGCGGCGGCTCGATGCGCTGGCGCAGGCAGGCTCGGACAGTGTCCACTGGGCATTCTCGCAGCTCGAGGTGGAAGCCGAGCGTCTGGAGGACAGCCTTTCAATGCCAAACGCAGACCTCGCCGAGATCCGAAAGCGGTTCGACATCTTCTATTCCAGGCTCGCGATCTTCGAGGAAAGCGACGTCTACGGCGTGTTGCGTGGCAGCCCTTCCTACGCGTCAAGCCATGCCGCGATCCATGGCTTCGTCGAGCGGGCGCTTCCGCTGATGGACGGCCCGGATGGCGCCCTGCGCGCGGCATTGCCAGAGCTTAGCCGACAGGCGGACGCCGTCCGCGCACCGGCCCGCGCGTTGGCCCTTGCCGGGCTTGCCGAGTTCTCCACCGCGTCCGACGCGCAGCGCGAGGGTCTGGCGCAGACGCTGCGGCGGGTCAGCGCGCTGACAGGGCTTCTGGTTCTCACGCTCACCGTACTGACGGCCGCGCTGATCCGGCTTGTCCAGCGCGGACGAGCACAGACCGCATCGACACGGCTTGCCAACGCGCAACTCGCCAACATCGTCAGCGCCTCGGTCGATGCGATCCTGGTCGTCGACCGACAGGGCCGCATCGCCGAGTTCAATCCCGCAGCCGAGGCGATATTCGGCCACGCCCGGTCCGACGCGCTGGGCGCCTTGGTGCTCGAGCTTCTCTTTCCGCCGGATCGCATGGCCGAAACCACGACGGCGGTCGAACAATACCTGTCGGGAAACGCCCCGAGGATCGGGCCGCGCCTCGAGTTCGAGGCGATCCGAAAGAACGGACAACGGTTTCCCATCGAGGTCTCCATCGCCTCGGCGGACAGCGAGGACGCCGAGATCTTCGTCATCTTCCTTCGCGACATCTCGGACCGTCAAAAGGCGGAACGACAACTGACCGAGGCCCGCGACCTGGCGCTCGAGGGCGAGCGGACGAAGGCAGAGTTCATCGCCGTGATGAGCCACGAGATGCGGACGCCCCTGAACGGGCTGCTCGGCTCGGTCGAGGTTCTCGGGTCGACCCCGCTGTCGGCCGCACAGCGCAAGGTCGTCGAGGTGATCGAAACCTCCGGGCAAATCCTGCTGCACCATGTCAATTCCGTCCTCGACATCACGACCGTCGAGGCAGGCGTCCTTCAGGCCAGTCGCAGCACGTTCGACCTCGAGGCCGTTGTCCACGAGGTCGCGGCCAATCAGGCGGGCCTCGCGGCGACGGTAGGCAACCGGATCGACGTGCGGATCGTCGCGGAACCGGCAGGTCTTGTGACGGGCGATCCCGCGCGGTTGCGTCAGATCCTGCTCAACCTCGTCGGCAACGCGGTGAAGTTCACCCGCAGCGGCCGGATCATCATCGAGATCGAGGTTGATCCAGCGCGCCTCGACGACACCGGGATGATGGTCGAGTTGCGGGTGATCGACACGGGGATCGGCATCGGCGAACTCGACCAGCCCCGGATCTTCGACGACTTCGTGACGCTTGACACCTCGTGGGGGCGCAAGGCGGGCGGGACCGGCCTCGGCCTCGGGATCACGCGCCGTCTTGTGCAGGCGATGGGCGGCGAGATCGGGATGGAAAGCGAGATGGGTCAGGGCAGCGTATTCTGGGTCAGGCTGCCCTTCGACCGCGCGGACGGGTCCGCCGAGACGCCCGTGCTGCCGATCGCACCGGATACGCGGGCCAAACCCCTGTCGGTGCTTGTCGTGGAAGACAACGCGATCAACCGCTTCGTGATCCGCGCCCTTCTCGAGGAACCTGGCCACACGGTCACCGAGGCTGTCGACGGGCAGGACGGGGTCGCCTTGGCAGCAGCCTCGCGGTTCGATGTCATTCTGATGGACATCTCGATGCCGCGCCTGAACGGGGTCGATGCCGCGCGGCAGATCCGCCAGGGCAAGGGGGCCTCGGTCGAAGCGCGCATCGTGGCCGTAACGGCCCACGCCCTGCCCGACGAGATCGCAACCTTCATGGCGGCCGGAATCGACGACTGTCTGATCAAGCCCGTCACCCGCGGCAGTCTTGCCAGCGCGATGGCCGGAGAGCGCGCGGCGACCGAGGCCGGTCGACGGCCCGAGCCGCTTCCTCTGATCGAGGCCGCGCATCTTTCGGACCTTGTCGCACGGCTGAAGCCCATGACGGCGGCGGACCTGCTGCGACGGTTCGCGGCCGAAGGCGACGAGACGGTGGCAAGACTGCTGCGCGATCCGCTCGACCCCGACGCACGGCTGCTCTGCCACAGACTGTCGGGATCGGCCGCCACGTTCGGGGCACAGCGGCTCGGGGCGCTGCTGCGCCATCTCGAGTTGGTGCTTCGGGACGGCAGACCGTCAAGGGTGCCGATGACGGCCCTGGCCCCGGTGTGGAGCGATACGCGCGACGAACTGAACCGGCTGGCGCCCCGTGCCGTGTAGGCGAAGGCAAGGTGCCGGGCGGATCACGCCGCAGCGCGCAGGGCGGCAGCGATAAGGCCAGGCACGCGGGGATCAAGACCGACGGGATCAAGCAGCCTGCCCTGAAACCCCGCCTCGCCCAACGCTTCGGGCAGGTCGTCGATCACGTGCCCGCCGCGCGCCGCGAAAAAGGGCAGACACAGCGCCTGCGGGCCAAGACCTGCCGCGACCTCGGAAATCTGGGGCTCCTGGTCGATGAAGCCCGTCACGACGCGCCGGAACGGCACCTCTGCCGCGATACGCCCCGCCATCTGGTGCGCCACGGCCGAGGGGGCCGGGCTGCGGAACGAGCCATGTGCCGCCAGCAGAAGATCGGTCTCCGCAGCCAGCCCGCCCGCAGCTTCCCGGGCAAGCGTGACGGTCAAAGCCTGGACTGCCGGATCAAGGCCGAAGGGCGTCAGGATCCGGGGGGCCTTCGCACCCACCGCGTCAAGCCGGGCAGGCAGGTGCGTCTGCGTGAACCAACCATCCGCCATGAACAGCGGATAGACCACAATCCCCTCGGCTGCGGCGACAGCACGCGAGAGCGCTCCGTCCATCGCGAGCGTGGCCGAGCGCACGTCCCAGTCGGGCATCAGGGCCGCGACGCGCGCGGCCAGCGCCGCCGTCTCAGCCTCGGCCGGTCCAGGCTCGGACGGCTGGCCATGCGACACGATGACGGCAAGAGGGGCATGGGTCGTCAAGCGCTCTAACTCCCGAAGGGCGGACCGCCCGGCGACAGAGATAGCCGTCCTGTCGAGCCGAGCAAGACGGAATGCCAAGGGATTGCCTTCGCGCCAAGCCGCGTCGACAGTGGGCACCAATCGACAGGGGGCGCGTCAATGCGGTGGGGCGATGTCTCGTACTGGTATGCGGATATCGGGGGCGTTCCGTCGCCCCGCGCCGCGCTCGACGGCGATGTTTCGGTGGATGTCTGCATTGTCGGGGCAGGCTTCACGGGGCTCTGGGCCGCCTACTATCTGCGTCAGGCCGATCCGAGCCTGTCCATCCTGATCGTCGAGAAAGAGTTCTCGGGCTTTGGGGCCTCGGGTCGCAACGGCGGGTGGCTGACCGGTGGCTTCGCCTGGAACCACGAGCGCTATGCACGGCAAAGTTCGCCCGACGCCGTGCGCCGCATGGTCCAGGCGATGAACGGGACGGTGGCCGAAGTCATCCGTGTCGCCGAGGCCGAGGGGATCGAGGCCGACATCATGCCGACGGACGAGCTGATGGTGGCGGTCAACCCCGGCCAAGCCGCGCGGATGAAGGCCGAGGTCGCGCAGCGCCTGCACTGGGGCGAGGGCGAGGACCGCGTGCTTGCCATCGACGCCAGGGCGGCGCGCGACAGGGTCGCGGTGCCCGGCGTCCTTGGGGGCATGATCGTGACCGGTGTCGCCCGCGTGCAGCCCGCCAAGCTGGTGCGCGGACTGGCCGAGGCGGTGGCGCGGTCCGGCGTGCGGATCGCCGAAGGCACGACGGTCACGGCGATTGCGCCCGGCTGCGTCTCGACCGACCGGGGGCAGGTCCGCGCGACGGTCGTGCTGCGCGCGACCGAAGGGTTCACCGCCACCCTGCCCGGCCTCGGGCGGGAATGGCTGCCGCTGAACTCGGCGCAGATCGTGACCGAGCCGCTGCCGCAGGCCCTCTGGGACGAGATCGGGTGGAACGGCTACGAGCTGTTCGGGGATTTCGCGAATGCTTATTGCTACTGCCAGCGCACGCGCGACGGGCGGATCGCGGTGGGCGGGCGCGGTGTGCCCTACCGGATGGGTTCGGGCATCGACGATCGTGGCACGCCGAATGCCGAGACGGTGCGCCGCCTTACGGCGATCCTGCACAGCCACTTTCCCGCGACACGCACCGTGCCAATCGCGCATGCCTGGTGCGGCGTGCTTGGCGTGCCGCGCGACTGGTGCGCGACAGTCGGCTTCGACCGAGCGACCGGCCTTGGCTGGGCGGGCGGCTATGTTGGGGTCGGGGTGTCGACCTCGAACCTCGCGGGGCGGACGCTGGCCGATCTGGTCACCGGTCGGGCGACCGGGCTCGAGACGCTGCCCTGGGTCAACCGCCGCCCCCGCCGGTGGGAGCCGGAGCCGCTGCGCTGGCTGGGCGTCACGGGCATGTACGGCCTCTTGAACGCCGCAGACAGGCGCGAGGCACGCAAGCGCGGCGGCCCGTCGCGGCTGGGTCAGATCGGCAACTGGCTGACGGGGCGATAAGCGAAAGGCATATCGCCGCGCGCCTCTGACCGCTACGCTTGGGTGACGTCAACGAGGTTCGCCCATGTCTTCCGTCTCCGATCCGGTCCTGCTGCGTCCGGTATTCCTGCGCTCGTTCACGGCGGTGGGGCTGGTGCTCGGCACGCTGTTCTTTGCGGCATCCCTGACGCCCAGCCTCGTGCCGCGCCACCCGGCGGTGCAGGGCGTGCTGAGCGGCGTGTCCTTCGGGGCGGGCTATGGCGTGGGCGTCGCCCTGACCGCGCTCTGGCTGGCACTGCGGCTTCCAGCACCGACGGGCCGCGTGCTAGGGATCACGCGCGGGATCGCGGTCGTCGTCTGCGGTGCGGTGGCGATCTTTGCCCTTTGGCGGGCGAGCGCATGGCAGAACACCTTGCGGGACCTGATGCAGCTGCCCCCAGTCGAAGGGGCAGGACTGCTTGTGGTGGCGGGGCTGGCACTGGTCGTCTTTCTGGTGTTGCTGCTGCTCGGACGCCTGTTCGCCGAGGTGCTGCGCCGGATCGCCCGGAGCCTCGCACGGCTTATCCCGGGGCCTGTCGCCACGATCCTTGCGCTGGTCGTCACGGTCCTCGTGTTCTGGACGATCGGCAATGACCTTGTCGTGCGCCGCGCCATTGCTGCCTTCGACGCATCCTACGCCCAGTTCGACGCTCTGATCGAGGACACAAGCCCACAGCCGACCGAAGCCACCAAGGTCGGCGGCCCGGGGTCGCTTCTGGAATGGGACGGTCTGGGCCGGGCGGGCCGCGAGGTGATCGCGGCGGGGCCGGATGCCGCGCAAATCGCGCGCCTCGCCGGGGGGCAGGCGCTGGAACCGCTGCGCGTGTATGTCGGCCTTGGGTCCGCCGAAACGGTCGAGGCGCGCGCGGAGCTTGCCCTGCAAGAGCTGATCCGCGTCGGCGGCTTCGACCGCTCGACGCTGGTGATCGTCACGCCAACGGGAACAGGCTGGGTCGATCCGGAGAGCCAGACGGCACTGGAATATGCGCTGCGGGGCGATGTCGCCAGCGTTTCGGTGCAGTATTCCTATCTCGCAAGCTGGCTCGCCCTGATGCTCGACCCGGAATACGGGATCGAGACGGCGCGGGCGGTGTTCACCAAGATCTACGGCCATTGGCACGAGATGCCGCCCCAGACGCGGCCACGCCTGTACCTTCACGGACTCAGCCTTGGCGCGTTCAACTCTGACCTCAGCCACGACCTGTTCCAGGTCATCGGCGATCCCTATGACGGGGCGTTCTGGGCAGGCCCGCCCTTTCCAAGCCGCACCTGGACGTCGGTGACGCGCCAGCGCAATGCGGGCACCCCGGCCTGGCTGCCAGAGTTTCGCGACGGCTCGGTCATCCGGTTCACCTCGCAGGACAACCGCCTCGACGACGCGCCCGCCCCGTGGGGGCCCTACCGCATCATCTATCTGCAATATGCGAGCGACGCTGTCAGCTTCTTCGACCCGCTCTCGGCCTGGCGCAGGCCGGCCTGGCTGGAGGGAGTGCGCGGTCCCGATGTCAGCCCGGATTTCCGCTGGGTGCCGGTCGTCACGTTCCTGCAACTCGGGATCGACATCATGCTCGCAACCCAGACGCCGCTGGGCCACGGGCATGTCTACCGGTTCGACCACTACCTTGACGGCTGGCTTTCGCTAACCGACGCGCCGGGCTGGACGCCCGACGCGGTAGCGGCCCTGAAGGCCGCGGTCGAGGCTGCGCGGCCCTGACGCTTCAGCCCTCGATCAGCCAGGTGATGCGCCGCAGGGCGACGCGCCGGTTGCGCGGCTCGTCTGCTGCCGTCTGCACCCTGAGATAGCGCTCGCCATAGCCCTGCACGACGAGGTTTTCGGGCGGCACACCGAAGATTTCGGTCAGCGCCAAGGCGACCGACTCGGCCCGGCGATCCGACAGGGCGAGGTTGTAGGCGGCCCCGCCCACCGCATCGGTGTGCCCCTCGACGAGGAACACCTCGCGCGGGTTGTCCTCAATCAGGTCACGCATGACCTGGCCGAGTTGCGACAGCTTGCCTGCCTCTTCGGGGCGGATCGCACTCGAGGCCGTAGCGAAGGTGATCGGCTGGGCCGTCAGTTCCGGGGCCTGCTCGCGCAACTCCCGGATCTCGCGCACCTGCGACAAGCTGAAGGTTCTGCCAAGGTCGGTCTGCTGCGCGTCCTCGAGAAGCGCGCGGATCAGTTCGGGATCGCTGTCCTCGGTGAAGCGCAGTTCCGGCACCCTCGGTCGCGGCAGTTCCGAGACGCGCACCGGCTCGAACTGCCGGGTGTCGTCGATGATCTGCACACGTTGACCGTCGATGTCGATCAGGTCGCGCCGGATCACCCGGCCCGTCGCATCCCTCACGGTGACGATCTGGCTGCCGTCCCGACGGTCGAGCGTCGTCAGGGTCGAGCCGTCGGCATAGCGCTGCGTCGTCTCGACAACGCCGGGCTGGCGCAGGATCGCGTTATCATCCTTCCAGATCGCGAGGTCTCCGTCGCCGCGATCCACCACCACCCGGTCGCCCGAATTGGCCACGACACGGTTGTTGTTGATCAGCATCCCGACCGCGACCGCGCCCAGCGCGAGAAGGCCGGCCTTCTCGAGGTCGGACATGCCATCATCGTCGTCGCGGTCATCGCGGCGCGCCACCTCGGTGTTCACCCGGCTGGTGAAATCCTGCGCGCTTGTGCGGGTCTGGGTCTGGTCGAGGGTCTGGGTCACGACGTCGGCGGGTGCGGGTGCGGCTGCCCCGTCGGCACCGGCGGCGAAGGCTGCAGCAGCAGCAGGCGCTGCGGCAGCCGCGCCATCGGCAGGTGCCGAGGCGGCGTCGGATTGCGAGAGCGTGTCGACCGCCGCGGCAACCTCGGGGTCCTCAAGAAGCGTCTCAAGCTCCTGCACCTCGGCCTCGGTCGGCTCGGGCGCAGAGGGCTCGGGCGCGACGGTCGCACCGGATGCGGCAGCCTCGGCCGGTGCACCAGCCTCAGGTTCGGCCGCAGCCGCAGCCGGATCGCTTGGCGCATCGACCGGAGCCGCTTCCTGAACCGGAGCAGCCTCCTCGACCGGAGCCGCTTCCTCAACCGGAGCCGCCTCCTCGACCGGAGCCGCTTCCTCGACCGGAGCCGCTTCTTCGACCGGAGCAGCCTCCTCAACCGGAGCCACTTCCTCGACCGGAGCCGCTTCTTCGACCGGAGCAGCCTCCTCAACC
>JANPJD010000202.1:0-10247 GCA_031425325.1 Rhodobacterales bacterium | reverse complement strand
CCCCGGTCCGGCTTCGAGGGGTATATAAGAGGGGGTCCATGGGCCTGCAAGCGTGACGGTCCTGTGAATTGACTCCGGTTCGACAGATTTGCCCGGCCCAGGATGATCGCGCCGGACAGCCCTTTGATCGCCTGCTTCCCGTGGGTGTCGGTCGATGCGATGGGCAGGGTGCCCCAAGCTCCAGTCGGAGCCACCCTGCCTGTGCCCATTCTTCTGTCCAGAAAGATCCACGGGGGGTCCGGGGGGGGTAAACCCTCCGACGCTCTCCATCCGCGCTCCTGCCTCGGGGCCAGGGCGCTGAACGGCGTCAGCGCCCCGCGCTCCAGCTCGCAGAGGCGTGGCGGCGGGTATAGAACTCTCCCATCAGGCCGATCAGCATGCAGACTGCGGTCACGATTACCGGATAGACGACGTTGCTGTAATGCGGATTGTAGTTGAGGAACACGAAGCCGCGCGTCTGGTCGATGGTGTGGAACAGGGGGTTCCAGTCGAACCACGCAAGAAGGAAGGTCGGCGTCGCGTTCGCGAGGAACATCTTGCCCGAAGCGATCATGTTGATGCGCTGGTAGAGCGTGGTCAGCAGTCCGACGAGATCGGGATTCCAGGGTCTGGCGGCCAGAAAGATCATGCCCACCGCGATGCCACTGGCCCAGGATAACAGGAACATCGCCATCGTTCCCACCGGCTGGTCTATCGTGATTGGGGTGAAGAGCGTGTGGTAGACGAACAGGATCACGCCCGCCGACAGCGTCTGGATGTAAAGCGTCGAAAGCGCTGCGGCCGAGATCGAGACGATCGTGTTCATCGGCGCATGCTTCATCATCTGCGAGGTCGAGCTTTCGGCCCCTGCGACGGCCCCCATCGTCTTGGTATGGGTCATGAACATGAAGATGCCCGTCATGACATACAGCATGAAGTCGCCCCGGACGGCGGCCCCCCGCATCCCGAGCAGCTCGAAAAGGGCAAGGAAGATCAGGACGAACAGCACGGCCTGGACCATGTTCATGACAAGTCCGAAGGCCGCGTTGCGATGCGACTTGCGAACCGAGCGGACGCTGGCATGGAAGATCACGCCCAGCAGCGCCAGGGCAGAAGTCGTCGCCGTCCGCTGCGTGTCAGGCCGGAACATCCGCCTTCCTCTTTGCTATGCCGTGAAGACTAGACCGCGAAATCTTGCCGTTTCCTTGACCGCGCAGCATAAGGAAAGCCTGCCCCCGATCAATGACCCCGAGGACCGGCCCCGATGGACCACGAACGCCTGACGACCGTCATCCGCACCCTCGCCCTTTTGGCGGGTGCACGGATCATGGAGATCTATGACGGCCCGTCCTTTGCGGTGCGCGCCAAGTCCGACGAAAGCCCGGTCACCGAGGCCGACGAGGCGGCGGATGCCCTGATCTCGGCCGGCCTGCGGGCGGCCTTCCCGAATGTTCCGCTCGTAACCGAGGAACAGGCGGGGACGCATGCCCTGACGGCTGCAACCTTCCTGATCGTCGATCCGCTTGATGGCACGAAAGAGTTCGTGCAGCGGCGCGGCGATTTCACCGTGAACATCGCCTATGTCGAGGACGGCGTGCCGGTGCGGGGCGTGGTCTATGCGCCCGCCCGGCGGCGACTGTTCTACACCCTCGCCGATGGCACGGCGGTGGAGGAAACCGGCCAACTCGACCCCGATGCACCCGGCCCGGTGCGCGCCCTGTCGGTCGCGCAGCCCGACCCTGCGGCGCTGCGGGTGGTGGCGTCGAAGTCGCACCGCGATGCCGCGACGGATGCCTACATCGCGCGCTATGCCGTCGCCGACATGAAAAGCGCGGGCTCGTCGCTGAAGTTCTGTCTTGTGGCGACGGGCGAGGCAGACCTCTACCCCCGCCTCGGCAGGACGATGGAGTGGGACACGGCCGCGGGCGACGCTGTGCTGCGCGGGGCCGGCGGAACAGTCGTCTCGCTTCAGACGGGCCAACCGCTGCGCTATGGCAAACCGGGATGGGAGAACCCCTTCTTCGCAGCCCACTCCCCCGGTGTGACGCTGGCATGAGCGTGCTTGTCGTGATCCCTGCGCGGTTCGCCTCGCAGCGCTATCCGGGCAAGCCGCTGGTGATGCTTCGCGGCCCGGATGGTGAGGCGAAGAGCCTAGTGCGTCGAAGCTGGGAGGCCGCAATGGCCGTGCGCGGGGTCGCGCGGGTCGTCGTCGCGACCGACGATGCCCGCATTGGCGACCATGCCGAGGCGTTCGGCGCAGAGGTCGTGATGACCTCGCCCGAGTGGCGCAACGGGACCGAGCGCTGTGCCGAGGTGGCCGCGGCCCTTCCCGGCCACGAGATCGTCGTAAACCTTCAGGGTGATGCGCCGCTGACGCCACCCTGGTTCATCGAGGATCTCGTCGCAGCGCTGAAAGCGGCCCCCGAGGCCGAGATCGCGACCCCGGTCCTGCGCGCGGACGGGCGGACGCTGGCGGGCTTTCTTGCAGACCGCCGCGCGGGCCGGGTGGGCGGCACCACAGCCGTGTTCGGCGCGACGGGGCAGTCGCTTTACTTCTCGAAAGAGGTGATCCCGTTTACCTCGGCGACCTACGGCCCCGACGATCCCACCCCGGTCTTTCATCATGTCGGTGTCTATGCCTATCGTCAGGCGGCACTTGCCCGCTACCCTGCCTGGCCGGTCGGCCCGCTCGAGACGCTCGAGGGCCTCGAACAGCTCCGCTTTCTGGAAAACGGACGGCATGTGCTCTGTGTCGAGGTTCAGGCGCGGGGCCGCCAGTTCTGGGAATTGAACAACCCCGAGGATGTCCCGGTCATCGAGGCGATGCTCGCCGCAGGCACCCCCTGACGATGCCGGCGCTTCTCGCCGAGACCGCCATCAGCGTGATCGTCGCAAGCCGTCACCGCCCCGGCTGTCTTTCCCGGTGCATCGCCTCGCTCTGCCAGCAGGACCACCCGCACCTTGAGATCGTCATCGTGGCCGATCCCGCCAGTGTCGAGGCGGTGGCCCGTACGGGCCTTCGTGCAAAGCTGATCGCCTTCGACGAACCGAATCTGTCCGACGCGCGCAACCTTGGTCTTGTCGCGGCAGCCGGGGAAATCGTTGCCTTCATCGACGACGATGCCGTGGCGGAACCAGGATGGGCGCGGCGGCTTGGTGCGGCGTTCGATGATTCCAGCGTGATGCAGGCCGGAGGCTACGTCCGGGGCCGCAACGGCTTCTCCTACCAGTCGACGGCGGTGCTGGTCGACCGAACCGGGCAGGACCACCCGTTGCCTGCCTCATCCGAGATCAGCGTTCATGCGGCCTCGGCGCTTGGGTCCGTCAAGACCCAGGGGACCAATTGCGCTTTCCGGCGCGATGCCCTGCTGGCCGCGGGCGGCTTCGACCCCGCGCTGCGGTTCTATCTTGACGACGCGGATGTGAATCTGCGGTTTGGTCGGCAGGGCAGTCTGGCCGCCATCGTGCCGCAGGCCGAGGTGCATCACCTGCGCGCCGCGAGCGTTCGCCGCCGGACCGACCGCGCGCCGCTGACACTGCACGACATCGGCGCAAGCACGGCGGTCTTCCTGCGGCGGCATGCCCCCGACGAGATCGACACGGCCCTTTGGCGTCTGCGCGAGGATCAGCGGCGGCGGCTTGTCGGCATGCTTGTCGACGGCAAGATCGCGCCGGGCGACCTTCCTCATCTGCGCGCCACGCTCGAAGCGGGCATCGCCGATGGCTTGGCGCGGGTGCTGCCACCCCTTGCCCCCCTTGCCGACCGAGAGCAGGCGTGGCTTGGCCTTGATTCGGTCGGTCCCCGACCGGGGTGTCTGCTTGGCGGATGGATATGGCAGCGCCGTCACCTGATGCTTGAGGCGCGAAGCCAGCGGGCTGCAGGCCGGATCGTGACGGTCCTGCTCCTTGCGCCCGGCCGCCGCCCCCATCGCCAGCAGATGACGGACGATGGCATCTGGGTTCAGACCGGGGGCGTCCACGGACCTGCGGAGCGCAGCGAGCCCCGTATCAGGCTGTTTAGCCTGTCGGGCCGGATCTGGCACGAAACCACGCGGATCGCCCGGCAGCGGCCCGTGGACGATGCGCGCACCTACTGAGCGGGATGTTGCCATCCTGGCGTCTGCCCGTTCTGGTTGCGCGTTTTTTTGCCGTGCCGCCGAAATCCCGTCAGAATCATGTGGGATGCAGAAACCTCTAGGCGTATGCATGCGGCATCGTCCTACAGTTATTTCTGTTTGAAAGAACAAGCATGAGCAAGCACAAGGTCACCAAGGCCGTCTTTCCGGTGGCTGGTCTGGGCACGCGGTTTCTTCCGGCGACCAAGTCGATACCGAAGGAAATCATGACCCTCGTGGATCGCCCTTTGATCCAGTACGCCATCGACGAAGCGCGGGCCGCCGGGATCGAGGAGTTCATTTTCGTCACTTCGCGCGGCAAAAGCGCGCTCGAGGACTATTTCGACCACGCGCCAGAGCTTGAGGCGTCGCTGGAGCGTGCGGGCAAACAGCATCTTCTGGATGTGCTTGACCAGACGAACATGGAAAGCGGCGCCATCGCCTATGTCCGCCAGCACCGTGCGCTGGGCCTTGGGCACGCGGTCTGGTGTGCCAAGCGGTTGATCGGCGACGAGCCCTTCGCGGTGATGCTGCCCGACGACGTGATCGCCGCCGAAACGCCCTGCCTTCAGCAGATGATCGAGGCTTATGCGGAGACAGGCGGTAATATGGTCGCCGCGATGGAGGTGCCCCCCGCCAAGGCCTCGTCCTACGGCGTGCTCGACATCTCGGAAGACATGGGCTCGCTCGTGACGGTCAAGGGAATGGTGGAAAAGCCCAAGGCCGAGGACGCGCCTTCCAACCTCGCGGTGATCGGGCGCTATATCCTAACGCCGCGTGTTCTGACGAACCTCAACCGCATGAAGCAAGGCGCGGGCGGCGAGATCCAGTTGACCGATGCAATCGCGGAAGAGATCGCGGCGGGGCAGCCCGTCTATGGCTATCGCTTCCGGGGACAGCGCTATGACTGCGGCTCGAAAGCGGGCTTCCTTCAGGCGACTGTCGCCTTCGGTCTGGCGCGCGCCGAGCTTGCGGCGGAGTTCTCGGAGTTCCTGCACCTCATGATGGCCCAGCAGAAGGCCGCGCAATAGGGTGAATCCTTCCCCGGCGCGGCTTCTGGACCTGACGCGGCTTGTCTCGCGGCTGGGGTCGGGGCCGCTGACCGGGATCGACAGGGTAGAACGCGCGTGGCTGGCGCACCTGTCGGCGGCGGATGCACCCTGCTTTGGTCTGGTTCGCACGGCGCGGGGTTTCCTTCTGCTTGACCGCAACGGGATGCTGGCCGTGATGAACATGACGGCGGGTCCGCCGCCGGCCCCAGCCGGATTTTTGGCAGTTGGATTGCGACGCGACCGGCAGCGCGCGGGTGCCGAGGCTGCCACCCGACGCCACGCCATCGGCGCGCGGCCCCACTGGATGCTCGGATCGCTGCTGGGGCGGCTTCCTGCGGGGACCGACTACGTCAACGTCGGCCACACGAACCTGTCGCGACCGGTCCTTGCCCGCATCAAGGCGACGCTCGGCGGGCGCATCATCGTCCTTGTCCACGACACCATTCCGCTGGATCATCCCGGCTTCGTGCGGCCCGGGACGCCCGCGCGGTTCGGGCGCAAGCTGGCCGCGATTGCCTCTCAGGCCGATCTTGTCGTCTATTCCACGACGGATGCCCGACTGCGCGCCGAAAGGCATTTCGCCCGGCTTGGACGCATTCCGCCCTGCCGCATCGCGCCGCTCGGCATCGAGCTAGGCGCGCCGGACGCGGTTCCTGCGGTTGTGACGGAGCGGCCCTTCTTCCTGGCCCTCGGCACGCTCGAGCCGCGCAAGAACATCGGTTTCCTGCTCGACCTCTGGGAAGAGATGGCGCGCACACTGCCGGACGCGGACATTCCAGCGCTGATCCTTGTCGGCCGCCGCGGCTGGGAGAGCCCTGCGCTGTTCGACCGGATCGCCCGCTGCCGCCATGTGACCGAATGCAGCGATCTGTCGGACGGCGCGGTGGTGGCCTTGCTCGACCACGCGGCGGGACTGCTTTTCCCGTCACACGCCGAGGGCTTCGGCCTGCCCGTCGCCGAGGCGGCGGCGCGGGGTTGCCCGGTTGTCTGCCAGCCGCTCTCCGCCATTCGCGAAACGCTGGGCGCCTACCCCGTTTACCTGTCCGAGGAAGCCCGCTACGCTTGGGGTGACAGTATCATGGCACTGGCGAGAGCGGGTCGCGAGAAGGACATCTGGACCGCCCGCTTGCAGCGGGCCCTGCCGGTCTGGAAGGATCACTTCAACGCCGTCTTAACCCTGCCCTGATACTGCGAGGGACGGTTTTGCACCGTCCGACGGGGGATGTGGTGTTGAAGGTTATCCGGTCTTACGGCTTGCGCCTGCTGCGTAAGCGCTGGCAGTTTGCGGCTTGGCGAAAGCGATGGCAGCTTCGCGCCGTGGCGTGTCGCACCGAGGCCATCCGGCCTGCCGACATCCTGCTGTTCTCGACCCTCCGGAACGAGCGGGTGCGGCTGCCCTTCTTCCTCGATTACTACCGGAAGCTTGGGGTGAACCACTTCCTGATCGTGGACAACGATTCCGACGATGGCTCGGGCGAGTGGCTTGCCGCGCAGCCCGACGTGTCGCTTTGGCACACCGCCCATAGCTACAAGCAGGCTCGGTTCGGGGTCGACTGGCTGAACGGGCTTCAGCGACGCTACGCGCACGGCCACTGGGCGCTTGCCGTCGATCCGGACGAGTTTCTGGTCTATCCGTTCTGCGACACCCGTCCGCTGCGGGCCCTGACGGACTGGCTAGATGGCTCGTCGATCAGGTCGTTCTCGGCCATGCTGCTCGACATGTACCCCAAGGGGCCGATCAGCGCGCAGCGCTATGCCGAGGGGCAAAACCCGTTCGAGATTGCCGACCATTTCGACGCGGGCAACTACACCATCAGCCGCAACGCGCAGTTCGGCAACCTGTGGATCCAGGGCGGACCCCGCGCCCGCATCTTCTTCACCGAAAGACCGACGCGGGCCCCCGCGCTCAACAAAGTGCCGCTGGTGAAATGGCATCGAAGCTACGTCTACACCAGTTCGACCCACACGCTTTTGCCGCGCGGCCTGAACCTCGTCTACGACGAGAGCGGCGGCGAAAAGGTGTCGGGCTGCCTGCTGCACGCGAAGTTCCTCGACATTTTTCCGGCCAAGGCCGCCGAAGAACTGACGCGGCGGCAGCATTACGCCAACAGCCACGAATACCTGGCTTATGTGAAGGGGCTCGAGCAGCAGCCCGACCTCTGGTGCAAATGGTCCGAGCGCTACGCAAACTGGCGGCAGCTCGAGATCCTTGGCCTCATGTCAAAGGGGAACTGGGCTTGAGGGGCCTGCCATGACGCTTGGGTTCGTCATGCTGTGCCACACGGCGCTCGACCGTGCGGCCGAGGTCGCGCGCCACTGGGCCGAACGGGGGTGTCCGGTCGTCATCCACGTCGACCGCCGCGTGCCCGATCACGCGCTTGCACCGCTTGTGCAGCTTGCCGCCATGCAGCGAAACGTCCGGTTGTCGCGGAGGGTCGCGTGCGAGTGGGGAACGTGGGGGCTTGTCGCCGCGACGCAGATCGCGAGCAGCGAAATGCTGCGTGAGTTTCCTTCGGTCCGGCATGTCTACCTCGCGTCGGGCGCGTGTCTGCCGCTCCGCCCCGTGGCGTCCCTTGGCCGCCATCTGGCCGAGCGTCCGGACACCGACTTCATCGAGAGCGTGACGATCGAGGATGTTGCCTGGACCAAGGGCGGGCTCGATCACGAGCGCTTCACGCTGAGTTTTCCGTTCTCTTGGCGGCGTCAGCGGAGGCTGTTCGACCTGCACGTCGCCGCACAGCGCGCGATCGGGTTTCGGCGGACGATACCGACCGGCCTTGTGCCGCATCTGGGCAGCCAGTGGTGGTGCCTGACCCGGCGTACTCTGTCGGCAATCCTCGACTCGCCGGATCGTGGACGGAACGACGCCTATTTCAAGAGCGTCTGGATACCTGACGAAAGCTACTTCCAGACGATGGTCAGGCGATACGGGCGACAGATCGAAAGCCGGTCCCTGACGCTGTCGAAGTTCGATTGGCAGGGAAAGCCGCACGTCCTTTACGACGATCACCTCGACCTTCTGCGCCGGTCGGACCAGTTCGTGGCGCGGAAGGCTTGGCCTCATGCCGAAGTGTTGTACCGGACGTTCCTTGGGTCCGGTCTCGATGCTGCGGGCGAAGCAGTCACCGCCCCCGGAAAGATCGACCGTGTCTTTGCGAAATCCGCCGACCGCCGCTCCAAAGGCCGCCGCGGACTGTTCATGCAAAGCTGCTTTCCGGCCGCGTCGCACGTCCGTACGGTTGGTCCCTATTCGGTGTTCCAGGGATTGCAGGACGTGGTAGAGGAGGTCGGCCCGTGGATCGAGGGGCAGACCGGCGCTCGGGTCCACGGCCATCTTTTCGATCCCCGGCGCGCAGAATTTTCCGGGAACGAGGCGATGTTCCTTGGGGCTCTCAGCGACTCGGCGCAGTTGCGGGATTACAACCCCGTCTCGTTTCTCTGCAACCTGCTCTGGAGCAGCCGGGGCGAGCGCCAGTGCTTCCAGTTCGGCCCGTCCGATGTGCAGGCCATCGCGCCGTTCGTTGCGTCGGATCCGAATGCGCGTATCACGGTCGTAACGGGCGCCTGGGCGATCCGCCTGTTCCGCTCGGGACATTCGGCGGCCGAGGTCAGGGCCGAAGCGGCGCGTCTGCAAAAGATCGAGGCTGCCTTTGTGGCCATGCTGGGTGCGCCCTCGGCACGGGCACAGGTCAGGCTCTGGACACTCGCCGATTTCCTCGAGGCTCCGGTAAGGTCGCTTCAGTCGGTGATCGACGAGATAAGTCCGCGACCGGTGCGCCACCTGGTCGAGGCCCCTCGACTGGTCGATCTTACCGGCTTTGCCAAGTTTCTCCGGGCGCTTCGCGATGAGGGGATGAAGCCCGTCCTGGCCGGCGAGTTCCCGATGGAAGACCCGCTGCGTCCGGCTGTGGCCGAGCGGCGGGGGCGTCTTGTCGTGGTGAAGTGAGGTGGCCTTCTCCAGCTTCGTGATCCTTGCCGGGATGCGGACAGGCTCGAACCATCTCGAAGCCAGCCTCGCAGCCCTACCCGGCGTGCAGTGCCACGGCGAGCTCTTCAACCCTGGCTTCATCGGACAGCGTGGTTCGACCGAGAGGTTGGGATTCGACCTTGCCGCCCGCGACGATGATCCGCTGGGGTTCGTTGCGGCCGTGGCGAACGCCTCCGGCGGCCTTTGGGGCTTCCGGCTGTTCTCGGACCACGACCACCGGGTGCGCGAAGCTGTCCTGTCGGACCGGGCCTGCGCCAAGATCGTCCTGGGGCGCAATCCGGTGGAAAGCTATGTCTCGCGCAAGATCGCGCAGCGTACGGGGCAGTGGCTTCTGCGAAAGGCGAACAAAGCGAAGTCGGCAGTCGTTCGCTTCGACGAGGAAGAGTTTCGGGGTCATCTGGCAGCCCAGGCGGCGTTTCACCGTCAGATTCAGAACCGCCTTCAGACCAGTGGACAAGCGGCCTTTCGCCTTGACCATGCCGACCTCGGCGACGTCGATGTCCTGAATGGTCTCGCCAGATTCCTGGGGCTTGGCTCCAGCCTCGAGCGTCCAGACCAGACGCTCAAGCGGCAGAATCCTGGCCCGCTTGCCGACAAGGTGACGAACCCCGAAGTCATGGCTGCCACCGTTGCCCGCGTGGACTGGGCAGGCCTGCAAGATACGCCCTTGGCGGAACCGAGGCGTGGCCCCGCGATCCCCACGCTCGTCGCAGCGGCGGACGCCCCGCTCTTGTGGATGCCGGTGGCAGGGGGGCCGACCACGCGGGTCGAGGAGTGGCTCTGTCGCTTGGGCGAGGGCGGGCTCATCAGCGCTTTCACACAGCGCAGCCTGCGCGACTGGAAGCGTGACCGGCTAGGCCACCGCAGCTTCACGGTCGTCTCGCATCCGGCACTGCGGGCTTACCGCGTGTTCTGCACCTCGGTGCTTGCCGCCGAGGCGCCTGCGCTTTGCCTTGCCCTTGGGCGGCGGGCGGGCGTTGCGCTACCTGCGCCCGGCACGACGTTGACGGTGGCAGAGACACAGCACCTGTTGCTCGCTTTCCTGGACTTTGTGGCACAGACGCATGCGGGGCGGACGGCCCTGCGGGTGGATGCGTCGCTTGCCACACAGGC
>JANPJD010000201.1:0-4205 GCA_031425325.1 Rhodobacterales bacterium | reverse complement strand
GAGCTGACCTATTCCATCACCTCGCCCACGCTGGTGATCGCGGACCATACGGGCGTGCCCGACAGCTTTCGCGGGACCGGAGCGGGTCTTGCGCTGATCACCCGGCTGGTGGCCGATGCGCGGGCCGAAGGGTTCAGGATCATGCCGCTCTGCCCCTTCGTCAACGCGCAGCGCAAACGCCACCCCGAATGGGCGGACGCCTTTTCGGTGTGACGGTGCGCGCAAGCCTGAAGCGAAGATGCCTCAGTTGCTCGCCGACATGATGCGGAAGACGCACGGATCGGACACAAGCTCTGGCGGGGTCATGCACAAGCCCTGCGCGACCTGCCAAGCGGCCAGCACCTTGGGCACATAGTCGCGCGTCTCGGCATAGGGCGGGACGCCGCCATTCGCCTCGACCGCGCCCTCGCCCGCGTTATAGGCCGCCAGCACCATCAGCGGATCGCGGTCAAAGCGCTTCATCAGCCAGTCGAGATAGGCGACGCCACCGCGAATGTTCTGCGTCGGGTCCTTCGAGTTAGTGACCCCGAAACGCTCGGCCGTGGCGGGGATCAGCTGCATCAGCCCCTCAGCCCCGGCGGAGCTGACCGCATCGACCCGCCCTGCGCTTTCGATCCCGATGACCGCCAGCACCAGCGCGGGCGAAACCTCGGTGCCGATCGTCGCCTTGAGGATCTCGACCCCGTAGCGCTCGGCCATGGTCTGCATGGATTGCAGACGCGGCGCCCCGACACGGGCCCCGCCCGGCCCCTGCGACAGCGCCGCGAGAGCCTGGGGAAAGCGCCCGTTCCGCTGTTCGATCGAGGTAGGCACCCGGTCCCAGAACCAGGCGTAGCTTGCACTTTCGACGCGTGTGGCAGCGCCCGCGGCCGAGGCCGTCGCCCGGTCCGGCGTCTCGACCGGGTCGAGCGGCGTGTCGGGCAGATCGACGACATCGGGAAAGGAGGCGAGCCTGCGGGCCTGTTCGACCGGGTCGATCTGCACGGTGATGCGACGCTCGCCCGCGGCAGGCGGCTTGACCCGGCGAAAGGTGAATTCGTCCGACACCTGCGCCATGGCCGTCATCGGCGAGGCCACGGCAAGGCCGATCGCCAGGGTCAGAACCCGAAGTCGCATGCGTTCATTGCCGATCTGACTGCTCTTCTTTTACGCCCGAGTATCCCGCAAACCGCAGCGCCCTGGCGACTGAATCGGCCCGCGTCCGCGACTTCGATGCGGAAAGTTGCACTTCTGTCTCAGCCGTCAGCACCTGCCAGAAGGTCGTTTCTGGGATTCTTTCATTTATAAAACAACGAGTTGTGAGAAACTCTCGGAAATTATTCTCTTGTCAAGAAATTCCCCCTTCCCGCCCAAATCGGGCCACGATTCAAGGGCCATATATGCCCATGCCGAACGGAAGGCACCGGATCAGAGCCGGAGCGAAGACCCCGACGCGGCGGAACGACTGCAAGCAACTCCTTTGAAAGGGACCTGACCATGACCTTCCTGAACCTCGTGAAGAACTTCCACAACGACGAATCCGGTGCCGTGACGGTTGACTGGGTCGTGCTGACCGCCGCCATCGTGGGCCTGGGCCTCGTCGTGATGTCGACCGTGCAGACTGGCCTGAACGACGCCGCCTCCGCCATCGTGTCGGACCTCGACGCCGCTCTCGTCACCGCTGCCGCGATCGAGTGATTTCTGCCCGGCTCGCCGCGCAAGCTTTGTTGCGCGGCGAGCCCAAGGCCACCTACCGTTCCACAGGAGAGGCCCGCCCGATGTCGATAGTCCTTCGCCTCAAGACGTTCGCCTCGTCCGAGTGTGGCGCCGTGACCGTCGACTGGGTCGTGCTCACAGCGGCCGTTGTCGGCCTCGGCCTGCTGGTGATGAACACGGTGTCGGACGGTCTGGCCGATGCGGCCGATGCGATCGTCTCGGATCTCGACGCAGCCCGGATAACGGCCTCCGAGATCGAGTAGCTTCGACCCAAGGTCAGGTGTTTTCTGACCACAGCAGTTCAAGAGTGAGCGCCGTGGGGGCGAAGTTATGAAAGTGATGACCGTGACGAAGCCCCTGATATCATTCCTTCGCGACGAGTCCGGTGCGATCACCGTGGACTGGGTCGTCCTCACCGCCTCGATCGTCGGGCTGTGCCTTTCCTTGATCGTCATCTTCTCGGAAGCCCTGTTCGGCGCGTCGGGCGTGTTCGAAACCGAGCTCCGCGACGCCGTGGCACAGGCCACGGCCATGAACTGATCCTTAGAGGGGGATCTGGGCGGGGACGCAGCCAGAAGGTTGCGTCTTTTTGTTTGCTGCTTCATCTGTCGTGAAGCGTTCATCTGCAAAAATGCCCCGACGCATCCACGAATCCGCCTCATTCCCATGCGATTGTTTCTACAACGTAGCGAGTTAGTCGCCCCGGACAGCATTAGCTGGTCGGGATTTGCCCAAGAGGATTGCCTATGCGAATGATCTTCGGACTTGTGCTGATCGTCGGCCTTTCGCTGGCGGGGTTCGCGGTCTACATGGCCCAAAACTACATCGCGGCCACGCAGACCGCGCTCGAGAAAGAGCGTGCGGCACGCGCAGCGCTTGGGCCGTTGATCGACGTGGCAATCGTCAAGAAAGACCTCGAGTATGGGGATATCCTGACGCCAGAGGATGTCCGCACGATCCCCTGGCCGAAAAGCGCCCTGCCCGAGACGGCTTTCACCGACCTTGCGGTGCTGTTCCCCGAAGGCGCAAAGCCGCGCATTGTGCTGCGTCAGCTTGAGATGTTCGAGCCGATCCTGGCAGCAAAGGTCACCGAGCCGGGCGAGGATGCCGGCATCACGACAAGGCTGGCCAAGGGTATGCGGGCCTTTGCGATCAGCGTCGACGTGTCCTCGGGCGTGTCGGGCTTTCTGCGGCCGGACGATTACGTCGACGTCTATTGGACCGGCTCGGTGAGTGGCGTTGACGGCGAGCTGACGCGCCTGATCGAGACGGGCGTCCGCCTCGTGGCGGTTGACCAGAGCGCCAACATGGAGGCGAGCACCGGCACGATCATCGCCCGCACGGTGACTGTCGAGGCAACGCCACAGCAGGTGGCGCGCCTGGCCCAAGCCCAGGCCACGGGCCGCCTGGCACTGTCGCTGGTCGGCACCGGGGACAAGGGTGTCGCCGAAGCGGTCGAAGTGGATAGCGCCGGGCTGCTGGGTATCGTGCCCGAGGAGGCCGTGGTGATCGAGCAGGAGAGGGTCTGCACCGTCAAGACCCGGCGGGGCGCCGATGTGGTCGAGATGCCGATCCCCTGCACCGAGTAAGCAACGCGACCTACCGCATCTTGCGGTAGAACGTCGCCTCGGCCCATAAACTGGCGCACCTGTGATCCGTTTGCCTCAACCCCGCCCGCCAAGGGATTGATTCTTGCAATAAAACGTCGTTTCCGGCATTGTTCCCGCAAGATCGGGCATCAAGACCCGGACCGAGGCGTGTGAACGAGGCAGGACAAACATGGGCAGTCGCTCTCTCTGGAAGGCCGGGATTCTGGCATCTCTGATGGCGGGCACAGCGCCTGCGGCAGTGCTCGCGGAAACGCTTCGGGTGATGGAGGGCACGGCTTCAAGCGCATTGAACGTGCCGATGAACCGCGCCGTCGTCGTCGAAAGCGATGTGCCGTTTGCCGAGCTTTCGATCGCGAACCCCGGAATTGCAGACATCTCCACCCTGTCGGACCGCTCCATCTATGTGCTGGGCAAGGCACCCGGCCGCACGACCCTGACGCTGCTTTCGGCCGACGGTCGCCTGATCTCGAACGTGGATGTCCACGTCAGCCCCGACGTGGCCGAGTTCAAGGAGCGTCTGCGCCAAATCCTGCCGCAGGAACCGATCGAGGTCCGCACCGCGAATGACGGCGTCGTCCTGTCGGGCCAGGTGTCGAGCATCGCCAAGCTCGACCGCGCGCTTGAGCTGGCCGAACGGTATGCGCCCGAGCGGGTGTCGAACCTGATGACCGTGGGCGGCACCCAGCAGGTGATGCTGAAGGTCCGCTTCGCCGAGATGAACCGATCTGTCAGCAAGAACCTGTCCGCGTCGCTCGCCGCGCGCAGCAGCGGAGTTGTCATCGGAACCGGCCAGTTCACCGGCCCGAATGCCATTCCGAACGGCATCGACAACCGGCTTTTCCCGATCAACCCCGAATCCACCGGTGCAATCGGGGCCAACTTCTCGGGCCTCGGCTTCGA
>JANPJD010000200.1:0-4503 GCA_031425325.1 Rhodobacterales bacterium | reverse complement strand
GCTGCCCTGCAACGGCCTCTCGAGGATGACGTCGGCCCAAGCCTCGGCAATGTGCGCTTCGGTCAAATCAGAGTGACCAAGGTCGAAGTCGATCACCTTCTCGGCTGTCTCCGGCAGACGCCGGACGATCTGATCGACGTTAGGACCGTGGCGGATATTCAGCCTCGCATAGATGACTTGGGACGGGTCCGCTTCAGTCAGGACTGCAAGCCGAACGAGGTGCCTCTTTCGAAGCGCGCGCGCGGCAAGGGCTGGAAATGCGATGGCGACCGACAGGTAGCTGCCCCGGAAATCGTCCAGATCGACCCGCAGGCCAAATGGCGCCGAGTGCGCCGCGTCCGGTCCGGCCTGGCAAAGCGACACTTCCTGAGGCGCGCCGTCGTGGTGAATCGTAACCCGGCCCGCAAGCTGCGCCTGCTGCGGGACGGAAGTCCATTCCGGTCGGGCAAGCCGCTCGGACCAAGCAGCGGGCCGCCACGACCAATCCGCACCGGGCATGGCTGGCTGCCCCGCAGTTTCATGGTCAGCATCGCCTGAAACGAAGCCGGCGATGTGGCCCCGCCATCCGGCCTTGGGCGTTGCCACATCCGCCCCGGCTTCACGACCGAGGCGAAGCGACGCGAAGTGGCGCAGGACGCCAGCCATCAGGCCGCCGCTTTCCGGCTACTGGTCCATGTAGACGTGCCGCTCGGCCTTCGCACCGGGATGCGTGACCGCCCCCCAGCGCGCACCGCCAACCAGTCGCGCGAACTTCCAGATCGCCCCGGTCTCGTATTCGGTGCGGCGGGGTCCGGTCCATGCGGCACGACGTTCGACCAGCTCGGCATCGGTCAGAGCGACGGACAACTCGCCCGTCAGCGCATTCAGCGTGATCACGTCGCCGTCCTTCAGAAGCGCGATGGGGCCGCCATGCGCTGCTTCGGGCCCGACATGGCCGACGCAGAACCCCCGCGTCGCCCCCGAGAAGCGCCCGTCAGTGATGAGCGCCACCTTCTTGCCCATGCCCTGACCGCTGAGTGCCGCCGTGGTCGCCAGCATCTCGCGCATGCCGGGCCCGCCTGCCGGGCCCTCGTTGCGGATCACAAGCACCTCGCCCTCGCGGTAGCTGCGCGCCTTGACGGCGGCAAAGGCCTCTTCCTCGGACTCGAAGACGCGGGCAGGGCCGGTGAAAACCTGCTCTTCCGGCGCCATCCCGGCGACCTTCACGATCGCCCCGTCGGGTGCAAGGTTGCCGCGCAGGCCGACGACGCCGCCGGTTTCGGTGATCGGAGTGGCGATGGGGTAGATCACCCGGCCGTCCGGCTCGCCCCGGATCTCGTCAAGCTCCTCGCCCAGCGTGCGACCGCTGGCGGTAAGGCAGTCGCCGTGCAGGTAACCGGCCTTCAGCAGTTCCTTCATCACGACCGGCACACCGCCAACCTCATAAAGGTCCTTGGCAACGTACTTTCCGCCGGGCCGCAGATCGACAAAATAGGGGGTGTCGCGCATGATGGCCGCGACGTCGAACAGGTCGAAATCGATCCCCGCCTCGTGCGCGATGGCCGGAAGGTGCAGCGCGGCGTTGGTACTGCCGCCAGTGCAGGCGACGACACGGGCCGCGTTTTCCAGCGACTTCAGCGTCACCACGTCGCGCGCGCGGATGTTCTTCTCGATCAGGTGCATGACGGCGACGCCCGATGCCTCGCCATACTGGTCGCGGCTTTCATAGGGCGCAGGCGCACCGCTCGAATTCAGCAGCGCAAGGCCGATCGCCTCGCTGACGCAGGCCATCGTGTTGGCTGTGTACTGTGCGCCGCAGGCCCCCGAGGACGGACAGGCCACTCGCTCCATGATCTCAAGCTCGGCCTCGCTCATCGTGCCCGCCTGCACCTTGCCGACAGCCTCGAACATGTCCTGAACTGTGATGTCCTGGCCCTTGTAGCGGCCGGGCAGGATCGAGCCGCCATAGATGAAGACCGACGGCACGTTCAGACGGACCATCGCCATCATCATACCCGGCAGGCTCTTGTCGCAGCCCGCAAGGCCCACAAGCGCGTCATAGCAATGCCCGCGCATCGTCAGTTCGACCGTGTCGGCGATGGCGTCCCGCGAGGCGAGGGACGAGCGCATTCCCTCGTGCCCCATCGCGATACCGTCGGTGACCGTGATCGTCGTGAACTCGCGCGGGGTGCCGCCGCCCTTCTTGACGCCGTGCTTCACGATCTGCGCCTGACGGTTCAGCGCGATGTTGCAGGGTGCCGCCTCGTTCCAGCAGGTAGCGACGCCAACCCAGGGCTGATGAATCTCTTCCTCGGTGATCCCCATCGCGTAGAAGTAGCTGCGGTGCGGCGCGCGGGCCGGGCCTTCGGTGACGTGTCGGCTGGGCAGCTTCGACTTGTCGAAACGGGTATTCGTCGTCATGCGGGCGTCTCCGGGGCTGGCACTGACCTTGGGATACCGCCCGAACCGGAACGGGGCAAGGCGCGAAACGGCAAAAGGGCCGCCCGGAGCGGGCGGCCCTTCCGGTCCGTGTGGCGACCGTCAGCGGCGGCGGCGCGCCGCTATCAGGCCAAGCCCGCCAAGACCGGCAGCCAGAAGGGGAAGCCCGGCCGGCACAGGCACCGGGACGGGAGGCACGTTGCCGAAGCGGATGTCGATCTTCGCCGACTCGGCCGAGGCATTGTCCGACGGACCTTCATAGTTGAGCGTGCCCGCGAAGCGGATCGTCCCAGGTGCGCCAGGGCGACCGACCTTTCCGGCGGCATCCGCCACCGAGCGGGACCGCCGGGACACCGTGTCGAAGCCTGACAGCAGGGCGGTCAGCGTCGTGCCGGGCAGGTCGACCGGGCCGATCAGGTCCGCGATCATCGTGCCGTTCAGGGTAAGGTCGGTCAGCGAAAAGCTGTTCATGCCTTTGCCGTTCTTGCGCGGTCCACGAACATCGACGCGAAGCGCGTTGAATGCAGTGTCCGGCGTCGCCTTGAAGGATCGCTCGACCAGTCCGACGGTTGCCGTCAGGACCCCGGTCGCCTCTTCGTAGAGGAAATTGAAGCTCTGCGAGCCTTTGAACGTGACCTCGGCCTGCTCGCGGTTCTTTTTTACGCCAAGGTCGTTGATCCCGACGTACAGCTCGTCGCCGGGGTTCTGGGCGCGCAATCTGATCCCCGCATCACCCGGCTCGAAGGCCGCTACGGCCGCTTCGGCGAAGCTGACGGTCGCGGCACCGGCAGAAAGCGGAACCGCGAACATTCCCGCAACCAGCGCAATCGCAAATACTCGTTGCATGAAAGAGGTCCTCTCAGAGTGACGTCATTCTTTGGGATTACCGGCAAACTTTGAATCAAACGTGGCCGAAAGGTGCCGGATTGTGGCGATCGCTATAGAACGGCGGAAACCCATCGTTCTCGAACCGGCAACAGCGCTTACGCGTCAGGGCGTCCCGCCGATTGCAATTCCGGGCCGTCCGGCATATCTGCGGCTCGACCGGCCGTGACCCGAGAGGCTTCCCGCGCGATGAACTGGATCTCGAATTACGTCCGCCCGAAGATCAACTCGCTTTTCTCGCGCCGCGAGGTTCCCGAGAACCTGTGGACCAAGTGCCCCGAATGCGGGACCATGCTGTTCCACCGCGAGCTGTCGGACAACCTGAACGTCTGCACCAACTGCGATCACCACATGGCGATCAGCCCGCGCGCGCGGTTCAACGCCCTGTTCGACGGCGGCATCTTCACCGAGGTGAAGGTGCCGGAGCCGGTGACCGATCCGCTGCATTTCCGAGACCAGAAGAAGTATCCCGACCGCCTGAAGGCTGCGCGGCAAGCAACGGCCGAGCGCGAGGCGATGCTGGTCGGCGAGGGTGAGATGGGGCGCACGACCGTCGTCGTCGCGGCCCAGGACTTTGCCTTCATGGCAGGCTCGATGGGCATGTATGTGGGCAACGCGATCGTCACGGCGGCACAGCGCGCGGTCGAGTTGAAGCGCCCGCTGATCCTGTTCTCTGCAGCCGGAGGCGCGCGGATGCAGGAGGGCATCCTCTCGCTCATGCAGATGCCGCGCACGACCGTCGCCGTGCAGATGCTGAAGGAAGCGCATCTTCCCTACATCGTCGTGCTGACGCATCCGACGACGGGCGGTGTCACCGCGTCCTATGCGATGCTGGGCGACGTCCAGATTGCCGAGCCGAACGCACTGATCTGCTTTGCGGGGCCAAGGGTGATCGAGCAGACCATCCGCGAGAAGTTGCCCGAAGGGTTCCAGCGCGCCGAGTACCTGCTCGACCACGGGATGCTCGACCGGGTGACCCACCGCCGCGCCATGCGCGAAGAGCTTGTCTCCATCACGCGGATGCTGATGGGCCAGACCCCTGCGATCAAGGGCGACCTGCCCGCTCCGGGCGCCCCCGACCAGGTGCCCGCCACCGCCGGGGCCGCCGAGTGAGCACAGGCTCGGACATCATCCTGCAGCGGATGATGGCGCTGCACCCCAAGATCATCGACCTGACGCTGGACCGGGTCCACCGCCTGC
>JANPJD010000199.1:0-25444 GCA_031425325.1 Rhodobacterales bacterium | reverse complement strand
TGACGATAGCGGCGAGGGCGCATGCCGAGAGGAACAGGATCGGGCATCGATCGTAGCGCGTCGCGACCCTGCGCCAGTCCTTGAGGCGCGCGAACATGTTCTCGATCTTGTGGCGCAGGGTCGCGACGCGCTACGATCGATGCCCGATCCTGTTCCTCTCGGCATGCGCCCTCGCCGCTATCGTCATTTACTGGTTATGAGTCTGGACCGTAGCAAAAAAAGTCAAATGGGTTTCTCAGGAAGATGGTGACGGAGCGGGGTTTGACATCTTGTCTTTTTCTCAAACAGGCCAAGAACGTTTTCTTGAGGTGAAGACGACTGGGGGTCACCAGCGGACACCCTTCTATCTTTCGCGCAACGAGAAAGAATTTGCCGAGGAACGTCCTGATGGTTTCAGGATATTCCGGCTTTACGAGTTCGGAAAAGACCCCAAGGCTTTCGTCATCAGGCCGCCGCTTGAAAACCAGTTGATACTCGTACCGGCCAACTACAAAGCATCTTTCGGTTAACTGTCTGCCTTGGCTTTGGGAGCATGTCAAAGGGCGGCACCGCATTCCCCATCTGGACATACTGCTCGGTACGGTTTCCCAGAAACGTGTAGTTGTCGGGAAATGTTTGCAGCCTCGCGGCCTCGCGGACGGTCAGGCTGCGGCACTGGGACGGGTCAGGGTGGATGAAAGAGTGCCCGTCCTTGGCAATATGGCTGGTGATCGTCGACGACGGGCGGTCGGCAAGCTGAACCCGGAAGCGATCATTGAATTTGCCGCTTTCCCAGTTGCGGTGATTGGGCGCCAGGGCTTCCGGAAAATCCGGGGCCTTGGGGCTGACGCCGAAGACAAGGCCATAGCAGGCGGCAAACAGATAGCGGGCAAGATCGGAGGGCATGTGTCCCCGCGTGTCGTTCTGCGGCAGGTGGATCAGGTGCGGGTCGCGAAGCCACAGCGCAAGGTCTGCGGGGCAATCGTTTGGTAGGGCGGCACCGCCAAAGCCCGTCCGCCCATGCGTGGCCAGTGCTTCGTATTCCCGTTTCACTCCCCGCAGCTCTTCCCGGATCGCCGATTTTCGACGGGGCGGCAACCCATCCAGCGATGCTTCAACCAGGGCCAGCGACTCTCCGATTGCCGCTTTCCAGGCTGACGCGTCATCGGCCTTGCTCAAGCCGCTGCGCATGCGCGGCATGGCCCCGATGACCTTGTCGAGGGCGACATGTTCGTCGCGCCGTTCAAGCCGGGGAAACAGGTGGTCGGGCAGGCGATCCACGACATCCCGCCGCAAGCCGACTATGATCACCCGGTGGCGGGCCTGCGGAACGCCGTGCTGCTCCGCCCGGACGATGAAATCCTGTGGTCGGGGCGGTGATCCCGGAAGCTGCGGAGTTGCCGCAGACAGCGCAAACAGTTCGTAGTTGCCCGCTCCACCGGCGGCACGCAGGTCAGCCAGGACCTGGGTAAAGATGACGGTACCTTTGCCAGTCGCCGACAGAATACCCTTGACGTTTTCCATCACGAAAGCGGCCGGGGCGAGCGCGGTCAGTACCTTGACGTACTCGTCGTAGAGGAAGTTTCGATGATCGAGATCAGCCTCGTAACCTGCTTTCCCGAGATTTCTGGCACGCCCGACGAGTGAATAGGCCTGGCACGGCGGACCTCCGATAAGCAGCGTCCGGCCACCATGTTCGGCGCGGATCGCCCTGATGCGGTGGTCAATTGTCGGGGACGCTTCCGGCGTGCCCAACTCGAGGCAAAGGGCTTCGTTTTCGGCCGCTTCCCATTCCAACGGATATATCTTCTGCCAGTCGGGTTCGGCAGTCTTTCCGGCAACCCAGGTGTAGTATTCTGGTGGGAATACCCTAAACCGCCGAAGGAAGGCCCGCACGCGCAAGGTCCTGTGTGCGGAAGATTCCTTTTCGATCGAAGTGTCGATCTGGTATCGCCGCATGCCCGCTCGATCGCGGATGGCGGAAAACCCTTCGCCCAGGCCCCCCGGGCCGGAAAACAGGTCGAATATGGCAATCGGGCGACGCATGGGTGTAAACGATGTCCGTGTTCGTGTTTGCCCCAAGTCATCTCAGGTTGTCCGGAACAAGTGAAGGCGTCCAATGATGGATGTTGTCGATCAGGCCACGCGGTCAAGGATGATGGCCGGGATCAAGGGCAAGAATACGCGGCCTGAAGTGCTGCTTCGGCGTGGCCTTCACGGCCATGGTTTCCGCTTTCGCCTTCATGTTGCCGGACTTCCGGGCCGTCCTGATCTCTGCCTCCGAAAGTACAATGCCGCCATCTTCGTTCATGGATGCTTCTGGCATCGACACGAGAGTTGTCGTTACGCGACCCTTCCGAAGTCGCGGGAGGAGTTCTAGCTGTCGAAATTCGCGGCAAACGTCGCGCGCGATGCGAGAAACCAGCAGCGACTGATAGAGCAGGGCTGGCGCGTGGCCGTTGTTTGGGAGTGCAGCCTTCGACGTGATGCCACCGCTGCAATTTCTGCGACAGCTGATTGGTTGCACTCCTCGCATCGCCTGCTTGAGCTAGGCACAACGGGCCGCAGTACGTCAGGTGACGTCGAACGGGTGAGCTAGAAATGGAAACATGTTCATAGTGCTATGGCGAAAACGTAGCACTCATCACTATCGGCCACGGCCCACCTCGGCAACATAGTGCTATGGCGTAAACGTAGTTCTCATCATCGCCCGCCGCAGCGCGCCATGTTTCCTATCGTCTCAGGCAAGTGCGTCGGAAACGATCTCGGTCCCCATCAGCGACATCAGCGTCCCGAAATACCCCTCGCTGCGCGCGGGCAGGGTCGGGTCCGATGTGATCGCGACCGTCAGGCGCAGGTCGGGAAGGATCGCGATGATCTGGCCGCCATAGCCGCGGGCGAGGGCGATCCTTTGCCCGCCTGCTTCGCCCAGGAACCAGCCGTAGCCGTAGTCCAGCCCCGAGAAGGCCGAGCGCGTGCGCGGCTCAAGCGAGGCTGCGACCCAACCCTCGCTCAGCACCCGCGTCTCGCCCGACAGCCCGCCCGTCCGCACCATCTCGCCGAACCGGACCATGGCCAGCGGCGAGAGCGCCATCTCGTTGCCGCCGAGGTAGAAGCCCTGCGGATCGCGGGTCCAGGCCGGAATCTCGATCCCAAGCGGATCGCCGATCCAGTCGCGCGTCATGGCAAGCAGGCTGTCGCCCGAGGCTTCGGCCAAGGCCGCTCCCAGCACATGAAAGCTGCCCGTGGAATAGAGCATCTGCCCGCCGGGTTCTGCAACGAAGGGGCGCGACAGCGCGTTCGCCACCCAGTTGCGGCTCGACACCCAGCCGCCATAGCCGCTGCCCGAGGTGCGCTCGAGCCCCGCCTGCATCGTCACGAGGTTCTCGAGCGTCAGCCGTCCCACACGCGGATCGGCCCCCTCGGGGATGAGGTCGGGGGCCGTCTCTGCCAGCGTCGCGGTGATCGCGGGAACGACGCCCCGGTCGATGGCCGCCCCGGTGACGGCTGCGACGATGGTTTTCGAGACGGATTTGACGTTGACCGCGCGGTCCACTGCGGGGCCGCGGAAGGCCTCGGCCAGCACGACCTCGCCGTCCTGCGAGATGACGAGGGCGCGGAGCTGGTCAAGGCCGCCCGCGGCGGTGCGCGTCGCCGCCCAGCGGTCGGTCGCCGCCGAGAGCCGCAGGGGGAGAAGGGCTGCCGTTGCGGCAATCAGGCTGCGTCGGCTGAGGACGGACGACATGGGCAAGGCTCCTTCACGGTGTTGCCACCGCTATAGCCCGGCCCAAGCCGCAGCACCTTTCACATTTCCGCGTAAGCCCGCGTGACCTGCCGCTGCTCGCCCAGCCCGTCGATGCCAAGGGTGATGACCTGGCCGGGGCGCAGGTAGACCGGCTCGGGCTTGACGCCCATGCCAACCCCCGGGGGCGTGCCAGTCGAGATGATGTCGCCGGGCTGCAAGGACATGAACTGGCTGATGTAATGCACAAGGTGCCGCACACCGTAGACCATCGTCCGGGTGCTGCCGTTCTGCCAGCGGTGGCCGTCCACCTCGAGCCACATCGACAGATTCTGCGGATCGGACACCTCGTCGGCGGTGACAAGCCAGGGGCCGGTCGGCCCGAAGGTGTCGGCCGACTTGCCCTTGGTCCACTGGCCCGCCCGCTCGGTCTGGAAGGCGCGCTCCGAGACGTCGTTGATGACGCAGTAGCCTGCCACGTGGGACATGGCATCGGCCTCGTCGACATAGGACGCGGCCTTGCCGATCACGACGCCAAGCTCGACCTCCCAGTCCGTCTTGACCGATCCCTTGGGAATGATGACTTCGTCATTGGGACCGCAGACGGCCGAGGTGGCCTTCATGAAAAGCACCGGCTCGGGCGGCACCGCAAGGCCCGACTCGGCGGCGTGGTCGGCATAGTTGAGCCCGACGCAGATGAACTTGCCGATCCGGCCCACGCAGGGGCCGATCCGGGGATTGCCGGTCACCACCGGCAGGCTTTCGGGATTGATCTGGCGCAGATGATCCAGCCCCTCGGGCGTCAGCACGACACCGGCGATGTCGTCGACATGGGCCGACAGGTCGCGCAGGTGTCCACGCGCATCCAGAATGCCCGGTTTCTCAGCCCCTACAGGGCCATAGCGAAGAAGTCTCATGCAAATCCTCAGATATTGGTCCAGCCGCCGTCGATGGCGATGGCCTGGCCGGTCATGAACGCACTCTCGTCGCTTGCCAGATAGACCGCAAGCGCCGCAATCTCGTCGGGTCGTCCGATGCGGCCCATCGGCTGGCGCGCGACGAAGGCGCGGCGCGCCGCCTCGGCATCGCCCGTGGCCTCCATCCGGCCCTGCAGCGAGGGGCTTTCGACCGTGGCAGGGCAGATCGCGTTGCAGCGGATGCCCTGACCGATGTAGTCGGCGGCGACCGACTTGGTGATGCCGATCACGGCGGCCTTGGTCGCACCGTAGACGAAGCGGTTCGGGGCCGCGATGATCGAGCCTGCGACCGAGGCGATGTTCACGATTGCCCCGCCGCCATTCTCGAGCATGGCGGGAAGGAAGGCGCGCGTGACGCGGTAGAGGCCCTTTAAGTTCAGGTTCACGGAAAAGTCGAACGCCGCCTCGTCGCACTCAAGGATCGTGCCGGAATGGACGTAGCCCGCGCAGTTAAACAGGATGTCCGGCGCGCCGACCTCGGCCGCCAGTGCCAGCACCGCAGCGCCGTCCGTCACGTCAAGCGAATGGGTCTCGACCCCGTCGGGCAGACCGCGCAGCGCCACGGCCGAGATGTCGGTCGCGATCACGCGCGCGCCCTCGGCCACGAAGGCCTCGACCGTTGCGCGCCCGATCCCTGCACCCGAGGCCGTGCAGAAGGCCGTCTTGCCCTGAAGTCGCATCACATCACCGCGCCCATTTGCCAGGGCACGAACTCGGCTCCGCCGAACCCCAGCTGTTCCGATTTCGTCTCTTCGCCCGAAGCCACGCGCAGGAACAGCTCGAAGATCTCGCGCCCCTTCGCCTCGAGCGATACGCCCTCACTGATGATGTCGCCGCAGTTGATGTCCATGTCCTCGGACATGCGGGCATACATCTCGGAATTGGTCGCAAGCTTGATGCAGGGGGTGGGCTTGTAGCCCGACACCGATCCGCGCCCGGTGGTGAACACGATCAGGTTCGCGCCCGACGCGATCTGCCCGGTGACCGAGCAGGGATCGTAGCCGGGGCTGTCCATGTAGACGAAGCCCCGCTCGGTCACGGGTTCGGCGAACTTGTAGACCTGCGTCAGGGGGGCGGTGCCGCCCTTGGCCACAGCCCCCAGCGATTTCTCGAGGATGGTCGTGAGGCCGCCCTTCTTGTTGCCGGGGGACGGATTGTTGTCCATCTCGCCGCCGTTGCGCGCGGTGTAGGCCTCCCACCAGCGGATGCGTTCCACGATCTTCTCCCCGACCTCGCGCGTTACAGCGCGCCGGGTCAGAAGATGTTCCGCGCCGTAGATCTCGGGCGTCTCGGACAGGATGGTGGTGCCGCCGTGTGCCACCAGAAGGTCGCTCGCATGGCCGAGTGCGGGGTTCGCGGTGATGCCCGAATAGCCGTCCGATCCGCCGCATTGCATCCCGACCATCAGGTGTTCCAGCCCCGCCGGCGCCCGCACGGCCCGGCCCGCTTCGACCGCCATCTCGCGCAGAAGGGCCACGCCGCGCTCGACCGTGCGGCGGGTGCCGCCGGTCTGCTGGATCGTCATGTAGCGGAAGTTGCCATCCTCGCGCAGCCGCGCGCGCCCCACGAGGTCGGGGATCTGCAACACCTCGCAGCCGAGACCGACGAGCAGGATGCCCGCGAAATTGGGGTTGCGGGCATAGCCCGCCAGCGTGCGGAACAGCGTCTCGTAGCCCTCGTCGTTCCCTGACATGCCGCAGCCGGTGCCGTGCACGATCGGCACCACGCCGTCGACGCCGGGAAAGTCGTTCATCAGGCCCGACCGCTCGGCCGCTTCGGCGATGAAGCGCGCGACCGAGCCCGAGCAGTTCACCGATGTCAGGATGCCAAGGTAGTTGCGCGTGCCGACGCCGCCATCGGCCCGGTGGTAGCCCATGAAGCTGCGCGCCTCGACAGGCAATTGCAGCGCCCGCGCTTCGGTCGCAAAGGCATAGTCCTGCTCGTGTGCGCCCATGCCGATGTTGTGGGTGTGGACATGCTCGCCCGCCGCGATGGGCCGGGTCGCCACGCCGATGATCTGCCCGTAGCGCAGCACATTCGCCCCTTCGGCGATGCCGACCGCCGCGATCTTGTGGCCGCGCGCGACCGGCCCCGCCAGCGGGGCCGCAACGCCGGGCACGACCTCGCCCGAGCCGATGTCGGCAAGGGTCACGACGACATTGTCCTGCGGGTGCAGGCGGATCACTTCGGGCGGGACAGGGGACATGGGCAACCTTTCAGGCCGCCCGGCGCTTGACTGCGCCGGGTCCGTCGCTAACATGTTAGTATGCTATCCGGGATGGACCGACCGCTGCAAGAGGCAAAGGCCGCCCCGGTGCGGCTTAGGCCCCTCGATGCCTATGCAGGGTCGCTGGCGCAGCGGGTCTATCTGTCGCTGAAGGACGCGATCCTGTCGCTTGGCTACCGGCCCGGCGAAGCGCTGCGAAAGCCCGAGATCTGCGAGGCGCTCGGCGTCTCGCGCAGCCCGGTGGGCGAGGCGGTGGCCCGGCTGGCCGCCGAAGGGCTTGTCGATGTCGTGCCGCAGTCAGGCACCTTCGTCGCCCGCTTCTCGATGGAGGAGATCCGCGAGGGCACCTTCCTGCGCGAGGCGCTGGAGCTTGCGGCGGTCGAGCGGGTGGCGGGCACGATCACCGCCGAACAACTGATCCTGTTGCGCCGCAACCTGCGCCTGCAGGAGGCGCTTCTGGCGGACGGCGACTTCGGTGGCTTCTACCGGACCGACAGCGACATGCACGAGCTGATCCTGTCCTTCACCGGCTTTCGTCGTCTGGGCTCGCTCGCCAGCACCGCCTGGGTGCATGTGAACCGCGCACGTCAGTTGATCCTGCCCGAGCCGGGACGCGTGCAGGCGACGCTGGCCGAGCACCAGACGATCATCGCAGCCCTCGAGGCGCGCGATCCGCAAGCGGCCCGCGCCGCGACCAAGCACCACCTCGGCCAGCTTCTGACGGTGCTCGAGCCGATCATCGTGGCCCGGCCGGAGTTGTTCGGGCCGAGGTGATGGGGCGCGGAGGGGACTTGAGAAGTTCGGCATGCGAGGTCATTTTGTTCGGGAGGGATGGGAGGTCGACCATGAGGCCGCAATCCGAAACGACGTCTGTAAAGGGCGGATGGATCAAGCGGGATGCAGCATCGGGACGCTTCATCGCCGTAATCACCCCAGAGTCCGTTTCGCGGGCTTCACCGAAGTCGGTCGCCAGCCTCAAGGATGCATCGTCGCGCCACGTCGACGCTCTCCGGCGTCTCGCCGATCGGTAAGCGGCATTACCGGGTAACTTTGGCAGATGCGCTTTCGGCGCATGACGAAGCTTTAGCGTTCGGCGGTCGCGGCGGCGTCATCAGCCTTCATCTAATCGCATCCGCCTTGGCGCGGCCTTACTCCGGCTATCACCCTGCACTTGCAAGCAAGGCCGCAGCCCTGTTGCACAGCATGGTCGGAAACCATGGGTTCGTAGACGGCAACAAGCGAACAGCATGGCTGTTGGTCACGCTGCTGGTCGACCGAGGCAGTCATGCGCTCGCCATCCCGGACGACGAGCGGATCGACGATCTGGTCGTCTCGGTCGCGGCGGGCGAGACCGAATTCGTGCGCCTCGAACGCTGGTTCGCCGAGCGGATCGTCCGGTGAGACTGATGCCCTCTCGCTTGACACCCGCCCCCCGCTTCGCAATTGCTGCGCCACCCGGATCCGCGACGTCTCCGGCTTCGAACGACGCGCCTCTTGTCCGGGAAACATCCCATGGCCCTAGAAGACGCAAAAACCCAGGTCGACACCGCCTTCACCCGCGACAGTCATCGCGGCTATGCGTTCGAGAACGCGTTCGGCGGCGCGACAAGCTTTCTGCGGCGCAGCTACACCAAAGACCTGACCGGCGTGGACCTCGCCGTCACCGGCGTGCCCTTCGACCAGGCAGTGACGCACCGCCCCGGCACGCGCTTCGGGCCGCGTGCGATCCGCGAGGCGAGCACGCTTCAGCCCTATGATCCGCCGCATGGCTGGGGGACGAACCCGCTGGAGGAGCTGTCGATCGTCGACTACGGCGACCTCGCCTTCGACTATGCCAAGGTTGCGGATTTCCCCGAGGCGCTGACCGCGCATATCCGAACGATCCTTGGCGCCGGGGCGGGCAGCATCGTGCTGGGGGGCGACCACTTCATCACCCTGCCGATCCTGCGTGCCTATGCCGAAAGGTTCGGACCGCTGGGGGTCATCCATTTCGACGCCCATTCCGACCTTTGGCCCGACGATGACATGACCCGGATCGACCATGGCACGATGATGTACAAGGCCGTGAAGCAGGGCTACGTCGATCCGGCACGCTCGGTGCAGATCGGCATCCGCACGACGACCGAGGATTACCTCGGCATCCACATGATCGACGCGCGCGAGGTCCACGAGACCGGGACCGCGGCGGTCGTGGCGAAGGCGCGGCGGATCGTGGGGCAGGGGCCCACCTACGTCACCTTCGACATCGACGCGCTCGATCCGGCCTATGCCCCCGGCACTGGAACGCCGGTCTGGGGCGGTCTGCACTCGTGGCAGGCCGCAGCGATGCTGCGCGACCTTGCGGGCATCAACCTTGTCGGCGGCGATGTGGTCGAGGTCTCGCCCCCCTACGATCCCACCGGCATCACCGCCGTCGCGGGCGCGCATGTGGCCTACGAGCTCATCGCGCTCTATGCCGCCGCGAATGCCGCGCGATGAGGGTGCTGCGCCTGCTCGGCACGGCGGCGATCCTGGGTCTCGTGGCGGCGGGGGCCTGGGTCAGGCTGGCCCCCCTCGATGCCGGAACGCTCCATGTCGATCCGCTGACCGTCACCGCGCGCGGTTCGACGAACGGCTGGCTCGCGGCACCCGAAGGCGACGCACCGCCACTGCGGGTCGACCTCGACCCCACCGTCGCAGCGGCGCGGGTGGCCGAGGTGATCCTTGGCACCCCGCGCACGACCCTCCTTGCCGGGGGCGACGACTGGGCGACCTATGTCACGCGCTCGGCCCTCTGGGGCTTTCCCGACATCGCCTCGGTGCGGATCACGCCGGCGGGCGAGGGGGCCGAGGTCGCGGTCTACTCCCGCGCGCGCTTCGGGCGCAGCGACCTTGGCGTGAACCGCGCGCGTGTCGAGGGGTGGCGCGCAGCGCTCGGGGCCGCCCGCTGACCGCTTGACCGGGGCTGTGGCTTCGGCCACACCGCGCCGCATGCTGCCGCTCGAGAAACTCGACCAGATTGCTCGGCGCTTCGCCTTCCTCGAGGCGAAGCTCGCCTCGGGCGTGGCCCATGCCGAGGCCGCGATCCTCAGCCGCGAATACACCGATCTGAAGCCCGTCGTGGCCGAGATCGAGGCCTACACCCGCGCTCGCACCGATCTGGCTGAGGCCGAGGCGATGCTGACAGACCCCGAGATGCGCGCCTTGGCCGAGGATGAGATCCCCAGCCTTCGGGCGCATATCGCTGCGATGGAACAGGCGCTGCGCCTCGCACTCCTGCCCAAGGATGCCGCCGACGCCCGCCCTGCGATCCTCGAGATCCGGCCCGGCACCGGCGGCGACGAGGCAGCGCTTTTCGCCGCCGACCTTTTGCGGATGTACCAGCGCCATGCCGAGGCGCAGGGCTGGCGCTTCGACATCCTCGAGATGCAGGAAAGCGACCTCGGCGGCATCCGCGAGGTGGTGGCGCATGTGCAGGGCGAGGGCGTGTTTGCCCGCCTGAAATACGAAAGCGGCGTTCACCGCGTACAGCGGGTGCCAGCGACCGAAGCGCAGGGCCGCATCCACACTTCGGCCGCGACCGTGGCCGTCCTGCCCGAGGCCGAGGAGGTTGATGTGGATATCCCGGCCTCGGACATTCGCATCGACACGATGCGCGCGAGCGGAGCAGGCGGACAGCACGTCAACACCACCGACTCGGCGGTGCGGATCACCCACCTTCCGACCGGCATCATCGTCACCAGCGCCCAGAAATCGCAGCACCGCAACCGTGAGATCGCGATGCAGGTTCTGCGCGCGCGGCTCTTTGACCTCGAACGCGCACGCATCGACGACGCCCGCGCGTCCGACCGGCGCGCCCAGGTCGGTTCGGGCGACCGGAGTGAGCGCATCCGCACCTACAACTTCCCGCAAGGGCGCCTCACCGACCATCGCATCAACCTGACGCTCTATGCGCTGCCGCAGGTCATGGCGGGCGACCTCGGCGAGGTGATCGACGCGCTCGTGGCCCATGACCAGGCGGCGAAACTCGCCGAGATGGAGGCGTGACGGCCGCCGAGGCGCTGGCCGAGGCGCGCCTGCGGCTGGCGGCCGCCGGGGTGCCGGACGCGGCAGCAGATGCGCGCGCGCTTCTGGATCATGCCGCAGGCGGCCGGCCCGATCCCGGCACGCAACTTGCCCCCGACGTCGCCCTGCGCTTCGAGGCGGCCCTCGCCGCCCGCCTCGCACGCCAACCCGTAAGCCAGATCCGGGGCTGGCGCGACTTCTGGAAGCACCGATTCCGCGTGACGCCTGACGTGCTCGACCCGCGCCCCGACACGGAAACTCTTGTCGCCGAGGCGCTGACCGAGCCCTTCGCGCGGGTGCTCGACCTTGGAACCGGCTCGGGCGTAATCCTTGTGTCGCTTCTGGCCGAGCGGCCTGCGGCGACCGGCACCGGCACCGATGTCTCGCCCGCAGCCCTGGCGGTCGCGCAGGACAACGCGAAAATGGCGGGTGTGGCCGCGCGCGCTGCATTCCTGCTGTCAGACTGGTTCTCCGGCGTTTCGGGCAGGTTCGACCTGATCGTCTCGAACCCACCCTACATCGCAGCAGACGAGATGTCGGGCCTCGCCCCCGAGGTGCGCGACTGGGAGCCACATCTTGCCCTGACGCCGGGGGGCGACGGCCTTGGGGCCTACCGCGCCATCGCGGCGGGTATGATGGACCACCTGACGCCGGGCGGCCGCCTGCTGCTCGAGATCGGACCGGCGCAAGGTGCGGCTGTCATGGCGATCCTTGCCGGGGCCGGGCTGGTCGAGCCTCGCGTGCTGACCGATCTCGACGGGCGCGACCGGATCGTCGCGGCGCGGCGCGAGGCGGGGCAGGGCGGATTTCGCTGAATTCACCATATTGCTGTCCGTGCCCGCGTCGTTTCCCCCTTGCATGCCTGCGGTTCGCGTGATTAGTCGCACACATGGGGTGCTGGTTCCGGGCCGCTCTGCCCGTTGTGCATCCCTCTCGTCAGCCTGTTTCGCGCCGCGCCTCGTTCCGTAAGGGACCGGGCAGGGCCAGGGCCGCCGGGCACCGACAGACCCAGTCCGGAACTACGGAAAACATGAGATCATCCAAATCACGCTCGCGGTCCAAGTCGAACCGCCCCCGGTCGATCGGCAACATCATCAACCGTGTGTTCGAAAGTTCGGGCCCCGAGGGCAAGGTGCGCGGCACCCCGCAGCAGATCATCGAGAAGTACGCGATCCATGCGCGTGACGCGCAGCTTTCGAACGATCGCGTCTCGGCCGAGAACTTCCTTCAGCATGCCGAGCACTATACCCGGATGCTGGCCGAGGCGCAGCGAGAGCTTGCCGCCGAGCAGGATCAGCGTCAGCAGTCTCATGGCGGCAATGGCGGCGGGACCTATGCCGGCAACGGCAGCAATGGAAATGGCAACGGCGGCGGGCACGCAGGCCAGCCCCAAGCGCAGCCTCAGGGCCAGCAGGGCGGAAACGGACCCTACAACCGGGATCGCCCCCAGCGTGACGACCGCGGCGACGCGAACCGCGACCAGCGCCAGGACCGTCGCACCGATCCGCGCGACGAGCCTTCCGACGTGCCGGCCCGCCCAGGCGGCATGATGGACTTCATCGACACGCTCGACGAAAGTGCGCTTGTCGAGACGCCCGAAAGCCAGCCGCAGCGCGACCGCGCGCCGCGCCCCGAGGGGCAGGATCGGCGCCCCGATCGGCGCGACGACCGCAAGCCGCGCGGCGACCAGCCCCGCCCCGAGCCGCGCGACGTGGGACGGGCCGACCAACCGTCCGAGCCGCAGTCAGAGTCGCGCCCCGCACCTCCCGCAGCAGAAGCGCCGCAGCAGGCAGCCCCTGCCGCCGAGCGGTCCGAGGCGGCACCCCGCCGTGCCCGTGCGCCGCGCAAGCCCAAGGTGGCCGCCGAAGGCGCGAAGCCCGACGCTGCGGATCAGGACTGACCGTCGACCGAGCGGGCGAGCGCGCAGAACCGCTCCAGCGAGATCTCTTCGGCCCTCGCGGTCGGCGCGATCCCGGCGCGCAGAAGATGCGCCTCGATGTCGGGGGCAAGGCCCTTCAGGCTTGAGCGGAGCATCTTGCGCCGCTGGTTGAACGCGGTTGCGGTCACGCGCTGCAAGGTGCGCTCGTTCGCTGGAAAGCGCGGGGCGTCCAACCGGGTCAGGTGGACGACCGCCGAATGCACCTTCGGGGCGGGTACGAAGGCTTCGGGCGGCAGGGTCAGCACGATCCTGGGGTCGGCACGCCACTGGGCCAACAGCGCCAGCCTGCCATAGGCGTCGTCGCCGGGCCGCGCGACGATACGCTCGGCCACCTCGCGCTGGAACATAAGCGTCAGGCTGTCCCAGAAGGGCGGCCAGGCTTCCGGGGTCAGCCACCGCACAAGAAGTTCGGTCCCGATGTTGTAGGGCAGGTTCGCCACAACCCGCACCGGCGGCGTCAGCCGTGCGCGCAGGTCCAACGTCAGCGCGTCGCCCTCCACCACGTCGAGCCGCCCGGGATAGTGCGCTGCGATCTCGGCCAGGGCGGGCAGGCAGCGCGTGTCCTTCTCGACCGCCAGCACCCGGCGCGCGCCCTCGGCCAGCAGCCCGCGCGTCAGGCCGCCCGGCCCCGGCCCGACCTCGAGCACGTCCGATCCCGAAAGATCGCCCGCCGCCCGCGCGATCCGCGCCGTCAGGTTCAGATCGAGGATGAAGTTCTGCCCAAGCTGTTTTCGCGCCACCAGCCCATGCGCCGCGATCACCTCGCGCAGCGGCGGCAGTCCGTCGATTGCTGGCATCAGGCTTCGCTTCGGCGCAAATACCCCACGGGGGGTGCGGGGGGTGTGAAACCCCCCGCTTCTTCGGTCCGGGCTCGCGCAACACCCATCGCCTGCGCCATCCGCAGCGCGACGATCAGGCTCGTCGGGTCTGCTATGCCCCGCCCCGCGATGTCGAACGCCGTGCCGTGGTCGGGCGAGGTCCGCACGAAGGGCAGCCCCAGCGTCAGGTTCACGCCGCCCGCGAAGTCGATGGTCTTGATCGGCACCAGCGCCTGGTCGTGATACATCGCGATGGCCGCGTCGTAGCGAGCGCGGGCGGCGGCGTGGAACATCGTGTCGGCGGGATGCGGCCCGCTCAGGTCCATGCCCTCGGCCTGCAACCGGCGCAGCACCGGCAGGATGACCTCGATCTCCTCGCGCCCCATCGCGCCACCTTCGCCGGCATGCGGATTCAGCCCCGCGACGGCGATCCGGGGCGCGGCAAGGCCGAAGTCTTGCACCAGCCCGGCATGGGTGATGCGGATCGTCTCTTCAAGCAAATCGGCCGTCAGCGCTGCGGGCACGTCCGCAAGCGGGATGTGGATCGTCGCCGGCACCACGCGCAGGTCCGGGCAGGCCAGCATCATCACCACCCGGTCGGTGCCGGACAGGGCGGCCAGATACTCGGTATGACCGGGAAAGGCGAAGCCCGCGCCGTCCTTCAGCGCCTTTTTGTTGATGGGCGCGGTACAAAGCGCCGAGGCGAGGCCCTCGCGCACCAGCTGCACACCCTCGGCGATGGCCGCAATCACATGGGCTGCATGCGCGGGGTCAGGCTGGCCAGGGCGGGCAGGCGGGCCAAAGGACCGGTGCAGCACCGCAAGGTGGTCGGGTGGCACAGCCAGCGCTTCGGCCGGATGGTTGATGCGCGCAATGCGGGTGCCGGCTGGCAAGTGCCCGGCATCGCCGATCCAGAAGAATGGCACGGCGTCGCCCAGGGCAAGCCTCGCGCGGGGCGCCAGTTCGGGGCCGATCCCCGCAGGTTCGCCGCAGCTTAGTGCGACGGGCGGATGCGACGCCGTCACGGCTCGCGGATGATCGCGGCGGCGCGCAATTCCGAGAGGTAGCCCTCGGCGATGGCGGCGAGGCGCTGGTTCAGCAGTTGTCCCCGGATGGCGTCGCGGCTGGGCGGCTCGCCCTCGGGCACGATGTCGCGCGAGCAGAGCATGAGGAACACCTGGCTGCCGCTGCTGCGCGCAAGGACCGTGGTTTCGCCGGGATCGAGCGTGGCAAGGCGCAGCGCGATGTCGGACGGCACGGTACCTGCGGCCTGTTCGGTGCGGACCACCTGCTCGGGCGGCAGGTTCTGCGCCAGTTTCCACAGATCGTCGCAACGATCCGCACCCGCCTTCAGGCGCGCCACCTCGGCACCGGCCCCGGCCGGCAGGACCACCTGCATGTAATCGACCGCGACGGACTGGGTCGCGGGCAGGCCGGTATCCTCAAGCCCGCGCAGCTGGAACAGCGCGACGGCGTTCGGTAGCGGCACGGGGACCGAAACCTCTCCGGGGCGAAGTTGCAGGACCAGCGCACGGATCTGCGGCGGCAGGTTTTCAAGGGCAAGCCAGTCGATGTCACCGCCCTGTTCGGCACTGGGCGAGGCCGAGAACTGGCGCGCGGCCTCGGAAAACTCCGCCTCTCCCGACAGCGACGCGCGCAATTCCTCGGCCTGCGCCAGAGCGTCGGCCTCCTGGCCCTCGGGCGCCGGCAGGACCAACTCGGCCAGACGAACGCGGATGCCGCCGCGACGGGTCGTGACCGCGAGGGCGCGGTCGATGTCTCCATCGGTGACGACGACCGTGGGCAGGAAGCGGGCACGGATGACCTCGCGCCACAGCGCACCAGCGCGCACGAAATCGCGGAACGTCTCGGCCTCGACCCCAAGCTGCGCCAGTTCGGCGATGAACTGCTCGGACGTAAGGTTGGCGCGCGAGGCGAATTCGGTAAGCCCTTCCTGAAGCCCTTCCTCGGTCAGTTTGATCCCGTTGCGCTCGGCTGCCTGCACGCGCAGGCGGTCATTCACCAGCTCGGTCAGCGCCTCGCGCTCGACGTCGCCGCCGGAATTGACGGCGCGCAGGAACAGGATGCGCTGCTCGACCTCGAAGTTGCTGACGATGGCATCGTTGACGATGATCCGCGGGGCGAAGGGGTTGTCCGACACCTGGGCGGTCGCCGCCGTGGCCAGCAGGCCGAGGATCGTGACGGTCAGGGTAAGAAGGCGCATGCTCGGTCCGTTCTGCTCGGGTCGTGCCGGACTGGAAATCCGGTCTCGTGATCGGGCCGGACGGGGCGAAGGGCAGGCCCCGGCGCGGCAGGTGAAGGCCACCTAGCTACGGCAACGGCGTGCCGGGCCGGGCGTGGCGCCGCCGCCGAACCCCAGAAGGTCAACGGCAAGGCCGAATTCGGTCGTCGGCTCTACACTAGTGGAGTCGGCAAACCAACGCGAGAGAGAAAGATCGACCAGCAGGCACTCGTTGCGATAGACAAGGCCGACACTCGCGCGCGAGGCGCGGTCGGCCACGAAATCGTGGCGCAGCCCGACGCGGCTTGACCAACGGTCGTCGATCCGCCAGTCGCCCGCAAGCGTCAGTTCCGAGATTTCGTCGGGCCGGTTCGCGGCTGCGTCCGCGATCGACCAGTAATAGCCCGACGTCACCGACAGATCCTCAAGCGCCCAGGTCAGCCGCGCTTCGGCCGTGGTCGCTTCCAGATCGTCGTCCAGCAGCAGGCGCTGCGTCAGGCTCAGGCCGTCCAGCGCGGCGATCCGCATGCCGACAAGCCAATCCGAGCGCGTGCCATCCAGCCCGCTCGAGGCCGCGAACTGCTCAAGATCGTCGGCCCGCAGAACCTTGCCGAACGACAGCGCAACGGTCGAGCCGTCCAACCCGAAGCGCGTCCAGGACAGGCCGACCGCCGCGCGGTTGCCCAACTCGACCGCATCGGTGCCCGGAAAGCGGTTCAGCGAGAAGAGGTTGCCCTCGTCGAATTCGACCCGCAGGCTGTCCTCGTTCGGCACATCCTCGATGCTGTCCCCCGAGGCGACAAGCTGCACGACCGGCTCGAGCACCTGCGTCGAGCCGTCCGCCCCAGTGCGCGTCAGCGGCCAGCGGAATTCGACCCCCGCACTGCCGTGCAGGCGCGACACCTCGTTGGGGAAGGCCGGGTCCTGCTGCACGGCGGTGAAATCCGCCTGCATCTGGCTGACGGCCGAGCCGATGACCCCGCCCGGCAGCATCCAGTCGCGCCGCCAGTCGAACCGTACAAGCGTTCCCACCACGTCGCGCCCGTCGGACGTGCCGTCGCCGTTGCTGTCGGCCTCGCTCTGCGAGGTGCGGTTGCTGGCTGACGCCTGATAGCGCAGCGCACCGACGCCGCCCAGCAGAGGCGGCGTGAAGCGTTGAATCCAGAGCGCGTCGGCAAGTGTCGAGGGAAGGATCGAGTTGTCGTCGAGGTCCCGCAGCGACTCAAAGTAGGTCACGCGCGCCTGGCCAAACTGGTCGCGGCGCACCCGCTGTGCCCCGACGTAGCTTGTCAACGTATCCTGATCCGAGATGCCGTAGTCGCGCAGATAGCCGTTGTCGCTGACGGTCTGGAGACCGAAGAACAACGAAGTGCTGGGCGCGATTGTGAATGAACCCGTGCCGAACAGATATCCCCGCGTGCCGCTGTCGTCGAGGATTTCGTCCGAGGCGATGGCACCGTTGAATTCCACACGTCCGTTCGCGAAGGCCTCGCGGTAGCGCAGCGCAAGAGCCCGCCCGCGCCTGGTCGAGACATAGGGCGTGACGGTGATGTCGCGGCTGTCGCCAAGGGTGAGGAAGTAGGGCAGGTTGATCCCTGTCCCGAGTTGCGAGGTCGACCGGATGCTGGGCGTCAGGAACCCGCTCGTGCGCTCGAGGCCGGGGTCCGGCATCCGCAGGCGCGGCAGGTAGAAGACCGGCAGGCCGCCGACCCGAAGCTGCGCCCCTTCGAAATAGATCTGCCGTTCCTGCTCGTCATGCACCACGCGACGGGCACGGATCTCCCACAGCGGTGTCGGGTTTGCCGCGCAGACGCTGCAGGACGAGGCGACGGTCCGCCCCAACTCGGTGTATCGTCCGCCGATCCGCTGGAGTTCATCCGCCGCAAGTTGCAACTGCTGCCCCAGCACCAGACGCGCACCGGTCAGAAGGCCGTCCTCGAGATCGGCCGAAAGGTCCGCCTGCCGCGCGAGCACACGCGTGCCTGCGGCATCGGTCAGCACGATCGGCCCGTCGATCACCAGCCGGTCGGCCTTGCTGTCGAAGGTGACACGGCTCGCCTGAAGCCGCTGGCCACGGTAAAGCACCTCGACGCCGCCCTCGGCCACCAGCACGCTGTCGGCCTGGATCGCCACGCTGTCGGCGATCAGCGTCGCTGCGTCCTGTGCCGTGGTAGACATGGGCACCAGCACAACCAGAAGGGCCAGAAGGAGGCGGCGCATCACCCATCCTCCATGTGCAGCAGCAGGCCCAAGGCCAGCAGCACGCAGGCGACGGGGGGGCTCCACGCGGCCAGAAGCACGGGGATCTGCCCGGTCTCGCCCAGCACCTGCGCGAAGTTGCGAAGAAAGAAGATCGCAAAGCCCGACAGGACTGCACCAAGGACAAGCGGGCCGGTGTCGCCGAAGCGGGCGTGCCGCATGGTGAACCCCGCAGCCAGCAGCACCATGCCCGACAAGAGGACCGGCAAGGCCATCTCCATCTGCAACCAGACCCTGTGCCGCGCGGCAGAGAAGCCCGCGGAGTCGAGGCTTGCGATGAAGGCGGGCAAATCCCAGATCGGGATCTCGGACGGATCGCCGAAGCCGTCGCGGATGCGGTCGAGCGTGAGGTCCGAGGGCAGGCGTGCTTCGGCCTCGGTGATGGCCTCGGCCTCGGGGTTCGCCGTGTCGAGCGGCCAGCGCTTGACGCCTGAAAGGCGCCACTCGCCGGGCGCGAGTTCGGCCGTGTCCGCCTCGATCCGCGCAAGCGGGTTGCCCGCACCGTCGAACTGCAGGAACGTCACATCCTCGAGCAGGGTGCCGCCTTCATCCGCCCGCGCGGCGCGGATGACGGTCTGTTGCCCGGCATCGCCCTGGCGAAGCCAGAGCCCCTCGGGGCTGATCGAAAGCACGTTGATGCCGTCCTGCGAATAGCGCTGCACAAGATCGTCGTAGTGCTTCGTGGTTGCCGCGACGAGGGGGTTCAGAACGAGGACTGCACAGACGCCGATGGCGAAGGCCACCGCGACGGGTCCCACCAGAAGCCGAAGCGCCGAGCGGCCGGCGGCGCGGATCACCACCAGCTCGCTCGTCCGGGCGAGCGCCACGAAAAGCGCGATCGCAGACAGGATCGTGACCAGCGGCAGGATTCGGTACAGGCTTGCCGGAACCCGGAGCGCGGCAAGGCCCGCAAGCTGTGCAGTCGAGACCGGACGGTCAGGGAAGCGCCCGATCTGCTCGACCATCTCGACCATCATCATCATGCCGAAGAAGACACCGAGCACGACAAGGAAGGTGCGCGCGAAGCGACCCGAGATATATCGCTCGAGGGTCATGCTGCAGCCCCCGTCAGGTCTTGTGGCGCAGTCTTCCAGCGCAGGGCGCGGGGCTTTCCGGCCAGCCACAACAGGCCAGCACCCATGCCGAGGCCCAGAAGCGGCGGGGCATATGTCAGCGGCCAGAGCGCCGCGTCGCGGACAACTGCGGTGGCCGCCGCGTTCGCCGCCATCTGCACCCCGACCAGCAGCACGACGGCGCCAAGGATCTGGCGCCACAGGCCGAACCGGCTGAACGCGCCGACCAGCAGACTTGCGAAGCCGATCAGCGCGCCCGCAAGGCCAAGCAGCGGATCGGCAATGCGGCTGTGACCCTCTTGCAGCAGCACGCCCCGCGTCTCGCGCATCCCCGCCGCCTGTGCCTCTGTCGCGCCCAGCAGTTCGCGCGTGGACATCTCGGACGAGGTGATCATCACGAACTCCTCGCGCTGGAAGAAGGCCGACAGATCATAGGTGAAGTCGGCAAAGCGCGTGGCCTGCAACCGCCCGGTGCCAGCGTCGAGCGTTTGCGCCATGCCGTCGAGCATGACAAGCTTCGGCCCGGCCTCGGACCGCACCAGAACCGCGCGCGGGGCAGAGTAGGTTACGCTGCGCTTCGGATCGCGCGCGTCGGACAGAAAGATGTTCTGCATCTCGCCGTTGGGCGCGATGTCGGCGATGTAGAAGGTCACGCCCGCCGTCGGGTGCAGGAAGCTGCCTTCGCGCAAGAGCCGGGCCGAGATGTTCGCCTCGATCTCGGCCGTGCGGGCGGCAAGGGTCGTGCGGCTTGCGGGGACCACGGCATTGGCAAGCAGCGCCGTCAACAGCGCCACGATCAGCCCGAACCACAGGACGGGCCGCGCGAGCCGCCACGGCGAAAAGCCGGTCGCCTGCATGACCACAAGCTCGCTTTCCTGCGTCAGGCGGTTGGTGACATAGATCGCCGCCGCGAAGGCCGCGATCGGCAGAACGAGGCGGATCACGTTGGGCAGCGTCAGCGCCGTGAACTCGAGGAACACGAGGGCCGACTGGCCATCGCCGATCAGCTGGTCGAACAGCCCGACCGCCCGGTTCACCCAGTAGACCGCGACAAGCACAAGCGAGAAGAAGCCGAAGAGCGACAAAAGCTGCGATAGCAGATATCGATCGAACTTCGACACTTGCAGGCGATCCCTTGCACGACGACGCTATCGGGACGGTAGAGGAATTCCCCGGGGCGGAAAACTGCTATCTGGCCAAGATCGGGGGGTATCGGTAGGCTTCCGCCGCAACAGGTGGTTAACATGGCAGGAGCGCAGCGATGACCAGTCCCGTAACGGCAGAGTTCAAGGCGGTCGACCTCGAGGCGATGGCGTCCCAAACCGGGCGCATCGTGGTTCTCGTGGGTTCGGGTGGCCTTGGCGCGGCCGCGCGGCGGCTGAACCGCCTGACGCGCGGCGCTCTGGATCGGCTGATCGCCTCGCCTGCATGGGAGCGTCTGAAGCCGGGCGAGGCTGCCGAGATCGGCTGGCCCGCGGGTCTGGCGGCGGACGCTCTTCAGGTCGTCAAGTTGGACCGGGGCGCGGATGTCGCAGCCGCCCGCAAGGCCGGGGCCGAGATCGGCCGCAGCTTGGGGCCGGGCGGCGTGCTCGTGCTGGCCGAGGCACATCCCAAAGCCGCCGAGATCGTGCTTGGCCTGACGCTGCGCGCCTATGAGTTCACTCTTTACCGCACCGCCGATAAGCCCGGCCCCGGTCCGGTCACGGTGATGGTGGCCCAGCCCGAGGCGGCAGCCGAGGCGGCGGCTGCACGGCGCGCGGTGGCCGAGGGCGTGTTCTTCACCCGCGACCTGACGAACGAGCCCGGCAACGTGCTGACCCCCGCCGTCTTTGCCGACCGCCTTGTGGCGCTGCGCGAGATCGGCGTCGAGGTAGAGGTGCTCGACGAGGAAGAGCTTGAGCGGCTGGGCATGCGGACGCTGCTTGCGGTGGGGCAGGGGTCGGTCAACCCCTCGAAGGTCGTGGTGATGCAGTGGAAGGGCGGCGCCGAGGGGGCAGCGCCGTTCGCCGTGATCGGCAAGGGCGTGACCTTCGACACGGGCGGCATCTCGATCAAGCCCGCCGCCGGGATGGAGGACATGACCGGCGACATGGGCGGCGCGGGGGTTGTCGCGGGCCTGATGCGGACGCTGGCGCTGCGAAAGTCCAAGGCCAATGTCGTGGGCCTCGTTGGCCTTGTCGAGAACATGCCCGACGGCAACGCGCAGCGGCCGGGCGATGTCGTGCGCTCGATGAAGGGCGACACGATCGAGGTCATCAACACCGACGCCGAGGGCCGCCTCGTGCTGGCCGATGTGCTCTGGTACGCGCAGGAGCAGTTCCAGCCCACCGGCATGGTCGACCTTGCAACGCTGACGGGCGCGATGGTGGTGGCGCTGGGGCACGAGAACACGGGCGTCTTTTCCAACGACGACGCGCTCTGCAACGCCCTTCTCAAGGCCGCGAAAGCCGAGGGCGAGGGGGCCTGGCGGATGCCGATGGGCGATGCGTATGACGCGCTTTTGAAATCGCGCATCGCCGACATGCGAAACGTGACGGGACGCGAGGGCGGGGCGATCACCGCTGCCTGCTTCCTTCAGCGCTTCGTGAAGCCGGGGGTGCCGTGGTGCCACCTCGACATCGCAGGGACCGCCAGCGTCAAGACCGACACGATGCTGGCCCCCAAAGGCGCGACCGGCTGGGGTGTCATGACCCTCGACCGGATGATCCGCGACATGTTCGAGCGCTGATGGGCGCGGTCCTGTTCTATCAGATCACCCGTTCGCCGGTGGAGGAGACGGCGCGCACGATCCTGGGCCGGGCGCTGGCGCAGGGCTGGCGCGTGGTCGTGCGAGGCACCGATGCGGCGGGCCTCGCGCGGCTTGACGCGGACCTTTGGCGCGGCCCGGCCGAAGACTTCCTGCCGCATGGCCTCGGGGGCGGGCCGCATGATGCGGACCAGCCGGTGCTGCTGACCGACCGCCCCGGAAGGGCCAACGGCGCGCAAGCGGTGATGCTGGTGGACGGCGCGGCCGTCGAGCCCGCCGAGGTGGCCGAGGTCGAGCGCGTCTGGCTTCTGTTCGAGGGCGCGAACGAGGCCGCCCTCGCTGCTGCGCGCGCCCAGTGGCGGAGCGTGACTGCGGCGGGGCTCGTCGCGCAGTACTGGTCGGAGGAAAGCGGGAAGTGGGAGAAGAAGGCGGAGGCGGGTCCGGCTGCTTGATCTGAGGCCATCGGCTGGCCGACAGGTTTCAGCCCTAAGCGGACTGATAGAAGCCCACTTGGAAATATGCATCGAATGAAGGATCATCCAACTGTCCGGATCCGTGCATTTACGAAGGGCCGAGGCGGGTTTGACTTTGGTCGCCAGGTTAACAGCGACAGGTTGAACCTGCAGGTCTGACAGGGAGGACTTGCCTTGAGCGATGAAGCCAACGCAGCGCAGCGGCAGTTCTGGAACTCCAGTTTCGGAGAAAAGTGGGTCACCTTCGAGGCGGACCTCGAAACACTGCACGCCCCGATGACCGCCCCGCTTCTTGCCCGCGCTGCAATCGAGCCAGGGATGCGCGTGCTGGACGTGGGCTGCGGCAGCGGGTCGGTGGCGCGGCGCGCGGCTGAGTTGACTAGATCCGGCGGCAAAGTCACCGGGGTGGATATCTCTAATGTCCTGCTCGACACCGCCCGGGCCACTTCGGCAAGGGGGGAAAGCGCGCCCATCGACTATGTGCTTGCCGACGCGCAGACATATGCCTTCGCGCCTGCTTCGTTCGACCGCGTTGTCTCGCGGATGGGAGTGATGTTCTTCGCCAATCCCGTTGCTGCCTTTGAAAACCTATTGCGCGCAGCGCGGCCCGGGGCCCGTTTTTCTGCGGTCGTGTGGCGACGCGGAGAGGAGAATCCCTGGTTCGGAATTCCGACAAATGCCGCAACTCGGCATCTTGGACCGATGGACTCTGATCCGGACGCCCCGGGACCGCTGGCATTCGCAAACATAGACCGGCCACTCGCTCTGCTCGCAGCAGCGGGTTGGGTGGGGGTCAGCGCCGATCCTCTTGAGGTTGTTCTGGAAACGCGCGGAACTGCGGCAGAAGCGGCGGCGAGCTTTGCCTCGATAGGACCGGCGGCCCGCATGATGGATGCGAAGGGTGCCACTGCAGCACAGACGGCTGCCATCATGGCCGATGTCGCCGCAAACTACCGCCGGTTCGAAACAGACCAAGGCTTGCAAGTCCCGGTGACCATGACGCTTCTTTCTGCCATTGCACCTGCCTAAGCCGTCGCCCGATAGATCGACGAAAGACGCTACGAAACCGCCCTCTCCGTCGGTCTTGCCGAGACTGCGAGCGAACACTGCGCGAGCAAAGCGAACGACCGTTCCGTCCGCTAACCTTCTCGTCGAGGGATCATCCAATCCGGGCTTGAACCTGTCAGCCGATCCCCAAACCTACCGCCGCAGCACCATGCGGTCGCCCGCAAGTTCGACATGGAACTGCCCCAGATAGTCCATCCCCAGAAGCGAGCCGTCCATCTCGCCCTCGTTGACCCAGGCCGCGATCCGGTCGTCGCGCCACGGCCCTAGTGTCACGTCATCGAGCCTGACGCGGGCGGTGCGGACCGTGCCGTTCGCAGTCTGTGCCTGGCCAAGATACATCAGCCCGTCCAGATCGACGCCCACGCGCTCGGCATCTCGGCGCGACAGCACGACATTGGTGGCCCCGGTGTCGACCATGAACTCGACCGGCGTGCCCGCGACCTCCAGTGTCAGGTAATAGTGCCCGTCCGGCGCGCGCGGTACCTCCATCCGGTCGCCCACCATCACCGCCTGCCGCCGCACGTCGCTCTGCATCTCGGTCCAGAGGCCATAGCCCGCCATCAGGCCCAGCACGATCATGCCCCAGGCCAGCAGCGTGCGGACAGCGAGGCCGAGGCGGCCGCGATACTCGACCATCACCCAGCCGCCGACCGCCGCCAGCAGCAGCACCAGATAGAAGATCCGTCCGTAGTCCTCGCCGCCCATGCCGCTCTCCCGTTTCGTCCGATCTAGGGGCGGCGGGCACCCCGCGCAATCTGCGGCTCAGTCAAGCAGACCGGTTCCGATCACCCCGTCGATCACGAACTGGACAGACAGGGCCGCAAGCAGCATCCCCAAGAGCCGCGTGATGACGATCGTCCCCGTGCGCCCCAACGCGCGCTCCAAGGGCGGCGAGGCGAGGAGGAACGAATAGGTCACGGCCATCATTGCCAGCATCAGCCCCAGCACTGCCGCCGTTCCGCCCCAGCCGGGGCCGGACTCGCCCACCAGAAGGATCACCGAGGCGATGGCCCCCGGCCCTGCGATCAGCGGCGTCGCCAGCGGAAAGACCGACGGGTCGTGGTCGGCATCCGCCGTCTGCCCCTCGCGCCGCTGGGTGCGCCGCTCGAACAGCATGTCGAGCGCGGTCAGGAACAGAAGGATGCCGCCCGCGATGCGGAAGGCGGGCATCGAGATGCCGATGAAGTTCAGGATCGCCTCGCCCGCGATTCCGAAAAGCAGCAGCAGAACCGACGCGATCAGACAGGCCCGCAGCGCCATCGCACGCCGCCTCTCGACACTCATCCCCCGCGTGAGCGCGATGAAAAGCGGCACGAGGCCCGGCGGGTCGATCACCACGAAGAGCGTGGCGAAGGCGGTGATGAGAAAGGCGGTGTCCATCGCCCGATCATAGGGTCAGCGCGTCACCCCCGGCAAGCCGTGCGACCGCATTGGTCGGTGGCCCGTCACTTCTTCGGTCGACAAATATCCCACGCGGGTAATGAGCGATCAGGAACGCGCCGGAGGAGCGCTTCCTCCAAGAACGCCCGGCCCGTGGCCCGGCCCGGGGGTGTAAAATCCCCGGCCTCGGGTCGGGTTCAGGCTGCCGCTTCCAGTTTCTCCTGCGCCGCCAGCCACAGCGCTTCGGCGCGGTCGAGCGCCTCCATCACCTCGGCATATTTGCGGTTCCAGGTTTCCAGCTCGCCCACCCGCGCGGCTTCGTAAAGCGCAGGCTCAGCCAGCTTCTTCGCCAGCTTGTCGCGCATCTCGTTCAGCTTGGTCAGCCGCTCCTCGCAGCGCCGGACCTCTGCACGGATTGCAAGCACCTCGTCCCGGCCGGGTCTGGGCTTCTTTTCAACGGGTTTCGCGGCGGCCTTC
>JANPJD010000198.1:0-8294 GCA_031425325.1 Rhodobacterales bacterium | reverse complement strand
ATCGTATCGAGCCCGGCGATGCCGCTCGGCATTCGAGCCGGTGCCTGCTCCTCGGTTCGTGACGCAGTGCTCATTCCGGGTCTCTCACTGGATACAAAGGCAAGGTGATGCAGAACGTCGAGCCGGCGCCCGGTTGTTAAGCCAGCGGCCCATCTCCCGGTCGTCGCTGCGGCCGATGTCCTTCATAGCCGCTCCGTAGGACCGAAGCCGATCGGTGACGATGACCTCCGGCCGGCCGCGCCTTTTCATGGCTTTCTTCAGGAACCCCAATGCAGCCTTGCGATCCCGCCTCTTGGTGACGACGCTTTCGAGCACCTCACCTTCATGGTCCACGGCACGCCAAAGGTAGTGCGTCGCGCCGTTGATCTTCACGTAGACCTCATCGAGGTGCCAGCGCCAGTGGCGGTGGACTCGCATGCGATCGACCCGCTTACTTCGGATCTCTGTGGCGAACATCGGCGCGAACCGGTTCCACCAGTAGCGCACCGTCTCATGGCTGATCTCGATGCCCCGCTTATGCGGCAGGTCCTCGACGTTCTGCAACGACAGTGGGGAAGAAATGTAGAGCATCACCGCCACGCGAATGATCCCGGGGCCGGTCTTGAAGGCGCGAAGCGGCAGCACTTGGTCATGCGAGGAGGCTAGGCGAGCGATCTGCCCGCCTAAACCAACCATTCTTCTCACACTGCCCGATCCACTAAACGTCGGGACTGAACACCTAGATGGGCGCTAAGGTCGTCTCCATCGTAGTTCCTCGGACAGGATACGCCTCCCCGAGCAGATCGGCGGTCATCACCTTGTTCCAGGCGGACACGAAGTCCCGGACAAACTTGGCTTTGTTGTCGTCCTGCGCGTAAACCTCACAGAAGGCGCGCAGGATCGAATTCGATCCGAACACCAGGTCTGCGCTTGTCGCGGTGAACGCGACCACGCCGGTCCTGCGATCGCAAAGCTCGAAATTGCCATCCGCAACCGGCACCCACTTGTAGGCCATGTCGGTGATCGTTTCGAAGAAGTCCGTCGTCAGTTGGCCTTCCCGATGGGTAAAGACCCCATGCCTGATCCCACCGTAGTTCGCACCGAGGACGCGAAGCCCGCCGACAAGTACGGTCATCTCCGCCCCGGTCAGGCCAAGCAGTTGTGCCCGGTCCAGCATGAGCTCTTCGGGCTTGACGCTGAACTTTTCCTTTTGCCAGTTGCGGAAGCCGTCGGCATACGGCTCGAGGACCGCGAAGCTGTCCGCATCCGTCATCGCATCTGTCGCGTCACCCCGGCCGGGGGTGAAGGGCACGGTGACGTTACCGCCCGCAGCCTTGATCGAATGCTCAAGGGCCACGTTGCCGGCCAGCACGATGACATCGGCCACCGATGCCCCGGTCTCGGCCGCGATGGGTTCCAGAACCGCCAGCACCTTTGCAAGACGTGCGGGCTCGTTCCCAATCCAGTCCTTCTGCGGCGCCAAGCGGATGCGCGCACCGTTGGCCCCGCCGCGTTTGTCGGAACCGCGGAAGGTGCGCGCGCTGTCCCATGCCGTCGAGATCATTTCGGCAATGGTCAGGCCGCTGGCTGCGATCTTCGCCTTCACCGCGTTCACATCGTAAGATGTCGATCCGGCCGGGACCGGATCCTGCCAGATCAGATCTTCGGCGGGGACATACGGGCCGAGGTAATTGGCCTTCGGGCCCATGTCGCGATGCGTCAACTTGAACCAGGCGCGGGCGAAGGTGTCAGCAAGGTAGGCGGGGTCCTTATGGAACCGTTCGCAGATCTCGCGGTAGATCGGGTCGACTTTCATCGCCATGTCGGCGTCCGTCATGATCGGGTTGTGCCGGATCGACGGGTCTGTCGCGTCGGGAACCTTGTCCTCTTCCGCGATGCCGATCGGCTCCCATTGAAAGGCGCCCGCGCGCGATTTCCGCACCTCCCACTCATACTTGAACAGCAGGTGAAGATAGCCGTTGTCCCACCTGGTCGGGTTGGACGTCCACGCGCCCTCAAGGCCCGAGGTGTGGGCGGTGTTGGCATTGCCGTCGAAGGAGGAGTTCTCCCAGCCAAATCCGCCGGTCGCGAGGTCAGACCCCGCGGGTGCGTTGCCGATATGCGAATTCGGCAGCGATCCATGCGCCTTGCCGACCGTGTGACCGCCAACCGTCAGCGCGGCGGTTTCCTCGTCGTTCATTGCCATGCGCGCGAATGTCATGCGCACATACTTGGCCGTCTCGGCCGGATTGGGGACGCCATTCACGCCCTCGGGGTTCACATAGATCAGGCCCATGTGCGACGCGGCGAGCGGGTTGTACATCGAATTGGCGTCCGAAAGGTCGGTGACGCGCTCGTCGGTCGGTGCAAGGATCTTGCTGTCGTTGCCCCAGTTGATGTCGATCTCGGGCCCCCAGATGTCTTCACGGCCGAACGCGAAGCCGAACGTCTTCAGGCCCATGTTGTGATAGGCGACGGTGCCGGCCAGAACCATCAGGTCTGCCCAGCTCAACGCATTTCCGTGCTTCTTCTTGACCGGCCACAGCAGGCGGCGTGCCTTGTCGAGGCTCGCATTATCCGGCCAGGAGTTCAGGGGCTCGAAGCGCAAGTTGCCGGTTCCGGCGCCGCCGCGACCGTCGCCAAGGCGGTAAGTCCCCGCAGCGTGCCAGGACAGGCGGATGAACAGGCCGCCGTAATGTCCCCAGTCGGCAGGCCACCACTCCTGACTGTCGGTCAGCAGGGTATCAACGTCTTTCCAGACCGCTTCGAAATCAAGTCCCTTGACCGATTCCCGGTGGTCATAGTTCCGGTCCATCGGGTTCGCACGCGCGCCGTGCTGGTGCAGGATTTCAAGGTTGAGGCTGCTCGGCCACCATTTGGTCGGGTGATTGCCCGTGCGGGTGTTTCCGCCATGCATGACGGGGCACACGCCGCCCGTCGTCACAGTGTTTCCGTCCATCACTCTCTCCTGTTCCTGCAACCTCGCCACGTCCCGACCTCTATGACGGTGTGTCGCGATAAATCCCAATTTATTATTCTTACATATGCGATAGTCTTTACTTATGATCTCCATCACTCTCAAGCACCTCCGCTACTTCGACGCGCTTGCCCGGCATGGGCATTTCGGTCGGGCTGCCGATTCCTGCTCGATTTCCCAGCCCGCCTTGTCGCTTCAGATCAAGGAGCTGGAAGCGATGTTGGGCGCACCACTGCTGGAACGCAGGCCGCGACAGATCGTGCTGACCGCCCTGGGCGATGACTTGCTGATGCGCGCACGCAGGATCCTGGCCAGTGTCGACGAACTCGAGGATCTGGTTCGTTCCGCGCAGGGTCCGCTTGCCGGGCGACTTCGGCTCGGCGTGATCCCGACGATCGCCCCCTACCTCTTGCCGGCAGTCATAAAGGCACTGTCCGAGCGGATGCCGGCGCTCGAGCTTCAGCCGCGTGAGGCTGTGACCCAAATGCTGATCTCTGATCTTCTGGAATCGAGACTTGATGCCGCAATTGTCGCCCTGCCAGTCTCGAAATCCAATCTTCAGGAGTTGGCGCTGTTCAAGGAAGATTTTGTTCTGTTGCGTCCCATGGCAGATGCCCGCAAGCCTGTCCCCAGCCTTTCACATCTCAAGGACATGCGACTGATGCTCTTGGAAGAAGGGCACTGTTTTCGTGATCAGGCCCTCAGCTTCTGCGAGATCACGGCAAGCCGGGCAGATTCTGCCATGGAAGGCAGCTCGCTCTCCACCCTGGTTCAGATGGTAGATGCTGGCATGGGCGTTACGCTTGTGCCAGAAATAGCAATTGCGCGGGAATGCCGGATGGCTTCGGTCTCTGTCGCGCGTTTCGAGCCACCGCGTCCTGGCCGAACAATCGGGATGGTGTGGCGAAAGACCAGTCCTCTCGCGGCACAGTTGATAGAAATTGGTGCAGTGGTCCGTGGGCTTGGGCAAATGGCGATCAAGGCATCTTCCGACCCCGAATCCCGTGAGAATTGAGTGTATGCGGGGACGCTATCAACTGATTTGGATCAGTCTTTGTTCTTCCTGCCCAAGCCTGGCGTCAGACAGCGAGAAGGCCGCGCCACTCGTCGAGATTGGCATGGTTGGCGCCATCGGCGCTTGAACGGCTGGTCCTACGGCGCGAACCCACGGTGCTGACGCTGAAGGATTTGCGTGGGGTGGCCGAGTTGCCATTTGCCGATCAGCCGCGGCGGGTGTTCGACGGAACGCTCAGCGAAAGCTGGCCTGAGAGCTGGTCGCGGTCAGCGATACATGGGCTTTCAGCGGCGGACGCAGTTCGAACGCCTTCGGTTCCCGCGAGAAATTCCATAGCCGCATCAGGCACCAGTCGGCCCGCCGTTCCTCGGCCACAGCCAGCTCATTGCGGGAAATGTGAAAGGGCGTTCGTTCCCAGCCATTCGTCGTCTTCACCTCGATCAGACGGGGCCGACCGTCTGGCGCAAAGCTTTCGATATCGTAGCCCGCGCCATCGCCATCTTCCTCCGACACCCAGCGCACCTTGCGGGCCAAATCGCCGCGTCCAGCATCAGCCAGAGCAGCCTTTTCATGGGCCAGCGCGCGCTCTTCCCCAGCCCGGCCAAGCGCGCGGTTGCGGGCATCCCGCTCGGCCACATCAAACTTGGCGGAAATGTGCAGCATCTGCTCCAGCTCGGTCGGCGGGGGCTGGTTCGAAAGCGTTGGTGGCGGGCCGATCCACAGCCGGGCCATGTCGGCCATTCCCGTCGCCTTGCGCGCGCTTGGCGTCCGGCCCAACCAGGCTGGATTGAGCGCGAGCCAACGCGCCACTGCATCGACCAGGGCCATCTGCGAGTTGACGGCAGGCTTGTAACCGGGGATCCATGTTTCACCGAGGCCCTGCAGTGCCGCACTGATGTTATGGTGCTTGAACTCGATGGAACTTCGGTTGCGGTCGATGCGGGCCTGAAGATCGCGATTGTGTTTGGCCTTGTTGTAGGGCTGGCCCGCGACATCCGCAGCCAGCATCGCGAAGTAATCCGCAACGATCAGGTCGTTCTCTTCATCGCTCCAGGGACCGTTCGACATCGCGCCAGGCTAAACGCGGAAAAAGCGATTGTCATCAGCGGCATCGGCCGAAATGCCAGGGAAACTGTCCTCGCTGATCCGCCCTTTTCGCGGGCATCCCACCCGGTATCGGGGATGCGGCTTTGACAATCCCAGATCTGGTCAAATCCGCTGCAAGAGTTCGTCTGCAATTGCTTTGCCGCTTGTCCAAGCGGCCTCCGCACGGGCTCCGATGCACCAGTCGCCACCTGCAAAAAGCGTGCCTGTGGCATCCGACAGGAATGGCGCACCAAGGGGTGCGGCCGCCAAGGCATAACGCCAGCGATGCGCTTCCCGATGTGTTGCCTGCGTGACGTCCAGACCAATCGATTGGCACAGGATCGGCAGAAGGCGGTCGGCAATGTCGGTCATGTCGCAGTCGAGGTTCTGGCGGCTCCAGGCCGGACTTGCCTGTGCAACCCAGGCCCCCTTCACGTTACGGCCGGGTTTGCTGCTGTCGCAGGCGATCCACGACAACGGACCCTCGTCGCTGCGTCGGGTCAGGAAGGTTGGCGGGTGGGCCGGCGCGAAAGCGGCCATCAACGTCAGGCACGGTGTGAAGCCGACGGTCGACAGCGACGGTGCGAAGGCGTGGTCCTGCCCCAGAAGGCGCAAGACTTGCGGCGCGGGCATCGTCAGGACAATGAATTCAAACCACAGGTCAGCGTCGGCGAACGTCAACAGCCAGCCAGTCTGATTGCGCGACAGACCAAGCAGTTCCGCGTTCTGCCGTACGTCAAGACCCTGCCCAAGGTGCTTTGCGATGCCCGACATACCCGGCACCCCCACCACATGGTCGCGACCCGAGTTGTCTGCCCACAGCGCGGCTGCCCCTGCCGCCTGCATCCGGGCCAGTACGGTCGCAAAGGCGGGTGCCTTCGCCGTCAGGTATTGCGCGCCATGGTCGAACTGCAGCCCATCGGCGGCGCGGCGTGTTGCAAGCCGTCCGCCGATCCCGCGGCCCTTGTCGAAAACGACTGGATGCAAGCCTGCGTCGGAGAGGATGCGCGCGCAACCGAGGCCTGCCATGCCGGCACCGATGATTGCAATCTTCGGTGCGCTCACAGGTGGTGCCTTGTGCTGGTGTGCCAGGGACGATTGGTCAGGGATACGCTGTTGCGTACCAGGCAAGTGACGCAAGCGGTGTGCAGCGCGGAGCAGCCAAGTCGCATCAGTAAAGTCCGCTGACCCGCCCGCGCAGGGCGACAAGGGCAAGGACCGTGTCGATTGTCGGGGTGGCGGTGGCGGTGATCCGGCCCAGTTCCTGCACCGACCCGATCAGGGCGTCGATCTCCATCGGGCGGCCGGCCTCAAGGTCTTGGAGCATCGATGTGCGGTGTGCCCCGACCGCCGCCCCGCCATCGATGCGCCGCTCCACGTCGATCGGGAAGGTGACGCCCAGCTTCTCGGCGATCTCTTGTGCCTCGATCATCATCCGGCGGGCCACATCTCGGGTGCCGGGGTCGGTGCACAGCACGTCCAGCGTGGCATGGGTCAGCGCCGAGATCGGGTTGAACGAGAGGTTGCCCCATGCCTTCAGCCAGATCTCGGAGCGGATATCCGGCAGCACCATGGATTTCAGCCCGGCCTTGATGAAGACGTCGTGCAATTCCCGGACGCGCGCCGTCTCCTTGCCGTCGAGTTCGCCGATGGGGAAGCGATCGCCCTCGACATGGTGGATGACGCCCGGTGCCGTGGCTGCCGCGGCGGGATAGACCACGCATCCGATCAATCGTTTCGGATCGATATGTTTGGTCAGGACGCCCGAGGGATCGAGGCTGTCGAGCTTGTGGTTGTCGTACTGGCCGCCCAGCCGCTGGAAGTACCACCACGGCAGGCCGTTCTGCACCGTCAGCACGATGGTATCGGGGCCGAGCAGCGAGTCGATATCGCGCACGACCTGATCGAGGAAATGCGCCTTCACCGCCAGCACCACGATATCCTGCTTGCCGGCTTCCGCCGGCTTGTTGACGGCTTTCATTCTGGCGGTCTGGACCTTGCCGTCATGCCACTCCAGCTTGAGGCCGTTCTTCTGGATCGCGGCGAGATGCGTGCCCTGGTCGATCACGGTGACATCTTCGCCGGCGAGCGCAAACTTGGCCGCCAGCAGGCCGCCGATGGCGCCGGCGCCGACCACGCAGATCTTTTTCTGTGGCGGAGGCGCGCCGGTCAGGTACGGACTCGGCAATACCTGGTCGAACACATTGCCGAGGCTGCCGACGCCTTCGATCACGATCTCGACCACGTTATGCGCGTCCGCCATGGTGCCGGCGCCGAGCGAGGTGCCGCAGGCGATGATGTCGCCCGGCATCAGCGTCACGTCTTTTGAAATCGCGGCGACCAGCCGGTGCGGGGGGAAGAACATGTCGGCGACCGGATAGTTCTGCCGCTCCTTGCCGTTCAGGACGGTCCTGACCGACAATTTCAGCGGATCGAGTCCGGTGGCGATGACAGGACCGAACACACCGAAGGTGTCGAAGCTCTTGGCGCGCGCCCATTGTTCGAACGACTTGTCCTTGCGCAACAGATCGACGGCGGTGACGTCGTTCACGCAGGTATAGCCGAAGATGTAATCGCCGGCCTCGGCTTCCGAGATGTTGAAGCATTTCTTGCCGATGACGATTCCGAGTTCGCCCTCGTAGATGATCTTGCCGGCGTAGGTGGCGGGACGCTGGATCGGCTTGTTCGCGGGCCAATAGGCATTGGGCGCCTTGAGAAACCACAGCGGCTCCTTCGGCTCGGTGAAATCGTTCTTGGCCGCGAGCTGGTGGAAATTATTCCACAGGCAGATCATTTTCGATGGCTGGCACGGCGTCAGGATCTCGACGTCGGCGAGATTCAGCGTCTGGCCGCTGGGTTTCGCCCCGGCGAACAGGTCGCCGCTGTGAACTGTGATGATGCCGTGATCCAGCGTGCCGAAGCCGGTATTTCCATTCTGTTCGAAACGGATCCACTTTGCCATCTGCAACCTCCCGGTAAGCCAGCGTCGTTCGCATGCGCGGCGGACGCACTCTATCCCTCGCGTTTGCGGCTGCAATCATGCACTGCATCATTGGGGAAGCCGGCAATGTCGGCCATGAATGCCTCGCGACTGTCGGCAAACGGCGCACCATCAATGGGAGGATGCCCATGTGCGATCAGCGGTGGATCGACGATATCTGCTAACGGGATTTAGTCGACATCCCGGGCACGCGGGCAGAGTCTGCTTTTGCCTTGCCGCGGGTCCGAAAAATCACG
>JANPJD010000197.1:0-6248 GCA_031425325.1 Rhodobacterales bacterium | reverse complement strand
CCCCTCGGTCAGGGGGCGCAGTTCCACCCGGATCGGCAGGCGGCCCTGCAATTCGGGCAGCAGGTCCGACGGCTTGGCGATGTGGAAGGCCCCGCTCGCGATGAACAGGATATGGTCGGTCCGCACCGGCCCATGCTTGGTCGAGACGGTCGTGCCCTCGATCAGCGGCAGCAAGTCGCGCTGCACGCCCTCGCGGCTGACATCCGCGCCCCGCGTGTCCGACCGCGCGCAGACCTTGTCGATTTCGTCGATGAAGACGATCCCGCTTTCCTGCACCGCCTCGAGTGCCGCTTTGGTGACCGTCTCGTCATCCAGCAGCTTGTCCGCCTCTTCACCGAGCAGGACATCGTAGCTTTGCGCCACGGTCATCTTCTTGCGCGTCCGCCGCTGGCCGAAGGCCTTGAACAAGTCTTGCAGACCCTGCATCTGGGTTTCCATCCCCGGCATGCCGATGCCGGGCAGGGCGGGTGCGGCCTCGGCCACCTCAAGCTCGATCACCGTCTGGTCAAGTTCGCCGCGCTTCAGCTTGCCGCGAAACATCTCGCGGGTCTGCTCGCGGGCGTCCTTGCCGGCCAGCGCCTCGATCACGCGCTCTTCGGCGGCGGCTTGCGCGCGGATGCGAACATCATCGCGCATCCGCAGGCGGGTCTCGACAATGGCGGCGTCGACCAGATCACGAATGATGCTGTCGACATCACGGCCCACATAGCCGACCTCGGTGAACTTCGTCGCCTCGACCTTCAGAAAGGGGGCTTTTGCGAGCTTGGCCAAGCGGCGGCTGATCTCGGTCTTGCCGACGCCGGTGGGGCCGATCATCAGAATGTTCTTGGGATAGACCTCGTCCCGCAGGTCGTCGCCAAGCTGCTTGCGCCGCCAGCGGTTTCGCATGGCGACGGCGACGGCGCGCTTGGCCTCGGCCTGCCCGATGATGAAGCGGTCAAGTTCGGCGACGATCTCGCGCGGGGTCAGGGTGGTCATGGTGTCTCCGCATAGGGGGGCAGGCGATCCTTGCCGGGAAATCCGGGCAGCGCCCGCATCAGGGCCGAGCGAAGGGGCACCCACCAGGTGCCGAGCGCCGTCACCAGCGCACCCAGCAGGATGAGGATCATCGTCCAGTTGCGAAAGTCGCCGTCCTCGCCCTTGACGATCCAGCTGAGCACGAGCGCGATGTAGATCAGTCCCGCCGTCAGGAACGACCGCCGGTCGATCACGAGGGCCAGCAGGGCGATCACGGTCAGCGCCGTCGCAAGCAGCACGATGCCAAGCGCGCCCCCGACGTTGTAGAGCGTCAGCGCAACCGTGTTGACGAGCGCGGTCGCGGCCAGAAGGTGGAGCCAGAACCCGGTCGCCGCATGACGTCCAAGACGGTGCGGGTCGCGCAGGTCATAGGTCATCGCAACTGCAAAGGCCCCGACCCCGAACACCAGCGTGGCGATAGCCAGGCCCGTCGCATCGCGCAGATCGAACAGCCCGTCGAGCGAACCGTTCTGCATGAAAGCCCCGACGTCCGCGGGCGATGCCCAGGTGGCGTAAAGCAGAACCAGCAGCGACAGCCCAAGGAAGAACATCGCGACGGGCAGCCGGAACCGCCAGTACCACACGGCCATCGCGACGGCCCCCGAGACCGCGACCCACTGGACCATCCGCACCGGGTTGGGAAAGTCCTGCTGCGTCAGAAGGCCCAGGACGACACCGCCCACCCCCGCCCCGAATGCGAGGAGAAGGATGATCGACGGTAGCACCATCCGGCGGCGCAGGGTGAAGTAGCCGGCCATCCACCAGGACAAGGCCGCGAGCCCGGCCGGAACGATCGTGAACAGGCCCGACGCGACCCCGACCAGTGCCATCAGCGACAGGATGCCGGACAACAGGATGACGAGGCCGACCGTGATGAAGATCTCGGCGAACCCCCGGAAGAATTCGAAGGGCTCGTCCTCTTGCGCCATGGCGGCGCGGCCTGCGAGGCGGGCCTGTGCAATGCCCACGACAATGGCCGCCTGCGCCTCGGTGATGGCACCCGACGCGACGGCCGCCCGCAGGTCGTCCGTCCCGAGCGTGGTTTGTGGCTCAGCCACCGATCCGCTCCACCGTCAGGTTGCCGTTGGTGTAGACACAGATGTCGGCCGCGATCGCCATCGCGCGCCGCGCCACCTCTTCGGCGGGCAGATCGGTGGTCATCAGCCCCCGCGCCGCTGCGAGGGCGAAGTTGCCGCCCGATCCGATGGCCGCGACGTCATGCTCGGGCTCGAGCACGTCGCCCGCACCCGTGATGACGAACAGATCGCGCCCGTCCGTCACGATCAGCATGGCCTCGAGGTTTCGAAGGTACTTGTCCATGCGCCAGTCCTTCGCCAACTCGACGCAGGCGCGGGCCAACTGGCCGGGCAACGCCTCGAGCTTCTTCTCGAGCCGGTCGAGCAGGGTGAAGGCATCCGCCGTCGAGCCTGCAAAACCGGCGATGATGTCCTGACCGCCAGGCGACAGCCGCCGCACCTTGCGCGCGCTGCCCTTGATGACCGTCTGGCCCAGGCTGACCTGCCCGTCGCCCGCCACGACGACCTCGCCGCCGCGCCGCACCGCAAGGATCGTCGTGCCGTGCCATCCGGGAAAGCGGTCTTCGGTCATATTGGCCCTCTTTGCCCAACGAGATATGGCGTGTCGCGATGGGTCGCACAATCTGCCAATGAAAAAGGGCACCGCGGACGGTGCCCCCCTGACAATGCAGCGGCGATCAGATCGCCGCGTTGATCCAGTTGGCAAGTGCGGCCTTGGGGGCGGCGCCGACCTTGTTCGACACGACCTGCCCGTTCTTGAACAGAAACAGCGCCGGGATGCCGCGCACGCCGAGCGCTGCGGGGCTGTCGGGGTTTTCGTCGACGTTGATCTTCACGATCTTCACCTTGCCCGCATACTCGGCCGACAATTCCTCGAGTGCCGGGCCGATCTGGCGGCACGGGCCGCACCACTCCGCCCAGAAGTCCACGACGACTGGCACATCAGACTGACGGACTTCGGCATCGAAGGTGGCATCGGTGACGGGGGTGGTGGCCATGATGGCTCTCCAGGTTCCTTGGGGGGTGGGCAATGAACCTATGAAGCGTAGGCTGCCCCGTCAAGGGAAGCCGGCCCGGGCCAACGCCGCCGTGATGAGGCGGTCGGGCAGCGGCATCAGCACCGGCGTTCCGGTCCACAGGATCGCCGTCTCGATCAGACGGTCGGGATGGATGCGCGACAGCAGCGCCGCATAGGCCCCCATCTGTCGAAGCAGACCCTCCGGGACGTCTTCGGGGCGGGTCGGAACAAGGCGGTTGGATTTGAAGTCGATGGCCAGAACCCTGCCCGGCGTCAGGATCAGCCGGTCGATGACCCCTGCACAGGGCCGGCCCAGTATCTCGCCGGTCACGCCGACTTCGGTCAGCGCATCGGGGACGAACACATCGGAAAGCGCCGGATCGTCGAGGACGCTGCATGCATCGGCGAGGATGGCCTGGGCGTCCCGCCCCGGCAGAAGCGCTGTCGCCAACTCCTCCCAGGAGGGGCGCGGGTGGCGGGGCAGATGCTCCAGCAGCAGATGGAGCGCGATGCCCCGTGCGCGGGCTGCAACCTCGAGCATCGGGTCCGCCTCGCCGGGGACCACCTTGGCACCACCAAGCGCCGAGGGCGACAGCAGCGGGGTGCGGATCATCGCTTGGGCTGCGGTCGCAAGCCACTCGGGCGGGTGGATGCGAGGGGCCGCGTCGGCTGACCGCGCGGGGGCCGCGTCGGGCCAGAAGCCGTGCACAAGGCGCAAGCCACCGTCTTCGGTTGCAACGGCACCTGCCGCCTCCATCCCCTCGCGGACAAGGCCATACCAGCATAGGTCCGACCTCACCTCGCCCGCCGCCGCCACGATCAGCCAGCTTTGTGCGCGGGTGAGGGCCACGTAAAGCAGGCGAAGGCTTTCCGCCGCCGCTCTGGCCTGGCGGTCTGCCATCGCCTGCGCGAGCACCGAGGGGCTTTCGGCAGCGGGCATCCTCCAGACGGCGGTCTCGTCGGCGAGCGTCACGATCGCGGCGCTGTCTGGCGCTTTGCGGTCCTGCGTTTCGGGCAGTATCACGATGGGCGCTTCCAGGCCCTTGGCCCCGTGGACCGTCATCACCCGGATGCGCCCTCCAGCCTCGCCCATCTGGCGCTTGACGTCGATGTCGTCGGCGGTGATCCAGCCGAGAAAGCCGGTCAGGCTCGGCACGTCGGATTGCTCGTAGGCCAGGGCCTGCGACAGAAGCTCGTCGATGCCGTCCTCGGCCTCTTCGCCAAGCCGGGCGATCAGGGCGCGGCGCCCCCCGTGGCGCGTCAGCATCCGCTCGATCAGGTCGAACGGTCGCAGAAAGTCGGCTTGGTCCCGCAGGTCGTGCAGGATCTTCAGCGTCGCCGCGTGCCGCGTTTCGGCGGCGCGCAGCGCGCTCCAGAGATAGCCGGTCCGTCCGTGTGCCAGCTCGTAAAGCTCAGCCTCTCTCCAGCCGAACAAGGGCGAACGCAGCGCCGCGGCAAGCGACAGGTCGTCCTCGGGGGTGGCCAGGAATGCAAGCAGCGCGGTCAGGTCGCGCACTGCAAGCTCGGCCCCGAGCTTCAGGCGATCCGCCCCCGCGATGGGCAGACCGGCGGCCTTGCAGGCACGGATGATCTCGACGAACAGCGCCGAGCGGCGCTGCACGAGGATCAGCACATCGCCCGCAGTCATCGCCCTTGGCCCCTTGTCCGTGGGGATCGACACCCTTTCCGCGATCATCCCGGCGATCTGTCCGGCGATCTGCCGTGCCAGCCGACGGTCGTGATGCTCATCGGGCAGCATGTCGACCGGATCGAACCAGTCGCGCTCTTCCGGGTCGGCGGTCTTGGGGATGACCGGCCACAGGTCGACCCGCCCCGGCATGTCCGACTTGAAGGCGAGATGCTTGACCTCGCCGCCCAGCGCCCGACCCCGGCGCTCGTCGAAGGTCATGTCCACAAGGCGCAGGATCGCGGGCGAAGAGCGGAAGGAATAGTCGAGCGTCAGGTCCGCGAGATGCGTCTCGACCTCCGACAGGCGGGTGCGGAAATGGTCCCGCATCCGGTCGAAGGCCGCAAGGTCCGCCCCCTGGAACGAGTAGATCGACTGCTTCTTGTCGCCCACGACGAAGATCGTCCGCGTCACGTCCCGCGCGCCTCGGCCGGTCGTGAACTCCTGCGCCAGAAGCTCGATCACCCGCCACTGAGCCGGACTGGTATCCTGCGCCTCGTCGATCAGGATGTGGTCGATCCCGCCGTCCAGCCGGAACAGCACCCATTGCGCGACCGACGGATCGGTCAGCAAGAGCCGCGCTCGGTCGATCAGGTCATCGAAGTCGAGCGCGCCGCGCGCCGCCTTGCGCGCCTCGAAGGCGGGAAGGAAGCGCGCCGCAAAGGCGTGCAGCGCCAGCGTGCGCTCAGCTGCCGCAAGCGCAAGGCGTCGGGGCCGCGCCGCCTCGACACGCCGCATGAGGTGTTCGAGCGGCTCCACGAGCGGGCCGAGAGCATCACGTGTCGCGCGGGTCGGAAACTTGCCGACCTTTGCGCCGAACGGCGAGGCGGCGCTTTCCTTGTAGAGCAGCATGTCCTCAAGCTGCCGCAGCAGCATTGTTGCGTCGGCTGTCGCCTGTGCCAGCAGGCCAAGCGCGGGCGCCGCTTTCTGGTCCGTCGATCCCCCGGCCAGAAGGGCTCGCACGACCCGCGGGGTCCACGTCGGCTCGTCGCCCAGCAGCACCTCGCCCAGAAGCGTCTGCATGGTGATCCCCGCCGGAAGACCGAAGCACGACAGCGCCCCGTCGCGCGACAGCGGCTGCGCGAAGCCGCTGCGGCTGCGCGAGATTTCTGCGGCCAGAGTGTCGAAATCCGTGTCTGTCACATGGCGCGCTAGGGCCTCGGTCACGTCGCCGGCCGGGCCATCAGCCAGCTCCTCGACGATCTCGCGGCGCAGGATGTGAGCGGCGCGGTCGTCAAGCTCGGTGAACTGGGGTGAGACGCCGGCCTCGAGCGGAAAGCGCCGCAGGAGCGAGGCGCAGAACGAGTGGATCGTCTGTATCCGCAACCCGCCGGGCGTCTCGATCGCGCGCGCGAACAGGCGGCGCGCGCCCGCAAGCGTCTCGGTCCCGATGTCGCCTTCGATGCCCAGTGCTGCAAGGGCCGCAGAAAGGCGCTCGTCGTCCAGCATCGCCCATTCGCCGAGCCGCTTGAACAGGCGGTTCTGCATC
>JANPJD010000196.1:0-2956 GCA_031425325.1 Rhodobacterales bacterium | reverse complement strand
GCCTGACCGGGGCGGAGATGACCGTATTCGTCGGCGGGCTTCGCGTCCTCGGTGCGAACTACGGTGGGATCAGGCATGGGGTCTTTACCCATCGGGAAGGCCAACTGACGACGGACTTCTTCGAAACGATCACCGACATGTCATACAAGTGGGTGCCGGTTGCGGATGGAAATTTCGAGCTTTGCGATCGCAGGACCGGCGTGGTCGCGATCACCGCGACAAGCGCAGACCTGGTGTTCGGATCGAATTCGATCCTGCGCGCCTTCTGTGAGGTTTACGCGCAGGACGACAACAAAGCCAAGTTTGTCCGGGATTTCGTGTCCGCCTGGAACAGGGTGATGACTGCCGACCTGCTCGGGGAGGCGCATCCTGTCCGAGGAACTACGATGGAGACGACGGTAGCGCCCAGCTAGGTGTTCAGTCCCGACGTTTATTGGATCGGGCAGTGTCAGAAGAATGGTTGGTTTAGGCGGGCAGATCGCTCGCCTAGCCTCCTCGCATGACCAAGCGCTGCCCGCTTCGCGCCTTCAAGACCGGCCCCGAGATCAGTCGCGTGGCGGTGATGCTCTACATTTGTTTCCCCCCGTCGTTGCGGAACGTCGAGGACCTGCCGCACGAGCGGGGCATCGCGATCAGCCATGAGACGGTGCGCTACTGGTGGAACAGGTTTGGCCCGATGTTCGCCCGCAAGATCCGCAACAAGCGGGTCTAGGCGACGCGCGCGCATCGTCACTGGCAGCGGCAACTCGACGAGGTCTAGGTGAGGATCAACGACCTGACGCATTACCTTTGAAGGGCTGTCGATGAGCAGGGAAAGGTGCTCGAAAGCATCGTCACCAAGACGCGCGACCGGAAGGCAGCACTGAAGTTCCTCAAGAAATCCATGAAACGGCATGGCAGGCCTGAGACGATCGTCACGGATCGGCTTCGGTCCTACGGGGCTGCCTTGCAGGACCTCGGCCGCAGCGACGGTCGAGTTGGGCCGATGGCTCATCAACCGTGCCTAGAACCCCCACCTGCCCTTCCGACGACGACAGCGGGCGGTCTTGCGGTTCCAGCGCATGCGAACGTTGCAGAGGTTCGCCTCAGTCCATGCCTCGGCCGACAACGACTTCCCGACGAAGCGCCACCTCCAGAACCGCGACCCCTGCAAGCTGACCCGCGCCGCCGCTCTGGCCGAGCGATGTGACCTTCTCGCTACCCGACGCCAGGCTTGGGTGGGGTAACGGAGACTGGTTCGCATCAGTCTGACAGCACCGCCAATCATTCTTGCTATCGCCTGATTGGCGCAATCGGGCGGCGGCGGGCAAACTGGGGCCCGTTCGCATCCGTCAGATAGCACCGGGCCCTGGCTTAGCGGGCAAGAAGGACCGGAACGGCGGCGTCGCGCAGCATGTCGCGGGTGGTGCCGCCCAGGATCAGTTCGCGCAGCCGCGCATGGCCGTAAGCCCCCATCACCAGAAGTCCGGCGGCGCGATCGCGGATGTGCTGGTCTAGCGTCTGGGCCACCATTGCGCTGGTCCGGGCCAGCACCGCCACTTCGGCTTTGACGCCGTGGCGAACAAGATAGCGCGCTACCGCACCGCCCGGATCATCTACCTCGCGATCCAGCCTCTTGGGATCGACCACGGCCACCGACACCGTCTGTGCAGCCACCAGAAGGGGCATGGCTGCCCGCACCGCTGCCATCGCCTCGTCCCCGCCGTCCCAGGCAACGACGATGCTTTCGGTCGGGCCTCCGTGCAGTCCGCTAGGTGGAACAATCAGGACCGGCGCATGTCCGCCGAATAGAGCGGCCTCGGTGACCGCTTCGGCATCTGGCCCACTGTCCTTGTCCAGCGGGCGTGGCAGGATCACCAGATCGGCAAAGCGGGCATGCGGTGCCACACAGCCGCCGATGCCCATCACCTGTGCACCGGCGTCCAAGACGGCCCAACGGATGTCCTCGCGTTCAAGGCGGCCGCGTGCCCGTCTTGCCAACGCGGCAGACCGGTCAGCCGCATCTTGCATGGCCGCAATCACGGCGGCGCCGCCGATATCGGCAAAGCCGACTGAAAATGCAGCATAGCCCAGTGCCGCGCACAACACGTCCAGATGTGCATCAAAGCGCCGCGCCAGCGCGATAGCTGCCTCAAGCGTTGCGTCGAAATTGGCATCGTCTGCAAAAACGGTTAGCATCGATCGATAGGTCATCTGGGTCGCCTTCGGATGCGAGTGAAATCTTGGAGCTGCATTCCCCAAGTGCTTGGTGGATGCACATCAGGCTCGCCTGATCTCGCCTACCGATCAAGTGCTTCGTGCGTGTTGAGATGTGTTTCGGTCTCGAGAGCGCCCGCATGCGGGCGGAGCGGGCCGCGAAAAAAGCGTCAACGAGCATAAGTTGCCAGATTTCTGGTGCGGCGGACACACCTTTCCTGCCGGTTTCGCTTGGTATTGAGGACACGGCGTAAGGCCAGTCGGCGGCAGAAGCCGTACGGTCGATCGGCACATTGGTCAGGGTCATCCTTGCCGCAATCCGCCGAATACGGGCGCCACCGTCATGGTCGGCTCTGGCGCATCACGCCACCTAAAGCCGTTGCGATTGAATAAGATTATCCCGCTCAGAGCCCGGCGGACATCGACGCGCGACTTATCATGGCTCTTAGGAAAGAAGGGCTGAAGCCGCGCCGTCTACGCGTCGGTTAGCCAGACCAGGTTGCACATCGGTCAGTCTCCTTGCAGAGGTTGAAATACGTCGCAGACGTGAGATCGATAATTCCTGACCCTAGTCCGCCAGGGACCCGGAGCGCGGTGCAAGTTGCGCGATGGCAAAGAGACGGGCCAACCAGGTGTTCACCACCGCCAACGCCTCGGGCTCGTCCAGAAACGGAATGTGCCCGCGCATGGGGATTTCGGCGAACAGCATGTCGGGGCGGCGACGACACATCTCCTCGGCGGTCGTGCGGCTCAGCACGTC
>JANPJD010000195.1:0-16120 GCA_031425325.1 Rhodobacterales bacterium | reverse complement strand
GTGTTCGGCAGCAGTCGGCATGTTTTGCGGGGCGGGGGCGCTCGCGCTCGCGGCCCTGCTGACGGGTACGGTCCTGATGCTCAACCTCGTCCTGCGTCCGGTCGTCAACTGGCTCGACCGGACCGTCCTGCACGCAGCCCTCGACGAGCGGCGCTACCGCCTGCGCCTCGTCTGCCGCGCCGAGCGCGAAGGCGAGTTGCGCGCGACCGTGCTACGTGACCTCGTGGCGGGCGGCCTCCGCCTGATCGAGGTGGATGTGCATCCCGCCCCTGACAGTGCCGCGCGCGAGGTGGTGGCCGTTCTCTCGGGCCCCGCCTCGGACGCTTTGCTCGAACGGGTGGTCACCTTGCTCGGGCTCGAGCCCGACGTCTCCCATGCCGACTGGCAGGCGCTTGATAGCCAGTAACAGCTGAACATCCCGCCCGTGCGCCCGGTGGCCGGCGAAGATGGGTATTTGGGCCGAAAAGAAGCCGGGGGGATGACGAACCAGACGGCGTTGCGGACAGCGGTCTTCCAGGCTTCTTTCGACAGAAATACCCCAACGGGGGTGATGAGCGATCGAAACGCGAATAGTGGCGCGTTTCCCCGAAGAGCGCCCGGCGCGTGGCCGGGCCGGAGCAGCGGGTGTGAACCCCCGCACCGACGCCGCCGCAGGGCGTGCCTTCACCGTCCGGGCCCGGGGTGCTAGACTTGGCCGTGTCCTGCCGGTAGAAGGCGCGGCGCTAGCGCTAACACGCCCTGTCTCGGGCGCCCCCCGCGAGGAATGTCGATGGTATCGCGTGTCATCCCGGTCGAGCCGTTCGACCTCGTGATCTTTGGCGCGACGGGCGATCTTGCGCGCCGCAAGATCTTTCCGGGCCTCTATCGCCGTTTCCTTGCCGGCCAGATGACGCCCGACAGCCGGATCGTGGGGGCCGCACGCTCGGCCATGACAGCGGCCGAGTTCCAGGCCCAGGTCCGCGCTGCGATCGAAGAGTTCGTAAGCGCTTCCAAGCGCGACGCAGCCCGGATCGACGCCTTCCTCGCGCGCATCGCCTATGTTCCGATCGACGCCACCGGCACTGGCGGGTGGGAGGCGCTGCGCGCCGAGATGCGGCCCGGCACGGTGCAGGCCTTCTACTTCTCGGTGGCCCCCGCACTGTTTGGCGACCTCGCCGAGCGGCTGCACGCGCATGGGATCGCGACCCCCCAAAGCCGGATCGTGGTAGAGAAGCCCTTCGGTCGCGACCTCGCCTCGGCGCGGGCCCTGAACGCGACGCTGGCCGCGCATTTCAGCGAGGACCAGATCTACCGGATCGACCACTACCTCGGCAAGGAAACGGTCCAGAACCTGATGGCCGTGCGCTTTGCCAACATCCTGTTCGAGCCCTTGTGGAACGCGCAGCACGTCGATCACGTCCAGATCACGGTGGCAGAGACCGTGGGCGTCGGCGGGCGGGGCAGCTATTATGACAAGTCGGGTGCCATGCGCGACATGGTTCAGAACCACCTGATGCAGTTGCTCTGCCTGATCGCGATGGAGCCGCCCTATCACTTCGATCCGAACGCCGTGCGCGACGAGAAGCTGAAGGTGATCCGCGCGCTCGATCCCGTGGCACCCGACGACATCGTGCGCGGCCAGTACGGGCGGGTGAACGGCCATCCCGGCTATATCGAGGATGCCGAGGATCCCGCCTCGCGCACCGAAAGCTACATCGCGATGAAGGTCGGCATCTCGAACTGGCGCTGGAAGGGCACGCCGTTCTACCTTCGCACCGGCAAGAAACTGCGTGCCCGTACCTCCGAGATCGCGATCACCTTCCGCGAGCCGCCGCATTCGATTTTCGACGATGCCGCAGGCTGGAAGGAAAACGTGCTCGTGATCAGGCTCCAGCCCAACGAGGGCATGAACCTGATGGTAATGATCAAGGAGCCGGGACCGGGCGGCATGCGACTGGCTCAGGTGCCACTGGACATGAGTTTCGCCGACGCGCTGGGCGAGGAGGGGACCGACATCCCCGATGCCTACGAGCGGCTCATCATGGACGTGATCCGCGGCAACCAGACGCTCTTCATGCGCGGCGACGAGGTCGAGGCCGCCTGGGCCTGGACCGACCCGATCATCGCCGGCTGGGAAGCCGTGGGCGACCGCCCAAGGGGCTACGATCCGGGATCGAGCGGCCCGGAAGACGCGTTGATGCTGATGCACCGCGACGGGCGGCGCTGGCGGGAGCTGCGGGAATGAAGCTGGTCGAGTATCCCGACCGCGAGATGATGATGCTGTCGCTTGCGAACATCATCGCGGGGGATCTGGGCGATTTCCTGCGCCGCGAGGGGCGGGCGAGCCTTTGCGTGCCGGGCGGCACCACGCCGGGGCCGATCTTCGACTCGCTTTCGGATGTCGATCTGGACTGGGCGCGCGTGGCCGTCTTCCTGAACGACGAGCGCTGGGTGCCGCCCGACAGTGCCCGTTCGAACACCCGGCTGCTGCGCGAGCGGTTCCTGACGGGCCGCGCTGCGGCCGCCCGGCTCGTGCCTCTCTGGCTCGACACGCCGACGCCCGAAGACGCCCTGACCCGGATCGCTGCCGGGCTTGCGCCGCACCTGCCGATCTCGGTCCTGCTTCTGGGGATGGGGGCCGACATGCACACGGCCTCGCTCTTTCCCGGGGCCGACCGTCTGGCCGAGGCGCTGTCGGATGCCGCCCCCCCGGTGATGGCGCTGCGGGCCGATGCGGCGGGAGAGCCGCGCGTCACGCTGACCGCCCCGGTCCTCAAGGCCGCAATGTCGATCCACATCGTCATCACCGGCGCCGACAAGCGCGCCGCCCTGATGCGGGCGCAGGCGCTGACCCCGGCCGAGGCGCCCGTCAAGGCGGTGCTCGCCGATGCGACCGTCCATTGGGCCGAGTAGGAGAGCGATGATGCAGGCAATCTGGGACGCGCTTCAGGCGCAGTGCGACAGGGTGGCGGGCCGCCGCATCCTTGATCTGTTCGACCATGACCGCGCGGCCCGCTTCTCGGCGCGGCAGGACGACATGCTGCTCGACTTCTCGAAGACGAATATCGACGCACAGACGCTTGATCTGCTTGTCGATCTCGCGCGGACCGCCGATGTTCCCGGCCGTGCCGCCGCGATGTTCGGCGGCGCCCGTATCAACGAGACCGAGGGGCGGGCCGTGCTCCACACGGCGCTTCGCAGCCTTGACCGCCCGGTGATCCTGGACGGCACCGATGTGATGCCCGCCGTGCGCGCGACACATGCCCGCATGACGGCCTTCGCGACCGACGTCCGCACGGGCCGGTTCAGCGGGCAGGGTGGTCCCATCACCGACGTGGTCAATATTGGTATCGGCGGCTCGGACCTTGGTCCTGCAATGGCGGCGCTGGCGCTGTCGCCTTACGCTGACGGACCGCGCTGCCATTTCGTTTCCAACGTTGACGGCGCGCATGTCCATGACACGCTGCGCGGGCTCGACCCCGCGACGACCCTGGTGATCGTCGCCTCCAAGACCTTCACCACCATCGAGACGATGACCAATGCCGAGACGGCGAAGCGCTGGATGGCGGCGGCCGTCGCCGATCCCGGCGCGCAGTTCGCGGCCGTCTCGACCTCGGCTTCGCGCACTGCCGCCTTCGGCATCGATCCCTCGCGCGTCTTCGGCTTCGAAGATTGGGTGGGCGGGCGCTATTCGGTCTGGGGCCCGATCGGCCTTGCCCTGATGCTGTCGATCGGCCCCGAGGATTTCGACCGCTTTCTCGCCGGCGGGGCCGCGATGGACGCGCATTTCCGCGAAGCCCCGCTTCAGGCGAACCTGCCGGTCCTCCTCGCCCTCGTCGGCATCTGGCACAATCAGGTCTGCGGCCATGCGACCCGCGCGGTCCTGCCCTATGACCAGCGCCTGTCGCGGCTGCCCGCCTACCTCCAGCAGCTCGAGATGGAGAGCAACGGCAAGTCCGTGGCGATGGACGGCAGCGATCTTGCGCGGCACTCCGGCCCCGTAGTCTGGGGCGAGCCCGGCACCAACGGGCAGCACGCCTTCTACCAGCTGATCCATCAGGGCACCCGCGTGATCCCGTGCGAGTTCCTCGTCGCCAAGGAGGGGCACGAGACGGCCCTCGCGCATCAGCACCTGCTGCTGGTCGCGAACTGCCTTGCCCAGTCAGAGGCGCTGATGCGGGGCCGCAGCCTGGACGAGGCGACCGCCCTGATGGCGCAGAAGGGCCTCAACGGCGCCGAGCTTGACCGCCAGGCGCGCCACCGCGTGTTCCCCGGCAACCGCCCCTCGACGACGCTCGCCTACACGCGCCTCGACCCCCACACGCTCGGACGGATTCTTGCCCTCTACGAGCACCGCGTCTTCGTCGAGGGCGTGATCCTTGGCCTCAACAGCTTCGACCAGTGGGGGGTGGAGCTTGGCAAGGAACTGGCCGTCGCCCTTCAGCCCATCCTCGAGGGCCGTGAAAGCGCCGAGGCCAAGGACGGCTCGACGCGTGCGTTGGTAGACTACCTCCGCGGCTGATCTTTCATTCCGGAGGAGTATCCTCCTTGAGCGGCGGGGAGTGGAAAACCCCCCGCCGCGACTCTCAGGCCAGCGCCGCCGTCACGATGATTTCGACCAGATACTCCGGCCCCGCCAGCTTCGCCTCGCCCGTTGCACGGGCCGGGGCATGACCAGGGGCCACCCAGGCATCCCAGACCGCATTCATCTCGGCGAAGGTCGCGATGTCCGCGAGCCAGATCTGGGCATAAAGGATGCGGGTCTTGTCGGTGCCGGCGAGTGCCAGAAGCCGGTCGATCTCGGCCAGCACCGTCCGGGTCTGCGCTGCAACACCGTCGCCGGGCGTGCCGACCTGTCCGGCGAGGTAGACAGTTCCGTGGTGCACGACGGCGGCCGACATGCGTGCGCCGGGTTCGAGGCGGGTGATCGGGGTCAAGGCAGGCTCCATCCGTTGGGGGTCACGCCCCGCTGGTAAAGCCTTTCGGCCGGGGTGGGAAGCGGCGCGGCCCATCTGCCGCGCCGCCCGACACCTCACTGACCCTCGTGCAGGCCGCGTGCCATTTCGTGGTGGCTTTCCAGGGCGGGCAGGGTTGCCGCCGCAAAGTCGCGCAATGCGCCCTCCTCGCCGCCTTCGGCATAGGCCGAAATGAGGGCGACCGCCTCCTGGTGGGCCAGCACCTGCGCTGTCACGTAGGCGTCGTCGCGCTGGACCGCAGGGGTGGTCTGAAGCGCCTCGAGCTTTTGCTGGTGCGCCGGGGCCATCTGGGCGGGCACCTCTACCCCGTCGGTTGCGGCGGCGGCGACGAGGTTCTGCGTGGCCATCGTGTGATCCGCAATCATTGCCTGGGCAAAGGTTGCGACATTGCCCGAAGCACCCTGTTCAAGCACATACTCGCTCGACTGGATCTCGAACATGTTGGACGAGGCGGCCTGGGCGACAAAGGCCTCGGCGTCGATGGCCGTCTGGGCATGCAGCGGGGCGGCGATCAGAAGGGTCGCGGCGACGGCAAGGGGACGGAAGGGGAACATGGCGGTGTCCTTTCGGTTGGCGGGTGCAGGCAACCGGGTGCGGCATCCGATGTTCCAAAGCGAAGTCTTCTCGGCGGGGTCGGATGGGCTTTTGGTCTGTCGGCGCGCCGCGCCTTCGACTAAATAGCGCACAGGTCCAAGGATGGAGGATTAGGCATGGCACGGCGGATCGAACGAAGCCTCGGCATCACGCTGGCGCTGCTGCTGGCGGGCCCGCTGGCCGCGCAGACCGTGACGGGCGAGGCGGTGCGCCCGCTCTTGTTCGCGCCAACCGGGGCGGTGGTCGAACTGACCGGCGCGGGCGGCCTCGCCGCCGATCAGGCCGAGATCCTGCGTCAGGTCGGCGCGATGCAGCCCTACTACGGGGCCATCGCCATCTCGCCCGACGAAGGGATCATGGTCGAGGCGACCGTCGCCGCCGCTAACCACCACACGACCGAAGCCGCCTCGGTGCAGGCCCTCGCCGCCTGCGAGGCAAAGCGGCAGGGGGCCGCGCCCTGCGTGATCGTGGCCCTGATCCGGCCCGAAGGCTGGCAGCCCCGCCCGGTGCAACTGTCCTCCGGGGCGACCGCCGACTTCCTGTCCGCTTATGCCGATGCGCCGGCGCCGCGCGCCTTCGCTGTTTCGCCCTCGACCGGCATGTGGGGGATCGGCACGGGGACCGATGTCACATCCGCCGCCGTTGCGGCTTGTGTCGAGCGGGGCGCGGCGCTTGCGCCCGCCGACTGCACCGTGGTCTTCGTCGACTGAAGCGGCAAAGGGGCGGCAATTTGCCCCCCTTTGCATCCGCCGCTTCCGCACGATATGCAGGGCCACGAGGGCGCTGCGTTGGGACGCGCCCGCGCCAGGGGTCCGTGACGGGCACCAAGCTGGAGGCCGTATGGACTACCGCACCGCCATCGACGCCGCACTCGAGCGCCTGCACCGTGAAGGCCGTTACCGGACCTTCATCGACATCGAGCGGCGCAAGGGGGCCTATCCCAAGGCGGTCTGGCGCAAGCCGGATGGAACCGAGGCCGAGATCACCGTCTGGTGCGGTAACGACTATCTGGGGATGGGCCAACACCCGGCCGTGCTTTCTGCGATGCATGCGGCGCTCGATGCGACCGGCGCAGGCTCGGGCGGCACGCGCAACATCTCGGGCACCACGGTCTATCACAAGGCGCTCGAGGCGGAACTGGCCGACCTGCACGGCAAGGAGGCGGCACTCGTCTTCACCTCGGCCTACATCGCGAACGACGCGACGCTCTCGACGCTGCGGACGATCTTCCCCGGCCTCATCATATATTCCGACGCGCTGAATCACGCCTCGATGATCGAGGGCATCCGGCGCGGTGGGGGCGAGAAGCGCATCTTCCGCCACAATGATCTCGCCCATCTGCGCGCCCTCCTTGCAGCCGATGATCCGGCAGCGCCCAAGCTGATTGCGTTCGAGTCGGTCTATTCGATGGATGGCGACTTCGGCCCCATCGCCGGGCTGTGCGATCTTGCCGAGGAGTTCGGCGCCCTGACCTATCTTGACGAGGTTCATGCCGTCGGCCTCTACGGCCCGCGCGGCGGTGGCGTGGCCGAGCGGGACGGCCTGATGGACCGGATCGACATCGTGAACGGTACGCTGGCCAAGGCCTATGGAGTGATGGGCGGCTACATCGCCGCCTCGGCGCGCATGGTCGATGCGATCCGCAGCTATGCGCCCGGGTTCATCTTCACCTCGTCGCTGCCGCCCGCCGTCGCTGCCGGTGCCGCAGCCTCGGTCCGCCACCTCAAGGGCGACGCTGCCTTGCGCGAGGCGCACCAGACCAAGGCGCGCATCCTCAAGATGCGGCTCAAGGGCCTTGGCATGCCGATCATCGACCACGGCTCGCACATCGTGCCGGTGCATGTGGGCGACCCGGTGCATTGCAAGATGCTGTCCGACATGCTGCTCGACCGCTTCGGCATCTACGTGCAGCCGATCAACTTCCCGACCGTGCCGCGCGGCACCGAGCGGCTTCGGTTCACGCCCTCTCCGGTCCATTCGGCGCAGGACATGGACCACCTCGTCCGGGCGATGGACACGCTTTGGGCACATTGTGCGCTGAATCGCGCCGAGGCCTCTGCCTGATACCAAGGGTAGATGCGTGGCCCCTTGTCCTGTGTTAGCCTTTCCGTAATAGCGATGATCGAGTCGTGAAGCGACTCGCTCACGAAGACGACGGGGCAGCAGGGGCAGCGGATGATCGGGCGAAGGGCCACTCCTTCGACGCCAGTGGTCGACAAGCCGAAAGGCTTTGACGATTTCGAGGTGCGTCTGGGTGACGTGATGCGCGGAGAGCGCGCGACCCTTGGCCGGTCCCTGCTGGATGTGCAGCGCGAGTTGAAGATCAAGGCGACCTATATCGCAGCGATCGAAAATTGCGATGTGTCGGCGTTTGAAAGCCAGGGCTTTATTGCGGGCTATGTGCGTTCCTACGCGCGTTACCTCGGCCTCGACCCAGAATGGGCTTACGTGACCTTCTGTGCCGAAGCCGGGTTCGCGCCGGCGCATGGCATGGCTTCGGCCGCTTCGTCGCCGCGCGCGCCGCGCACTATCGCCAGCGGCGCTTTGGGGCGTGGGGGCCTGCGCGACCCCTTCGCCGATCCCAACGCTACTTTCGTGCCGCGCGGGGAAAGTCTGTTCTCGCGGGTAGAGCCCGGCGCGGTCGGCTCGATCCTTGTGCTGGTCGCGCTGATCGGGGCGATCGGCTACGGCGGGTGGTCGGTGCTTCAGGAAGTCCAGCGCGTGCAGCTTGCCCCGGTCGACCAGGCCCCGGTCGTGGTGGCCGAGATCGACCCCTTGGGCAATGTCAGCGGTGACGCGCCCCTCGTGCGCTCGGCCCCTGCCAGCAACGAGGCCAGTGCGGATGAGGCAGACCCGGTAGCGACGGCGCAAAGCTATGACCGCCTCTACCGCCCCGATGCGCTCGACGTGCCCGTGCTCGTGGCCCGCGACGGTCCCATCGCAGGGATCGACCCCCGCGCCGGAACAATCGCTGCCGCGACCGAGCAGGCCATCGACGATGCCGTGGCGATCGCCGCCGCCGAAGCCGCCGGCACCGGAACGCCTGTCCAGGTCGTCGAGGCCGGGGCACCGGGTGTCGAACTGCTGGCCGTGCGCCCGTCCTGGGTGCGAGTGCAGGCGGCGGACGGCACCGTGCTGTTCGAGAAGATCCTCGACGCCGGCGAGCGCTATGTCGTGCCGAAGCTTGAGGAGCCGCCGGTCCTGCGTGCTGGCAATTCGGGTTCGGTCTATTTCGCCGTGAACGGGCAGACCTTCGGCCCCGCAGCACCCGGCGCGCAGGTGGTCAAGAACGTGGCGCTTTCGCCCGAGGCGCTGACAGCCACCTACCAGCTTGCCGATCTCTCGGTCGATCCTGACCTCGCAGCCATCGTCGCGGTGGCCGAGGCCGTGCCTGCCGAGGACGCGCAGCCCGTGATCGACTGAAGGCGCGCGGTTGCCGCGCGCCGCTGCTTTGGCTATCTAGGGCGGGCGTGATCCGCACCCGGAAAGGCCGCAGTCCATGACGCACAACCCGATCCGTCCCTGGCGCAACATCGCGCGCAGACCCTCGCGCCAGATCAGGGTCGGCAAGGTTCTGGTGGGGGGCGACGCGCCGATCAGCGTCCAGACCATGACCAATACGCTGACGACCGACGTGGCCGCCACCATCCAGCAGGTGCAGCGCTGCGCCGTCGCGGGGGCCGACATCGTGCGGATTTCCGTGCCGGACGAGGCGTCATCGGCGGCCCTGCGCGAGATCGTGGCAGAAAGTCCAGTGCCGATCGTGGCCGACATCCACTTTCACTATCGGCGTGCCATCGAGGCGGCCGAGGCGGGGGCCGCCTGCCTGCGGATCAACCCCGGCAACATCGGCGACGCGACCCGCGTGCGCGAGGTGATCCGCGCGGCCAAGGACCACGGCTGCTCGATCCGCATCGGTGTCAACGCAGGCAGCCTTGAGCGGCACCTCCTTGAGAAATACGGCGAGCCTTGCCCCGAGGCGATGGTCGAAAGCGGCCTCGACCACATCCGCATCCTGCAGGACAACGATTTCCACGAGTTCAAGATCAGCGTGAAGGCGTCGGACGTATTCCTTGCCGCCGCCGCCTATCAGCAACTGGCCGAAGTGACCGACGCGCCGATCCACCTCGGGATCACCGAAGCGGGCGGTCTGACGAGCGGCACCGTCAAGTCCTCGGTAGGCCTCGGGATGCTGCTGTGGATGGGGATCGGCGACACGATCCGCGTCAGCCTCTCTGCCGATCCGGTCGAGGAGGTGAAGGTCGGCTTCGAGATCCTGAAGTCGCTGGGCCTGCGGCACCGGGGTGTCACGATCATTTCCTGCCCGTCCTGCGCGCGGCAGGGCTTCGACGTCATCAAGACCGTAAGCGCCCTCGAAGAGCGGCTTGCCCACATCACCACGTCGATGAGCCTGTCGATCATCGGCTGCGTGGTGAACGGGCCGGGCGAGGCGCTGATGACCGACATCGGCTTTACCGGCGGCGGTGCAGGCAAGGGTATGGTCTACCTTGCGGGCAAGCAGGCGCATACGCTGGGCAACGACCGGATGATCGAGCATATCGTCGAACTGGTCGAGGCCAAGGCCGCCGAGATCGAGGCCGCAGGCGCGCAGGAAGCGGCCGAGTGACGGGCGCGCCCCGCCATCCGGCCATCGCGCGCGCGGCCGAGATCGAGGGGCCGAAGCCCTGGGGCTATGACGGACATGACGAGCCGATGGGTTTCGACGCGGATTTCAGCAGCCATTTCGGCCTGCGGCGGATGGGCCTGCACGAGCAGCGGCTGCTGCCGGGGCGGCGCACGTCCTTTCCCCATGCCGAAAGCGACGAGGACGAACTTGTCTACGTGATCGCCGGAACGCCCGATGTGTGGCTCGACGGCGTGCTGCACCGGCTGGCGCCGGGGGATGCGGTGGGCTTTCGGGCCGGAACGGGGCTCGCACACACATTCCTGAACAACTCCGACGCCGAGGTGCGCCTGCTCGTCGCGGGCGATCGGGGCGTGCAGGGGTCGAAGGTTCTCTATCCGCTCAATGAAGATCGCAAGCCGCTGCGCGAGGACTGGTGGCACGACGCCCCGGCCCGCGACCGTGGGCCGCATGACGGGCTGACCGACGCGCGCCGCGCCGCGATCTTACGACGCGATTAGCCCGCCTCGCGCTCCGAAGCCACGATGGCGCGCATCTCGTCCAGCGGCAGGTAGCCGCGCACCACGGTACCGTTGATGACGAAGGTCGGCGTGCCGTTGACCCGCAGCGCCATGCCAAGCTCGTGGTTCGCGGCGATCACCGCCGTCACCTCGGGGCTGTCCATCCGCCCCAGCACCGCCGCTGCGTCAAGGCCAAGGTCGCCCGCAAGGCGCGTCAATGTGGGCGTATCCGGCTCGCCCCGCAGTGTGATCAGCGCATCATGCGCGGCCTTGTAGGCATCATCCCCCGCCAACTGCCGCACCGCGATGGCGAAGCGCGACGAGATCAGCGAGGCATCTCCGAGGATCGGAAACTCCTTGATAACAAAGCGGATATTGCCGTCCGAGCCGACCAGATCGGCCACCTCGTCATGCGCCTTGCGGCAATAGCCGCAGCGATAGTCGGTGAACTCGACCACTGTCACGTCGCCTTGCAGGTTGCCGCCCGCCCAGCTCGCCGGGTCGTTGTAGATGCGCTCGGCATTGACCTGAAGCACCTCTGCATCGCCCTGCGCCTCGGCCATCGCGCGGCGCTCTTCAAGGACACCGATCGCCTCCATCAGCACCTCTGGGTTCTCGATCAGGTAGGCGCGCACCTCGGCGCGAAACGCCTCGCGCTCGGACGCGCTCATCGCCGAGACGTCGAAAGCCGGGGCCGCCGTGGCCAGACAGACCGAAAGGGGCAGGGCAAGGGCGAGACGGCGCATGGGATCGATCCTTCACGGGGGTGTCCGCATTCTGCGTCAACCGGGGCGGGCACCTTGACCCCCGGTCACGCTGCGGACAGTGTTACCGCAACTTTAGGGGGAGGGGGACGCACGGTGCAAGGGCTGGTCGACGGACGCGGCGCCCTGTCGTGCGACGGGGGAAGGCTGCGGCATGTTCCTGCCGATTCCGGGCGGGATGGCATGGCCGCCTGTGCGGCTTCGGCCACGGATGGGCTGCGCGCATGAAGCGGCTCGCGGCCCTTGTGGCACTCCTTGCGATGCTGACGGGGCAGGGGGCTGGCGCACAGGAGCTGTCGGCTCTTGCGCGCCTCGACCCCGCCGCCTCGTCCATCACCGATGCGGCGCGCGGGGTCGACGTGACGTTGGCGCTGTCGCAGGCGGTGCCGTGGCGGGTGCGCCTGATGGATGCACCGCCGCGCCTTGTGCTCGATATGCGCGAGGTCGATTGGTCGACCATCGATGCGGTGCCGGAGCGGTCGCAAGGCGTTCGGGCGCTTCGCGCGGGCGTCTTCCGGCCCGGCTGGTCGCGGCTCGTGCTGGAACTCGATGGGCCACTCGTGGTCGAAACCGCCGAGATGGAGACGGGCGACGCCCCGCGCCTGCGCTTGCGCCTGCTACCCGCCACGCCGGCCGCCTTCGCTGCGCGCGCCGCCTTGCCCGAGCCGCCGGGCTGGGCGCCGCCCGACGTGGCCGATCTGCCGACGCCGGTGCCGCGTGGCGACGGCCCGCTTGTCGTCGTGCTCGACCCCGGCCATGGCGGCATCGACCCCGGAGCCGAGCGCGAAGGCGTCAGCGAGGCGGCGCTGATGCTGACCTTCGCGCGCGAACTGAAAGAGGGTCTGGTGCGGACCGGCACGTTCCAGGTGGTGCTGACGCGCGACGCCGACGTGTTCGTTCCGCTCGAGACGCGCATTTCCCTCGCCGGGGCCGCGGGCGCAGACGTGTTCGTCTCGCTGCACGCAGATGCGCTGGCCGAAGGCGAGGCGGTGGGCGCCACGGTCTATACGCTGGCCGAGGAGGCGACCGACGCTGCCGCCGCGGCCCTCGCCGAGCGGCACGACCGCGACGACATCCTGGCGGGGGTCGATCTGACGGGCCAGGACGATCTGGTAGCCGGCATCCTGATGGACATCGCCCGGACCGAGACCGGGCCGCGCACCGACCGGCTTGCCGAGGCGCTGGTTGCGGCGATCAAGGCCGAGGGGCTGAGGATGCACCGCAAGCCAAGGCAAGAGGCCGCCTTTTCGGTGCTGAAGTCGCCCGACATCCCGTCGGTCCTGCTGGAACTGGGGTTCCTGTCGAGTGCCGAAGACCTTGCGCGCCTGACCGATCCGGCCTGGCGCAAGCGCATGGTTTCAGCGCTTGTGCAGGGCCTCGGGGCCTGGGCGGTCGAGGATGCAGCACAGGGCCAGTTGCGACGCCAGTAAGGCCATGGGCGGTTTCACGCGGTCGGGTTTTGACCCCGGGGCGGCTTCCGGGTTATAGGGGGGCAAAGTTCCATCTGCGCCACGGGAGGCCGGCTTGGTCAGGTTCATCGGCTCTGTCCTCGGCGGGCTTTTCACGACGCTCACGCTCGGGCTGTTCTTCGCCGCGCTGTCGGTGGGGGCGATCTTCTGGATGTATGGCCGCGACCTGCCGAGCCACGAAAGCCTCGCGCAGTATACTCCCCCCACGATCAGCCGCGTCTATTCCGGCGAGGGGCGCATCATCGACGAATTCGCCGACGAGCGCCGCCTGTTCACGCCCATCGAGGACATCCCCGATCTTGTGAAGCAGGCCTTCATCAGCGCCGAGGACAAGAACTTCTACAGCCACAAGGGCTATGACGTGACCTCGATCGCGGCGGCCGTCCGGGACGCCGTGGTGTCGCGCGGCGAAAACCTGCGGGGGGCCTCGACCATCACGCAGCAGGTGATGAAGAACTTCCTTCTGGGCGGAGAACGGACCGGCGAGCGCAAGATCAAGGAGATCATTCTCGCCACGCGGATCGAGGGCGTGCTGGACAAGGAAAAGATCCTCGAACTTTACCTCAACGAGATTTTTCTCGGCCAGAACAGCTATGGCGTGACCGCCGCCGCGCAGACCTATTTCAACAAGACCCTGAACGAGCTTGCACCGCACGAGGCCGCGATGCTGGCTGCCATGCCGCAGGCCCCCTCCAAGTATCACCCCGTCACCGCGAAAGAGCGCGTGACCGAGCGGCGCAACTACGTGCTGCGCGAGATGTGGCAGAACGGCGTGATCGACGAGGCAACCTTCCTTGCCGAACGCGATCAGCCGCTTCGGTCGGTCCAGAACGGCGATTTCCCCGCCTTCCGCGAGGCGCTGCCGCCGCGCGACTACTTCACCGACGAGATCGGCCGCCGCCTGTCCGCACAGTTCGGCAAGGACGAGTTGTTCGAGGGCGGCCTGACGATCCGGGCAACGGTCGATCCCGACCTTCAGGATCAGGCCGCGCGTGCCCTGCGCCAGGGCCTCGAATCGTTCGACCGCAATCGCGGTGTTTGGCGCGGGACAGGCCGCACAATCGACGCGGGCCTGCTAGGCTCCGAGGCCGAGTGGCGCGCAGCCCTGGCCGACAGTCCCGTGCCGCGCGACGTAGAGGGCTGGTTCCCGGCGGTCGTGCTGGCGCTTGAGGGCGGCTCGGCCCGGATCGGCATCGAGGGCGTCGAAGAGGACGAGGACGGCCATTTCATCCCGCCGGATGACGTGACCTGGGCGCGCAAGCGCGAGGCGGATGGCACGCTCGGACCCCGCGCTGACGAGGCGTCCGACCTTGTGGCGGTGGGCGACGTGGTGCTCGTGCGGATCGTCACCAACGACGAGGATGACGGCTTCGTGCGCTGGTCGCTTCGCCAGGTGCCCGAGGTGCAGGGCGGCTTCATGGCGATGGACGTGAACACCGGCCGCGTGCTTGCCATGCAGGGAGGGTTCAGCTTCCAGGACAGCGAATTCAACCGCGCGACCCAGGCGCAGCGCCAGCCCGGCTCCAGCTTCAAGCCCTTCGTCTATGCGGCAGCGCTCGACTCGGGGTTCTCGCCCGCCACGATCGTCATCGACGCGCCGATCGAGGTGAACACGCCCGAGGGCCTCTGGAAGCCCAAGAACGCCTCGAACAAGTTCTACGGGCCGACCCCGCTGCGGACCGGGATCGAGCAAAGCCGCAACCTGATGACCGTGCGGATCGCGCAGGAAATCGGGATGCCGCTGGTCGCAAGCTACGCCGAGCGCTTTGGCGTCTATGACCGGATGAACCCGTTCCTCGCCAACTCGCTTGGCGCCGAAGAGACGACGCTTTTCAAGATGGTGGCCGCCTACGCGATGTTCGCCAATGGCGGCGAGCGGGTTGAGCCGACACTGGTCGACCGCGTGCAGGACCGCTTCGGCCAGACGGTCTATCGCCACGACCAGCGCCGCTGCGACGACTGCCAACTGGCCAGCCTGAATGCCGGGGACGCGCCGCTGATCCTGTCGGACCGCGATCGGGTGATGGACCCGATCACCGCCTATCAGCTGACGTCGATGATGGAGGGCGTGGTCCAGCGCGGCTCGGGCAGCCGCGTCGACCTGCCGGTGCCCATCGCGGGCAAGACCGGCACCACGAACGACGCCAAGGACGTCTGGTTCATCGGCTACTCGTCCAACATCGTGGCCGGGTGCTACATGGGCTACGACCAGCCGCGAACGCTCGGCGAAAGCGCCTATGGCGGGACGCTCTGCGTGCCCGTGTTCCAGGCCTTTATGGAAGAGGCGGTCGCGAAATATGGTGGCAGCGCCTTCGCCGTCCCGCCCGGCGGCTACTTCCGCAAGATCGACCGCTTCACGGGCGCGATGCTGCCCGACGATGCTTCGGGCGCCAATGTGGTCGCGGAGTATTTCCGCGAGGGCCAGGACCCGATGTTCGGCTCGTTCGTCGTGGATGGCGGCTTCGCCATGGGATCGAACCTGCCGCTCTTCGCGCGGGGCGAGACGGATGCCGGCGGCGTCCAGGTCGAAACCTCGACCGGCGAGACTGTCGTCATTCCGGGCAAGGCCGATTTCGGCACCATGAGTTCGGGCGGCCTCTACTGACGCGGGTGGCCGCCTCCTCTCGCGCCGCCGCCCGCTTGCCCAGCCCTGTCGGCTGGGCTATCACCCGCCGCTGACGCCCTTTTCGGAACGGACCCCCGCCCCATGCGCGCCGAGACGCAGAACAACGTCGATGCCATCCAGAAGTCGCTTAAGCTGCTCGGGCAGCGGATGGACTGGGACACGGCGCCCTACCGGCTGGAAGAGTTCAACGCGATGCTCGAGCATGGTGACCTGTGGTCGGACCCGGCCCGCGCGCAAAAGCTGATGCGCGAACGTCAGGCCCTGCTGGACGCTGTCTCCACCTACCGCCACATCGACAGCGGGTTGCGTGATAATGTCGAGCTGATCGAGCTTGGCGAGGCGGAAGGCGACGCCGAGATCGTGGCCGAGGCCGAGGCGGCGCTCCGCGCGCTGGTCGACGTAGCCGCCGCGAAAGAGGTCGAGGCGCTTCTGAACGGCGAGGCTGACGGCAACGACACCTTCCTCGAGGTGAATGCCGGGGCAGGCGGCACGGAAAGCTGCGACTGGGCCAACATGCTCGCGCGCATGTATGTCCGCTGGGCCGAGAAGAAGGGCTACACGGTCGAG
>JANPJD010000194.1:0-11923 GCA_031425325.1 Rhodobacterales bacterium | reverse complement strand
CCGCGCATCGGGCCTGGCTGTCGTGCTAGCGGTCAGCACATCGACCGACCCGCCGAACTTCAGAAGCACGTCGCCCGGTGCCGTAACCCCGGCCACCAGCGCAGAGGCGATGAAATCCGCCGCCCCGCCCACGACAGGCGTGCCGGCCGCCAGCCCGGTGAGGCGGGCTGCCTCGGGGGTCACGGAACCCAGCACTTCGGTCGAGGTCACCCGCCGCGGGATCGCGCTCCGCGGCAGCCCGCACAGTGCCACGAGGTCGTCAGCGATCGTATGGGTAGCGAGGTCGGTTAATCCAGCCTCCAGCGCCCAGTTCTGCTCGACCGCTCGCTCTCCCGTCAGCCGGAAGTTGATGTAGTCGTACGACCCCATGACTGTGCGAACCCGGGCGAACACCTGGGGTTCGTGCCGAGCGATCCATCGCAGCTTGGGCGCAGCCAGCTGCTGGTTGATGCCGTTGCCCGTGCGCGCCAGAAATGCTGCGCTGTCGTGCTCCGCCGCAAGCTCGGCCACCTCGGCGCCGCAGCGCCCGTCGCTCTGTTGGATCGAGGGGCGCAGGACCGTGTCCTCGCCGTCCAGCAGGACTATAGCGGGAAGCATCCCGCCCACGCCGATGGCACCGATGTCTGCGGCCTTTGCCCCTGCCTGACTTAGAAGGTCTGGCACGAGGGCGCAAAGGTTGGACCACCATTCCGCTGGGTCCTCCTCGGTCCAGCCGGGAATGGGCGTGGACAATCTGACCGGGCGGCTGGCCAGCGCCCGCACGCTGCCCAACGGATCAATCAGAATGCCGATGGTTGAGGTCGTGCCGATGTCCAGCCCAAGGACCAGTGCCATCAGCGCAGCCCCTCCACCAATTCCATGAACCGCTTCACACGATCACCGTCCACCGGCTTCCAGGTGTCGCCGTCGATCTTGAAATGGGTGCCGACAATCGCTCCGTCGGCCACCGACAGGATCTGCTTCACGGTGTCGATGCGGACGCCTGTATTGGCGAAGACCGGCACTTGCCCGCCCACAGCCTCGGCCACGGCAGCAAGATCGGATTGGTCAGCCGACTGCCCCGTAAGCGGCCCGGATACAAGGATCGCATCGGCCAGCGACGAGAACACCGCGCTTTTTGCGCGGAGCGCCACTGGCCGCTGATCCAGTGAATGGGCGAACTCGGCGTTGATGTTGAACAACATCTTCATGTCGGCCCGGCCGAGCGACGTCCGCAGACGAGCCGCCCCGGCACAGTCGGGCTGCCAGATGCCCATGTCCGAGGCGAAAACCCCTGTGAAAATCTCGCGAACGAACGCGGCCCCTGTGACGGCCCCGATGGCGACCGAGGCCAGCGGGTCCCACAGGTAGTTCACGCCGAACGGTACCTTCAGCACGGGCCTGCACGCCATCACGACGGCCGTCATGGCTGCCAGCCCCTCGGGCGCGGCCTTGAACACATATGGGCGGTCATTCTCGTTGCCGAACATGATCGCGTCGACCCCGCCGGCCTGAAGCCGCTCGATGTCGCTCATCGCGTTCCCGACGAGCCGGTCCAGTCCACCATCGGTATCGTAGAGCGGCGCGCCAGGCAGGGCGCCGATATGGCACATGCCGATTATGGCCTTCCGTCTGGCCCCCAGGAAATCGAAAATCATCTGCTATCTGGTCCTTTGTGTCTTGCGTGTTCAACTTTGGGGGATGGCCACGTGCAGCCGCACGCCAGCCTCCGCCAGTGCGCGGGACAGGTGTTCGGGAGGCGGGGCGTCCGTAACGAGGTCGGTCGCCTCGGCCAGCTTGCCAACCTCGACCAGCGACTTTCGGTTGAACTTGCCGCTGTCCGCCAGAACGATGCGGCGGGTGGCACGGGTAAAGTAAATGCGCTTCATATCAGCATCCTCGAAAGAGTAGTCGAAGAAGCCCTCGGATGTGACGCCCGAGACGCCGATGACGGCAGCGTCGAACCAAAGCGCCCCGAACTGCGCCAAAGCCGAGGGTCCTCCGACGGCCTGTTCGATCGGGCGCACGCGGCCACCGGCCAGATAGACCTCAGGCGCGCCATCGGCGAGCGCCTGCGCGACCCGAAGGTTGTTGGTGAACACCTTGGCCTGCCGCGCGTCGCCCAGCCGGCGCGCAAGGCACAGCGGCGTGGTACCGACGTCAATGGCCAGCGTCCGCACCTCGACCAGCAATCGGCACGCCTCGAGCGCAATGGACTCCTTGGCGATCAGGGCGCGGTCCATCCGCTTCTGGAACTCCGGCTCGTCAGTATCGACGATGACCGGCGTTGCCCCCCTGGCACGCATGGCACCTCCCCGGATGCGCTCCAGAAGACCCTCACGTTCCATCTCTTCAAGATCGCGGCGAAGCGTCATGGCTGACACCTGCAGCGTTGCGGAGAGGGGGGCAAGCTGCACAACCCCGCGCGAGGCGAGCTCGCGAAGGATCATCTCTCGCCGCGCCTCGACGCCCGCGATGCGGCCTGTCGCGATGGCTTCGCTGGAGGGCCTGCCGACCATCCTTCCTCCGTCCCGCTGTAGCGGACTGCTCACGTTTGCATCATTTTCAGCCAGTTGTGTAACTAATGCAACTTTGATTTCTAGTTTACAACATTTTTAATGTGACATACGCTTCAACTTGATTGTGAACCGGAGTCGCCCGACATGACAGCCCGTTTTCCCGAACTCGAAGGGCGTCGTGCTTTGGTAACGGGGGCGGCGAACGGCATCGGACGTGCCATCGCCACGGCTTTGGCAGCACAGGGCGTGTCGGTCGCGGTGGCCGACCTCGACGCGGCCGCAGCGGTCCGCGCAGCCGAGGCAGTGGGTCGCGAGGCGATCGGACTCCGGATGGATGTCACCGACCGCGCCTCGGTCGAGGCCGGTTTCGCTGAGGCGATGGACCGTCTCGGCGGCTGCGATATCTGCGTGGCAAACGCCGGGGTTTCGACCATGCGGCCGGCGCTGGAGCTGACGGATGAGGAGTGGGATTTCAACTTTTCCGTCAACACACGGGGCGTTTTTCTGACCAACCAGATTGTGGCCCGCCATTTCGTTGCACAAGGAACTGGGTGCATCGTCAATATCGCCTCGCTCGCGGCCAAGGTCGGCGCGCCTCTGCTGGCGCATTACTCGGCTTCAAAGTTCGCCGTGCTGGGCTGGACACAGGCCCTTGCGCGCGAGTTGGCGCCCCAGGGCATTCGCGTCAATGCGCTTTGCCCCGGCTTCGTCAAGACGTCGATGCAGGACCGCGAGGTGGCCTGGGAGGCAGGATTGCGCGGTCTGACCCCCGACGAGGTAATCGCCGACTACATCCGCCAGACGCCCCTTGGCCGTCTGGAAACCCCAGAGGACGTGGCCGGGGTGGCGGTGTTTCTCTGTTCCGATGGGGCGCGCTTCATGACCGGGCAGGGGATCAACGTGACCGGTGGCGTCTACATGGGCTGAACGACGAATGGCCCGTATCACCCTCGACAAGGTGTCGCGCCTCTATGGCAGCGGGTCGGTGGGCGTGCATGAGGTCAGCCTCGATGTGGCCGACGGAGAGTTTCTGATCCTGCTGGGGCCGTCAGGTTGCGGCAAGTCTACGACCTTGCGCATGATCGCCGGGCTCGAGGAGACGACATCCGGGCGTATCCATATCGGTGGTCGCGATGTAACCGACCTGCGACCTCGCGACCGCAATCTTGCCGTCGTCTTCCAGTCCTATGCGCTTTATCCGACGATGACTGTGCGCGCCAACATCGGCTTCGGCCTGAAGATGCGCGGAATGCCGACAGCAGAGATCGCACAGCGCGTCGATCAGGCAGCGCACCTTCTGGGGCTCTTTCCTTACTTAGACCGCAAGCCGGCTGCCCTGTCGGGTGGCCAGCGGCAGCGTGTGGCTTTGGGCCGCGCCATCGTGCGCGAGCCCGAGGCATTCCTTCTGGACGAGCCTCTGTCGAACCTCGACGCGCAGTTGCGGGCCGAAATGCGGGCGGAACTGGTGCGGCTGCACCGCAGCCTTGGTCGGACTATCCTGCACGTCACGCACGATCAGGTCGAGGCGATGACAATGGGCGACCGTATCTGCATCCTGCGCGGGGGCCGGGTCGAGCAGGTGGGCGCCCCGCTCGAGGTCTATGCCAACCCGTCCAACATGTTCGTGGCACGGTTCCTCGCCAGCCCACCCATGAACTTCCTGCCTGCACGGCTGGTGGCGGTGGACGGTCTGTCGCTCGACCTTGCTCCAGGCCTGTTGTGGCCGGTGCCTGCCACGCATCTGGCAGCATGGGCAGGACACGCCGGATCGGCGGTGATGCTTGGGCTGCGGCCTGAGGATGTGCACTCGCAAGGTGCGCCGGGACGCATTCCGCTTGACCTGCAGGTCACCGCCGTCGAAGCGCTTGGACCGGAAACCATCGTCACCGGCTTTCTGTCCGCCGCCCCCGGCCTGCCCCCGCTGCGCGTGCGTCTGGGACGTGGGCGACTGCCGCTGCTGGGCCAGACGCTGGATCTGCATGCAGACCTGTTGCCCGCGCATCTATTTGACCGCGTGACCGAGGCGGTCATCCCCCGCCCGCGCCTGGACGCCACACCATGAGCGGGATGGCCGGACCGGCTGGGCGCGGGGGGCAAGTGGCCTTGCACCTTGGCCTGATCCTGGCCTGCGCGGCGATCCTGCTGCCGATCCTCTGGGTGACCCGCGTCGCGGTCGTGCCTGCATCGATGTCCTACAGCCCCGGCGTTCTGCCCGACCTGTCGTCCGAGAACTTCGACGCGCTATTTTCGGGGCGATTTCCCCGATCTTACCTCAACAGCCTGCTGGTGGCGGGCGGGTCTGTCATGCTGGCAATGCCGTTCGCTGTAACGTTAGGCTATGCCTTCGCGCGGTTCGGCACCGGCGGGCCGGGGGCGCGGTTCGCGGTGCTGGCGACGCAGATGCTGCCACCGGTGGCTCTCGTCTTGCCTGCTTTCGCGATCCTGCGCACGGCGGGGCTGACCGACAATCTAGCGGGATTGATCCTTGTTTATGCCACGCTGAACCTGCCTTTCCTCACATGGATAATGATGGGGTTCTTCAAGGGCATCCCGGTAGAGCTTGAATGGGCCGCCTTGAGCGATGGAGCGACGGCGTGGCAAGCGTTTCGCATCGTGGTGCTGCCCACCGCCCTGCCGGGCATGGCCGCCGCCGGAGTACTGGGCTTCATTCTGTCGTGGAACGAGTTCCTGTTCGCGCTGGTCCTAAGCGGCCCACGGACTGCAACCATCCCGGTGGCGCTGGCAGGTCTTCAGACTTCGAACGGGGTTGAAATCGGCACCGTTGCGGCGGGCGTCGTGCTGGCCGTGCTGCCGCTGATCGTCGCATCACGCTTCATCCAGCGGTTCATCGTCGAAGGGCTGACCTTCGGCGCAGTGAAATGACAACCGGGGCGGCCCGAACCGCTCCTTCAACAGGAGACCAGACGAATGACACGACACCTTGCCTTCCGCTCCGCAGCCCTCGGCGCGGCCACGATCCTGGGCCTAGCGGCTCCGGTCGCGGCGCAGACCCTGCGCGTCCTGATGGAGGACGTCCCAGAAACCACAATCATCGAGGGGCTACTGCCGCAGTTCACCGAACAGACCGGCATCACGGTCGAGTTCGAGAAGGTCGGCTACGGCGACATGCGCGACAAGCTGGTGCTGCAACTGACGGCAGCCGAAAGCTTCTACAATCTGCTTCAGGTTGACTTCCTGTGGGCGGGTGAGTTTCCCCAGGCCGGGTGGCTCGAGGATCTCGGTCCGAGGGCGCGCGAGTCGGGCATGGATCTCGACGGGTTCATCCCCGCGATGTGGGACCTTCTCGGTCGTGACGGCGACGTCATTCCGATCGTGCCGATGTACAACTATTCGATGGGCCTGATCTATCGCACCGACCTTCTGGGCGACCGGCCTCTGCCCGAGACGCTGCAGGACTACGTGGCGATGGCCGCCGCGATGAAGGCCGAACAGGGAATCGTGGGGGCCGCCATGCAGGGACAGCGGGGCGACCCGAACACCATGGAGTTCTCCAACTACCTGTTCGGGGCGGGCGGCGGCTATCTGGCCGACGACGGCAGCGTGATCCTGAACGACGAGGCCGGGCAGCGCGCACTCACGCTCTACGTCGAGGCGATGACCACCGCCGCACAGGACGGCGCTTTGAACGCAAACCTCGACGACACACGTCGCCTGATGTGCGCGGGCGAGGCATTCAGCATGGTAACATACTGGTGGATGCTGCCTGCGCTCGACAACGCCGCCGACTGCCCGGCAGTCGCAGGCAAGCTGGCACTGGCCCCGATGCCCGGCGGACACGGCGAGTCCGGCGGCTGGGGCTGGGGCATCCCCGTCAACGTCAGCGACGAGGACAAGGCGGCGGCCTGGACCTTCATCGAGTGGGTGCAGAGCCCCGAGATCGCAAAGGCCCGCGCCCTGCAAGGCCACGCCCCTGTGCAGACGGCAGCCTTCCTCGACCCCGAGGTGCTGGGCGCCTTCCCCTATTATGCCGATGCGGAACGCGTGGTGGCGACCGGCAAGTCGTTCCCGATCTTCTCCTATACGGCCGACTTCCAGAACCTTCTGGGAACGCAGCTTTCCGAGGCTGCATCCGGCCAGGCAAGTGTAGCGGATGCGCTGGCGGCCTCGGCGGCGGCGCTGGAAGAAATGATGTCGCGCTGACGACGTCCGGGGGGCGGTGCGCCGCCCCCCGGACTGAAAGGATGCCCCGATGCCCACGATCTTTCGTCTAGGCCGAACGGCGCGCACCGGATGGGCCTTCGCCGCGCCGGGGCTGTCGCTGCTGATCATCGTGATGGGCTTTCCGCTGATTTATGCGGGACTGATGGCCGTGTCGTCCATGACGCTCCGCAGTTTCAGCATGGCACCCTTCACCGGGCTGGAAAACTTTGCCCGCGTGCTGGGGGACCCGCTCTTCTGGGATGCCACGTTCCTGACCATCCGCTATGCCGTCATCACCGTGGCGGGAGAATTCGTCATCGGGCTTGGCATCGCGCTGATGCTGCAAAAAGTGCTGCGCTGGCGGGCGGTCTATTTTGCGATCCTCACCATTCCGATGGCCATGTCGCCGATTGCCGTCGCGCTGATATGGCGGATGCTTCTGCAACCCAATCTAGGCGTCCTGAACGAGATGCTGCGGGGGCTGGGGCTGCCGGGCGTCGACTGGTTCGGCGACCCTGGTCTTGCACTCGCGACGATGGCAGCGGTGGACATCTGGCAGCAAACATCGTTCGTCGTGCTGATCCTCGCCGCCGGGCTGGCGTCGTTGCCGCGAGATCCGTACGAGGCGGCAGAGGTGGATGGCGCGGGCCCTGTTCAGCAGTTCCTGTTTATTACCTTGCCGATGTTGCGCCCAGTCGCGGCGATCGCCGTCATCATCCAACTGATCAACGCCTTCCGCACCTATGACCTGCCCTACATCCTGACACGTGGCGGGCCCGGCAATGCAACTGAGGTGCTAAGCTACTTCGCCTATCGACGTGCCTTCCAGGGGCTGGCCCTGAACGAAGGCGCGGCGGCGTCGTGGGTGTTGTTGATGATCGTGCTGCTGCTGACCGTCACCTTCTTTTGGCTCCTTGAGCGGCGTCAAGGTCACTGACCACGGTCGAACAGAGCGCAAGCCCCATCGAGGCGCGCCTGCTGACCAGCAAATCCCGGACGAGACTGGCGCAGATCGAGCCGGTAACCGGCTGCAATCTTCTGAATGTCGAAGGCAACGGTGACGACACCTTAAGGCGCGCAGACGCTGCTCAAGAAGCTGGCATTTTTAAGCGCCAGCAGGTCACTGCGACGCGCGTTGCCGCCGTACCCGAGGACGTCTTTGAGGCTCATTGAGGGCCAGATCGACGGTGGGGAACCCATGGAGGTCGTGCTGGAGGACATCCGGACATTCGTCCAAGGCCGCTGCGACGAGGTCAAGTCAGCTGCCTAACCGGCTCCCGCCACGACCTGCGTTCCAGCCATAGCAGGTTTTAGGGCAAGTGACGGCAAGCGCTCTTGAATGCAGCGCCCGCCCCCTCGCCGGCGCGGGCTTTCTTATTGGCGCCACAAATCCGTTACCCCAAACGTTACCCCGCACAAAAACACAGTAAGGACCGCGGGCACAAGCGCCGCGCAACCCTTTGTTTTCTGTTGATTTTTTGGCTCCGGCGGTAGGGATCGAACCTACGACCAATTGATTAACAGTCAACTGCTCTACCGCTGAGCTACGCCGGAACACCGCGGGTCTATAGCAAGCGGGGTATGGAGCGTCCAGAGGCAATCTGATCAGCGCAGGCGGTAGCTTTGCGGGGCCTCGGGGGGGCCTCCGGCGACAGCGAGGTCGCGGCGGGCGAGGTCGATCAGGTGCGCCAGCACGGTCTGTCGGGCAGCGGACCCAAGGGTCGCGGGCGTGTCGCGGTAAAGGCGGTCCGCGATCTGCGCGACCGTGAGAGGCCCGCCGTGCAGGGCGTCGAGGATCTGCGCCTCGCGGGCACGGCGATGTCGGGCGAGGTCTGCCAGGCGCGCGGCGGGGTCCTCGATGGGCGCGCCGTGGCCCGGCAGCAAGCGGCTCCACGCCTGCTGTCCAAGCTTCGCGAGGCTTTGCAGGTAGTCGCTCATGTCGCCCTCGGGGGGCGAGACGACCGAGCTTGACCATCCCATCACATGATCGCCGCTGAAGCACAGATCGCCCCAGGCGAAGCAGAGGTGGTCGTCGCGATGTCCGGGTGTATGGATCGCCCGAAGGCTGCGGTCGCCGACCTGCACGACGTCGCCATCTGCCAGCGGCACGTCGGGCCGCGAGACCGGGGCCGCAGACGCCCCGCCCCAGGCGCAGACCGGCGCCGAGGCGCGCGCCGCGAGGGCGGGGGCGAGCGCCACGTGGTCGAGATGGGCATGGGTGAGGAGGATGCGGGTGATCCGCTCGCCCGGCCGCAGCGCGCCCAGGATCGCGGCAAGGTGGCCGTCATCCTTCGGCCCGGGGTCGATGACCGCCACGTCTCCTTCGCCCACAAGCCAGGTGTTGGTGCCGGTGAAGGTCATCGCCGAGGGGTTTGGCGCGCGGATCAGGCGCACGCCGTCCGATACGATCATTGCCTTCCTTTCCGTGCCATGCGTGCGTATGGTCGCAGTCATGGCCGTGACGCTCAAGCCGCTTCTGCCGCGCGGACTTTACGGGCGTGCGGCGCTTATCCTGATCGTGCCGGTGGTCGCGATCCAGCTTGTCGTGTCGCTCGCCTTCATCCAGCGGCACTTCGAGGGCGTGACCCGCCAGATGACGCAAAGCCTTGTCACGCAGGTAAGCTTCCTGTCGGACGAGGCGCGCCAGAGCGCATCGCTGGCCGAGGCGCAGGTGCGGGTGCAGCGCATCGCGGAACCTCTCGACGTGCAGGTCTCCCTGCCGGGCGCCGCCCCTCCGTCCGAAGGCACGCCAGAGGCTGCCACCGACCGGCGTCGTTTCTACGATCTGTCGGGACGCATCGTGATCGAGACGCTCCGCAACGGGCTTCCCGGCCTCGCCTCGGTCGATCTTGTCACGAAGAACAACGAGGTGCGCCTGTCGATCACGACCGCGCAGGGACCGATGTCGGTGACGGTCGCGCGGTCGCGGGTCTCGGCCTCGAACCCGCACCAGTTGCTGGTCTGGATGATCCTGACCTCGTTCCTGATGACCTTCATCGCCTATGTCTTTTTGCGAAACCAGTTGCGGCCCATCAAGCGCTTGGCGGATGCGGCCGAGGCCTTCGGCAAGGGCCGGTCGGTGGCCTACCGCCCGCGCGGTGCGCTCGAGGTGCGGGCAGCGGGGGCGGCCTTTCTTGACATGCGAAGCCGGATCGAGCGGCAGATCGAGCAGCGCACGCTGATGCTTTCGGGGGTCAGCCACGACCTGCGGACCCCGTTGACCCGCCTGAGGCTGAGCCTGTCGATGATGCCGCCGGACGAGGAAGTGTCGGCGGCTCTGAACGATGTTGCGGACATGGAGCGGCTGGTCGACGAGTTCCTGTCCTTCGTGCGCGGCGATGCCATGGAGACGCCGGTGCGGACGGATCCGGTGGCACTCGTGGCGCGCATCGTCGGCAATGCCGAGCGGGGCGGGGGGGCGGTCACGCTGACCACCGAGGGCAGCGGCCTCGCCTTGCTGCGACCGGATGCGGTCGGACGGGCGGTCCAGAACCTGCTGGGCAACGCCCTGCGCTATGGCACGCGGGCGGCGGTCAGCGTTGCCCTGACCGAACGCAGCCTGCGGATCACGATCGAAGATGACGGCCCCGGCATTGCGCCCGACAAGCGGGACGAGGCGCAACTGCCCTTCACGCGGCTCGACACGGCCCGCGATCCCAATCGCGGCGGGGGGGTCGGCCTTGGCCTGTCAATCGCGGCCGACGTCGCCCGAAGCCATGGCGGGACGCTGACGCTTGGCACCTCGGCCCGGCTTGGGGGCCTCAAGGCCGAGTTGGTGCTGGCGCGTTAGAGGAGCCCGCGCGCGGCAAGGTTACGCATCAAATCCGCCGTGCCGAACGTCCACAAGGGCGCTTCGGTCGACAGCCGGACGGTGTTGCACAACGAGCCGAGTTCTGGCGACGAGATCGCCACCACATCGCCGGGATGATGCGTGAACCCAAGGCCGGGCGCGTCGCGGTCCTGCACGGGGGCGAAAAGCGTGCCGAGATACAGCAGGAAGCCGTCGGGATAGCCATGGTGCCGCCCGCAGGTCTGCCCGACGAGGTCAAGCGGATCGCGGCTGATCTCGCGCATGCTCGAGCCGCCGCGCAGCACGAACCCGTCTTCGCCTTCGACGGTCAGGTCGAGGTCGAGACGCCGCACGGCCTCGATGTCGAACCCGTCGTCGAACACCCGGAGGAAGGGGCCGATACTGGCCGAGGCGTTATTGTCCTTGGCCTTGCCAAGCAGAAGCGCCGAGCGCCCCTCGATGTCGCGCAGGTTCACATCATTGCCAAGCGTGGCCCCCTTGACGCGGCCCTTGCTGTCGACGGCGAGCACGACCTCGGGCTCGGGGTTGTTCCAGGACGAGGCGGGATGGAGGCCGACACTCGCACCCCAGCCGACCGCACTCATCGGCTGGGCCTTGGTGAAAACCTCGGCGTCGGGTCCGATGCCCACCTCGAGGTATTGCGACCAGAGTCCCTCGGCCTGCAAGAGCCGCTTGACCTCAGCCGCCCGGTCTGATCCGGGCACAAGGCCCCGCAGCGAGGTGCCGATCGCATCCGCGATCCGGCCACGGATCGCCTCGGCGCGACCGGCATCCCCGGCGGCGCGTTCCTCGATCACCCGCTCGACCATCGAGCCTGCAAAGGTGACGCCGCAGGCCTTGATCGCCTGCAAGTCGCAGGGTGCCAGCAGGTGAGAGCTTGTGCCGTCAGGCTCGACACTGTCAGCGGCGAGTGCGGCGAGTTCTCCCAGCGTCTCGCCTGACCGTTCGGCCACGAAGGCTGCCGGGTCGTCGCGTTCCAGCAGGTCTCGGATCGTGGGGGCGTCGCGGCTGGTGATGTCCAGAACAAGCCCGTCGCGTACCGTCACGATCGCCGGACCGACGCCCTTGCGCCAGACCCGTCCAACAAAGACACCTGTTGCGGGCAGGCCGATGGACCGATCCGGGGGCATGGAGCGGGGCCCGCGCTTCACGCCGAGGGCAGCAAAAGCACGATCACGGCGAGGCCGACGCCCGTCACGATGCCACTGCCAAAGACCAGCAGCGACCGGAGACGCGCGGCCTGATCAGTTGCGACCGGTTGGGTCATGCTCGCAGCGGGGGTATCTTCCGCAACGGCCGAGGCAACAAGTGTCGGCGCGCTCGCTTCCGGAGGCTCAAGCGGCGGGAACCGATCCACCGGGGGGTCGCGTCGCGCCATGGGAAGCGGCTGCACCACAATCGGCGGAAGCGCTTGCGCCGCGAGCACCTTCTCGCGCTTCGCACGGGCCTCGTC
>JANPJD010000193.1:0-45457 GCA_031425325.1 Rhodobacterales bacterium | reverse complement strand
TGGCCTGCTGCTCGCCCTCAACGCCGGGTTCTGGAGTGCCATCTGCATCGTGATCTCGGGCACCATCTGGTTCGACGAATGGGTCGTCTGGTGGGACTGGTATCTGCAACTTCCGTGGTGGGCCGACATCGCAGGAGGCGTAAATGGCTGAGTATCAGAACATCTTCACCCAGGTTCAGGTGCGCGCCGCACCCGAGATGGGAATGGTCGAGGATGTCGACCTCTCGAACCGCACCGGCAGCGCGACGTTCTCGAACCTCGCGGGCTGGCTTGGCAACGCACAGTTGGGGCCGATCTACCTCGGCACCTTCGGTGTGATCTCTGTCGCAACGGGCGCGATCTGGTTCTTCCTCGTCGGCGTCCACTTCTGGTACGTCGCGGGCTTCAGCCCGGCCGTGTTCATGCGCGACCTCTTCTACATGGCGCTCGAGCCGCCACCCCCTGAATACGGGCTCGGCTTTGCACCGATGGGCGAGGGCGGCCTGTGGATCATCGCCTCGTTCTTTCTGTTGATCTCGGTTCTGACCTGGTGGGTTCGCACCTACCTTCGGGCCGAGGCGCTCGGGATGGGCAAGCACGTCGCCTATGCCTTCGCCAGCGCCATCTGGCTGTTCCTCGTGCTCGGCCTCTTCCGGCCGATCCTGATGGGCTCGTGGTCCGAGGCGGTGCCCTACGGCATCTTCCCGCACCTCGACTGGACGAACCTCTTCTCGCTCACCTACGGCAACCTCTTCTACAACCCGTTCCACGCGCTCAGCATCGTCTTCCTCTACGGATCGGCGCTTCTCTTCGCGATGCACGGGGCGACGATCCTGGCTGTAAGCCGCTTCGGCGGCGACCGCGAGATCGAGCAGATCGTGGACCGGGGCACGGCGACCGAGCGGGCTGCGCTGTTCTGGCGCTGGACAATGGGCTTCAACGCGACGATGGAAGGTATCCATCGCTGGGCCTGGTGGTTCGCGGTGCTGACGACGCTGACAGGCGGGATCGGCATCCTTCTGACGGGCACGGTTGTCGACAACTGGTTCGTCTGGGCGCAGGACCACGGCTTCGCGCCGCTGGATCAATAGGGAGCGAGTGATGATTGACAAACCCTACTACGCGCAAAGCCAAAAGCAGTTCCTACGAAGCTGGGTGCTGGGACAGATGCTCTCGGGGGCTGGTTGGGCTGCACTCTTCGTGATCGCGATCGGGCTTAGCCTTGGGGTGCTCTACGGCATCTCGCTGCTGCTGCCACCGGAAAGCAAGCTCGCAGACCCGCCGATGCCGCAAAGCAGCCTGACCCAACCGTGGGACGGCGCGGTGCAGCCGGCCTGAAGTTCGGGGCGGCCCCTCGCGGGGCTGCCCCTTTGCCGACGGCGGTCCTCTCGCCGGCAGACCGAGGGTGCCGCGCAGCGCATGGCACCCTTTTCCATTTCCAGCCACCGGAGCCTGTCATGTCCCGACCGCTCACCCCCATGCTCGACCGGATCTCCGGTCCCGCCGACCTCAAGGCCTTGGGCGATGCCGACCTTGCGCGCCTTGCCGACGAGGTGCGTGCCGAGGTGATCTCGGCCGTCTCCGAAACCGGCGGCCATCTTGGCTCGTCGCTAGGCGTGGTCGAATTGACCGTGGCGATCCATGCCGTCTTCAACGCGCCCACCGACAAGCTGATCCTCGACGTGGGCCACCAGTGCTACCCGCACAAGGTGCTGACGGGGCGGCGCGACCGCATCCGCACCCTGCGCCAGGAGGGGGGGCTTTCGGGCTTCACCAAGCGATCGGAAAGCGAGTTCGACCCCTTCGGCGCGGCCCACTCGTCGACTTCGATCAGCGCCGCCCTGGGATTCGCCGTGGGGCGAGACATGGGCCGGCCCACCGGCGACGCAATCGCGCTGATCGGCGACGGCGCGATCAGCGCGGGAATGGCCTATGAGGCGATGAACCACGCGGGCGACCTCGGCAAGCGGCTGATCGTGATCCTGAACGACAACGAGATGAGCATCGCGCCCCCCGTGGGGGCCATGTCGAAATATCTGAGCGGCCTCAACCCGCTGGCCCCGCTGGCAAAGCTCGCCGAAGGGGTCGAGGCGTCGCTGCCTGGCCCGCTCCGCGAGGGCGCGCGCCGGGCGCGTGCGCTGGTCACCGGCCAGCCCGACCGGGGCACGCTGTTCGAGCAACTGGGCTTCGCCTATGTCGGCCCGGTCGACGGGCATGACATGGCCCAGCTTCTGGCCGTGCTGCGCGCGATCAAAGTGCGCGCCTCCGGCCCGGTCCTGATCCATGCGATCACGAAAAAGGGCAAGGGCTATGCCCCTGCCGAAAGCTCGGCCGACAAGTATCACGGTGTCGCACGCTTCGACGTGGCCTCGGGCGAGCAAGCCAAGGCGAAATCGAACGCGCCCGCCTATACGAAGGTGTTTGGCCAGGCCCTTCTGCAAGAGGCGCAGCATGATCCGCGCATCGTCGCGGTGACGGCGGCGATGCCTTCGGGCACTGGCGTCGACATCCTTGCCAAGGCCATGCCCAACCGGGTGTTCGACGTCGGCATCGCCGAGCAACACGGCGTGACCTTCGCCGCCGGAATGGCAGCCTCGGGGTTGCGCCCGTTCGTGGCGATCTACTCGACCTTTCTGCAACGGGCCTATGACCAGATCGTGCATGACGTGGCGCTGCAGGGCCTGCCGGTGCGCTTTGCGATCGACCGCGCGGGGCTTGTCGGCGCGGATGGGGCCACCCATGCGGGCGCATTCGATGTGGCGTATCTCGCGAACCTGCCCGGCTTCACGGTCATGGCCGCCGCCGACGAGGCGGAACTGATGGACATGGTGGCTACCGCCGCCGCCCACGACGCGGGGCCGATCGCATTTCGCTATCCGCGCGGTGATGGCGTGGGCGTCGAGATGCCCGCGCGCGGCAGGCTCCTTGCCATCGGCAAGGGCCGCGTCGTGCAGGAAGGCACCGAGGTGGCACTTCTGTCGTTCGGCGCGCATCTGGCCGAGTGTCTGGGGGCTGCCGAGGATCTGGCGGCCGAGGGGATCAGCGTCACCGTGGCGGATGCGCGTTTTGCCAAGCCCCTCGACGGCAAACTGATCGCCCAACTCGCCCGGCACCACGGCGTGCTCGTGACGGTCGAGCAGGGCGCGCAGGGCGGCTTCGGCGCGATGATCCTGCATCACCTGGCGAATGCGGGCCTTCTGGATGGCGGTCTGGCGGTGCGGACGATGACGTTGCCCGACCGCTTCATCGACCATGCGAGCCCCGCCGCCATGTATCGTGACGCAGGGCTCACGCGGGGGGACATCGCGCGCGTCGCGACCGAGGCTCTGGCGCGTCGCCGCTCGCGGGTCGTTTCGCTGAACCTTCGCAGCTCCTGACCGGACCGCACCGGAAAGCAAAAGGGCCGCCCCGCAAGGGACGGCCCTTTTGTCATTCGATAAAGATCACTCGGTCGCGGCAGGCGCCGCTTCGCCTTCGGCTGCAGCCGGCGCGGCTGCCGACGCGAAGGTCGCGAGGAAGGCTGCCACGTTCGCGGCATCCTCGGGCTTGCGGACCTTGTAGACCATCTTGCTGCGCGCACGGCTGTTGCCGGTGAACTCCTCAAGGAACGCGGTCGGGTCCTGAACATAGGTCGTCAGCTGCGCCTCGTCCCAGACCAGGCCCTTTTCCTTGGCCTCGAGGATGCCGTCACCGTAACGGAAATCCTCGACCGAGGCCGCCGCGCGCCCGACGACACCGTAAAGGTTCGGGCCTGTCTTGGCGTTCTTGCCGGCCAGCACGTTGCCGTCCGCATCGGCCACGACGTGGCAGGTCTGGCACTGGTTGAACACGGCCTCGCCCGCGGCTGCATCGCCCTGGGCAAAGGCGGCACCGCCCCCCGCAGCCAGGATTGCAAGCGCAGTCAGTGTGGTCTTCATCATCTGGTAGCCTCCCGTTAGTCGGTTTGTAGCCTATCGCTTACAGACCAAGTCCAAATCAGTAACTGTGTCACGCCACCGCATGGGCAAGGGCACATTGCCTCCAGAGTGATGACAGAGCCGCGACCAGATGGTCAATATCCGCATCGCTGTGCCAGGGCGAAGGTGTCAGGCGCAGCCGCTCGGTGCCCTTGGCGACTGTGGGGTAGTTGATGGGCTGCACATAGATGCCCCAGTCGTCCATCAGGATGTCCGAGATCATCCGGCACTTCACCGGATCACCGATCATCACCGGGACGATGTGGCTTTCGTTCGGCATGTGCGGGATGCCCTGCCGGTCAAGCGCGGCACGCAGCCGTGCGACCTGGCGGCACTGGCCCGCGCGCTCGGTCTCGCTGACCTTCAGGTGCGCGATCGAGGCCGTGGCGGCAGCCGCAATCGCCGGGGGCAGGGCCGTGGTGAAGATGAAGCCCGAGGCGAAGCTGCGGATGAAGTCGCAGAGCGTGGCCGAGCCGGTGATGTAGCCGCCGACAACGCCGAAGGCTTTGCCGAGTGTCCCCTCGATCAGGTCGATGCGATGGGCCAGCCCCTCGCGTTCCGACACGCCGCCGCCGCGCGGGCCATACATGCCGACCGCGTGGACCTCGTCGATATAGGTCAGCGCGCCATGCGCCTCGGCGACCTCGACGATCTCGCGGATCGGCGCGATGTCGCCGTCCATCGAGTAGACCGATTCGAAGGCCACGATCTTGGGCCGGTCGCCGACCGCGTGCAGCTTGCGGTCAAGGTCGCGCCAGTCGTTGTGCTTCCAGACGACCTTGTCAGCGCGGGAGTGGCGCACCCCCTCGATCATGCTGGCGTGGTTGCCTGCATCCGACAGGATGACCGCGCCCGGAATGCGCGCGCCCAGCGTCGAGAGCGTCGCCCAGTTCGAGACGTAGCCGCTGGTGAACAGAAGCGCCGCGTCCTTGCCGTGCAGGTCGGCAAGCTCGGCCTCGAGCGCAAGGTGATGCACCGCGTTGCCCGAGATGTTGCGCGTGCCGCCCGCACCCGTGCCGCAGCTTTCGACGGCTGCGATCATCGCCCCCGTGACGGTCGGGTGATGCGCCATGCCGAGATAGTCGTTCGAGCACCAGACCGTGACCTCGCGCGCGCCGCCCTTGTGGTTCACCGCACGGGTCTGCGCGCCGCGGCTGCGTTGCAGGTCGGCATAGATGCGGTAGTTGCCTTCGGCTTTCAACGCGGCCAGCTGGCCTGCGAAGATGGCGTCAAAGTCCATGGGTATCCTCCTTCAGTCCCGGCATGGCCGGGGCGGTCTTGGGCGCGTCGATCATCCAGCGCCAGAGTTTCTGGTCGGGCAGCGGCAGCACCATAAACCAGTGCTCCAGCAGGGCGAGAAGGGTAAGGGCGGTCAGAAGCGCAAAGCCCGCCTGCGCCGCCGGGGTGTCGGCTGCCATCAGACGTTCGAGCCAGCAGCCCGAAGCGAAGGCCAGCGCCGTGACCGAGATCGGGAAGAGCCCGTTCATCGGGCGGCGGCGGAAGTGGCTGGGCAGGTGTGCCAGCGTCCTCGGCAGAAACTCGGTGTTGATGTTGGGCACGCCGAAGAAGAGGTTCAGCTTGGCCGAGACGCGCGCCGCGAAGAGGACCGCGAAGGTCAGCGCGCCGAAGCGGTTCGGGGCCTCCCACGCCAGCGAGAGCATCAACAGCGCCGTCACCGCCAGCACGATCTCGTGCCAGGCGATGGTGCCAAAGGCGCGGACGAACCGCTCCCACCCGGGCACATCGTCGGGGCAGGGGGTCGCGTTGGGGCCGGTGATGACCCCCGACAGGAAGGCAAGCTCGATCCAGGCCCAGACCGACAGGGCCGACAGGAAGGCGACATGGACGCCCCAGACAGACGTGTCGCTAAGGCTGTGGTCGAACCCCGCGACGCCGCCGAACAAGAGCGGCAGGCCAAGGATCACCGACCACAGATGCGCCTCGCCGCCCGCGTTGTCGGCGCGGCGCACCCGCCACAGCAGGACGCCGGTCGAGAACCACCAGACGAAAAGGGCCACGAGGGCGGCGATCCACGGATTTCCCGTCATCGCCGCCCCCACGCCGGACCGGGCGCCCCCGGTCCGGCGATCCTGTATGATCCCCTATGGCTCAATAGCTCGGCTCCAGCCGCACCGAGGCGGGCAGATCGTGCTTCTTGGTGGGGATCGTGTAGAGCCGCGCAAAGGCGAGCGCCGCACGGGTCGACGCGCCGACATGCGCCACGCGACCCGCGAACCCGCCCTTCTTCTTGGCCGCATCCATTGCAAGGAAGGCCGCGTTCATCGCGCGCAGGCCGGGCAGCCAGCGCGGATGGTCGATGTCGAGCTCGATCGGGAAGATCTGGCGCGTGATGGTCGAGGTCTTGCGGAACACCTCCTGGTCGTACCAGCCGATATCGACGCCGAGCGCCTTGTGGAACTCGGGCCGCGCATGGTCGCGCACCCACATGGTCGAGTAGACGGCCGTGAGGAAGAACTTGATCCACAGCTTGTTGGTGAAGCTCGTGGTCAGCTTCGGGTCGGTCTTCATCAGCAGGGCAAAGGCCTCGCCGTGGCTGAACTCGTCGTTGCACCACTCCTTGAACCACTTGAAGATCGGGTGGAAGCGCTGCTCGGGATGCGCCTCGAGGTGGCGGAAGATGGTGATGTAGCGTGCGTAGCCGATCTTCTCGGACAGGTAGGTCGCGTAGTAGATGAACTTCGGGCGGAAGTAGGTGTACTTCTTGGCCTTGGTCAGGAAGCCGAGGTTCACCGCCACCCCCGCCTCGCGCAGCGCGTCGTTGATGAAGCCCGCATGGCGGGCCTCGTCACGGGCCATGTAGTTGAACAATTCGCAGATGTCGGCATTGCTGCCGCGCCGCTTCATTTCCTTGTAAAGCACGCAGCCCGAGAACTCGGCGGTGCAGGACGAGACGAGAAAGTCGATGAACTCGCGGCGGAGAGGGGGGTCCATGCCCGCCCAGTCAACGTCGTCCCAGTCGGCGTTCTTCTTGAAGTGACCCTTGTTGGGGTCCGACTTCATCTGCGCGATCAGCTTGTCCCACTCGGCACGGACCGGGGTCACGTCGATCCGGTCCATCTCGTCGAAATCGGTCGTGTAGAAGCGCGGATTCAGAAGGGTCGTCTCGGTCGCCATCGCCGTCGTGTCGGTCGCGGCGAAATCCTCGACCAGCGGGTCGGGCATCAGGTCCATGGGGGTCGCGTTCATGGGGTCACCTCGTCAGAGAAAGAGAATTCGCACAGTTCCATGAACTCGAAGTCGCCGGTCATGCGGGTCCAGAGCCGCTCGATGGCCGTGGCGCGAGTGATGGTCGCGATGCGTTTTTCCTCGATCACCTCGCCATAGGCGGCCATGATCGGCGCGCCGTGGACGAGTACCTCGTCGCCCGGATGGACGACGGTACCGTTGTCGAAGCGGACATGGGCGTGGAGCGCCTCGAAGCGGTGGCTGACCTCGACGGTGCAGGGCACCTGTTCGGTGCGGCGCTGGATCAGGGGCATCTCAGTTGCCCTCATCCAGCAGTGCCGCGAAGGCCGCCTCGTTGCCCGAGCCGAAGGCGGTCAGCTCGACGCTCCACCCGGTGGCCGGGTCCGACAGGGTGAGCCGTCCGTTCTCATGGCGGGCCAGCGTCACCGGCATATCGTCCGGCACGCGGGCGACAAGGCGGGCGCGGTCAAGCCCGCTGCCGATCACCGTGACGAAGCCGCCATGGTCCATCTGCTGCAAGAGCGTGCCGTCAGGGGCATAGAGCGTCACCGACTTGGCTCCGCCGGTGCGGATCACGAGTTGGCGTTCGGCAGTCACGGGGCTGTCCTTGGGTGCGCCGGTCGGGGCGCGGCCCGTCGCGACCGCAAGCGACACGATCGCAAGGACGGACAGGGCGAGGGCGAGCATCAGGCGGACGAGGGGCTTGGGGATCATCTCCCGGTCCCGCTCGCGCAGGATCTCGTGGGAAGCGTTGGTCATGGCGGTCATCCTGTCGCGAGAAGAAGGTCGGGTGCGAGGTCCTGGCCTGCGGCCGGTGCGATCACCGGCTTGCGTGTCAGGACCGGGACAGACTGCCGCGCTTCGGCAGCGTCGGCAAGCAGGCGGGCGACCTCGGCCGCGTCGGGAATGCAGCGGAGCGCAGGCTCGGTATGGCCCATCCGCCAAGGCCGCACATGCGGCCAGCAGACGAGGTAGGACAGGCGCGTGTGCTCGGGTGTCTTGAGCGCGATGGTCCCGGTGCCGCCGCGGCGCAGATCGAGGCTTGCGGACTCGATCTCGCGGTGCGGCAGGTTCAGCGTGATCGTGAGCGCCGCCCCGATCCGCATGCCGACCCGCGCGGTGGTGATCGTGTAGACCGTGGAGCGGGCCTGCACCCAGGCGATCCCCAGGATCACACCGCAGGCCAGGGCTCCGAGGCCGAGATAGGGCAGGGCGATCACAAGCGCCGCCAGCGGCGAGCCCTGCATCAGCGCAGCCCCCCCGTGCCAGAGCGCCAGCAGGCCGAACCAGGCGGCGACCCAGGTGAGGCCCATCGCCTCGCGGGCTAGGGCGAGGGTATCGGGGCGACCCTGCCACAGGATGTCTTCCCCGGCAGGCGGTCGGGCGGGCAGGCCCGGAATGGGTTCGAAAGCGAAATCGTCGTGATGCGCGGACATTGGCTGCGTCCTCCTGTCCTGGTGGTGATCGTCTGCCGGAATGATGTCTGGCAGGTCTTGTATCGGCGTGCGGGGCCCGTCGGGACGGACCCCGCCGATGCGGGCCTTACGCCTCGCGAAGCACGTCGAAGCGGCTCTTGCGGCGCTCGGCCGCATAAAGCGTGCCGCCCGCGTAGAAGGCGCTGATCTTGTCTTCCTCAAGCTTGGTGACCTCGCCCGACGAGCGGGTCTGCGGGACCGAGGCGAAGAGGTCCGAGGGCAGCGACTGCACCTTGACAAGGTTCGACCGGATCTTGGCCATCGGCATCGGGATCAGCCTCTTGCCGCCCGTGTCGAGCGTGACCTCGAGATAGCGCACAAGCTGCTCGGGGACGTCGATCCACATGTCCGACACTGTTCCCACGAACCCCAGGTCGCTCGCCTGCACCGGCAGACCGCGCGGGTCGCGTCCGGCGGCCACATCGAAGCCCTCCGCCTGCGACAGCGGCTTGATCTTGGTATGGCCGTGCGAGTCGAGTTCCACCTTGTCGGCGCGCTGGCCCCAGGACGCGGGTCCGACGCCGTCGAGCATCGGATCGCCCGTCGGCGCGTGCGGAAAGCCTTCCGACACGGCGGTGCGGGCAAGGGCGAGGTCCTGGCGCGAATGCGCGGCCTCGTGCGCCGCCGATGGCACCGTCACCTCGCCCTGGCCGTGCGGCAGAAGGAAGGTCTTGGGCCTGGGCACCGGGAAGGGCCCCTGGTTCGGGGCCGCGTCGCCGCCATCGGTCTCGAGCGGGTAGCCTTCGCGCATATTCTCGGTCTGGAGATAGTAGACCAGGGCGGCGAAGAAGCCCCAGAACAGCCAGATCGCGAGGCTGGCGAGGTCGAAGTTACCAAAGAAATTGACACCAACCATGTGATGGTCCTCCGGGGGTCAGGTGGGGAAGTCGGCAAGGCCGAAGCGGGCGGAGCCCTGATCGGGTTGCGGCGGCAGGATGCGCGTCCGCACAAGCGGGCCGAGCACGACGAGAGTTAGAAAGAGCAGTCCGATTTCTAGGTGATAGACAAAGCTGTAGCCTGCGGCAGGCGAGGCCAGCGCTTCGCCGAGGCGGCCCGACATCGCAAGGTGGCCGACGACATCGCGCAAGACGCCCCCAAGGGCGACCGAAAGGCCCGCCGCCGTTGCAAGCGCAGCCCCCCAGGCCCCGAGCACGAGGCCGCGCCCCGCAAGGCCCGACTCGCCCAGGTTCATCACCGCCGTCAGCGTGGCGACCGAGAAGAGGCCGCCGCCAAGGCCAAGGCCCACGGCGCCCACATAGAACAGCGCGGGCGACCCCATCGGGGCCGAAAAGATCACCGCCGACAGCGCCGCGATTCCGACCAGCGGCCCGAGGGCGGCAAGCCGCATCGGGTCGCCCCCTCGGCCAAGCGCGCGCCCGGCCATCACGAAGCCCGCCAGCGCGCCCATCGCGGAACTTGCCGTCAGCATCGTCGTCGCCGCGACTGACAACCCCAGGATCTCGCCGCCATAGGGTTCGAGCAGCACATCCTGCATGTTGAACCCGAGCGCGCCCAGCGCCACGACCGCCATCAGCCGCACCGCACCGGGGATCGTCCGCAGATCGCCCATCGCCGCGCGGAAGGCGGGGCGCGGGGCCGCCATCTCTTCGGCGGACATCGGGCGCACCTTCTCCTGCTTCCAGAGTGCCACAAGGTTCAGCACCAGCGTCATCGCGGCACAGCCCTGCACCACGCGGATCAGCGTGATCGGATCGTAGCCGCGCAGAAGCCAGCCTACGACCAGCGACGACACCGCCATGCCCAGAAGATACATCACATAAAGAAGCGCCACGACGCGGGGCCGCGTCTCGTCCGTCGCGCGGTCGGCGGCCAGTGCCAGACCCGCCGTCTGCGTCATGTGCAGCCCGAGGCCCGTCATCAGGAACGCAAGCGCCGCGAGGACCTCGCCCGCCCAGGCCGGCCCGTGGATCTGGTCGCCCGACAGCACGATCAGCGCAAAGGGCATGACAGCAAGACCGCCCATCTGCCAGAGCGAGCCGAACCAGAGGTAAGGCACCCGCTTCCACCCAAGGGCAGAGCGGTGCGTGTCCGACCGGAACCCGAGCAGCGTGCGGAACGGGGCCACGAGAACTGGCAGCGCAATCATGAAGGCCACGACAGAGGCTGCGACCCCCATCTCGACGATCATCACGCGGTTCAGCGTGCCCAGAAGCAGCACGGTCGCCATCCCGACCGACACCTGGAACAGCGACAACCGCAACAGCTGGCGCATCGGCATGCCTTCCGAGGCCGCATCCGCAAAGGGAAGCCATCCCATCGGCAGGGACTTCACATGGCTGCGGCGCAGGATCATGCGCGATACTCCAGACACTCCGAGATGTAGAAACCGCGCGACACGCGACCGACGCGGGCAAGCTGCCCGTCGGTCGCCGCGTCGAGCGGCGCGAAGGCATGCGGCACCATGGTGGGCGAGCGGTCGGCCCGCGGGAAAAGCCGGCCCATCTGCCAGAACGCCATCAGAAGCGGTGTGCGGGGGGCGACGGTGAAGACCACGCTGCCGGTCACGCGCCGCCCAAGGCCGCCAAGCGCGCGGCCGATATCGGGCGCGCCGTAATAGATCATGCTGTCCATCGCGACCACATGGTCGAAGGTGCCTAGGCCCGCGTCCAGCATGTCGCCCGAAACGAAGCGCACGCGATCGCGCAGCGCGTTGGGCAGGCGCGCCTCGGCGATGGCGACAAGGCCGGGCGAGATGTCGACCGCCGTCACGCGTGCGCCGCGCGCTGCAAGTTCGGCGGTCATCTGCCCCGGCCCGCAGCCCGCGTCGAGCACATGCAGGCCCGACAGGTCCGGCGGCAGCGCCCCCAGCATCATCGCGCGCATCGTGTCGCGGCCGGCACGCACGGTCTGGCGGATGCGGCTCACGGGCGCGTCGCTCGTCAGCCTCTCCCACACGCCGGTGGCCGAGCGGTCGAAGTAGTCCTCGACGCGGGTCAGGGTGGCGGCATAGCCGGGCACGGCGTCGGACATCAGTCGAACCCCAGCAATTCGAAGATCTCGCGGTCGGGCAGGGGCGCGGGCGACGACCCCGGCTCGCTCACCGAACGCCAGAGCGTATCGGCCAGCCGCATGTATTCGGCGCGCGCCATCACGATGTCCTCGCTGTCGTCCATCTCGAACAGCGTCTTCTTCTTCAGGCGGCTGCGCCGGATCGCGTCGATGTCGGGCATGTGCGCCAGACGGTTGAAACCGACGCGGGCGCAGTAGCGGTCGACCTCGTCGGTCTCGCGCGAGCGGTTTGCGACGCAGCCCGCAAGGCGGACCTTGTAGCTGCCGGATTTGGCCTGCACGGCGGCGATGATGCGGTTCATCGCGTAGATGCTGTCGAAATCGTTGGCTGTCACGATCACGGCCCGGTCGGCATGCTGCAAGGGGGCCGCGAAGCCGCCGCAGACGACGTCGCCCAGCACATCGAAGATCACCACGTCGGTATCTTCCAGCAGATGGTGCTGCTTCAGCAGCTTCACCGTCTGGCCGACCACATACCCGCCGCAGCCCGTGCCCGCAGGCGGGCCGCCCGCTTCGACGCATTTGACGCCGTTGAAGCCGATCGCGACGTAATCCTCGGGCCGCAGCTCCTCGGGGTGGAAATCGACCTCCTTCAGGATGTCGATGACCGTCGCCTGCAACCGGCCCGTCAGGGTGAAGGTGCTGTCGTGCTTCGGATCGCAGCCGATCTGAAGCACGCGCTTGCCCATCATCGAGAAAGCCGCCGACAGGTTCGACGAGGTCGTCGACTTGCCGATCCCGCCCTTGCCGTAGACGGAAAAGACCTTCGCCCCCTCGATCTTGACATGCGCGTCCTGATGCACCTGCACCGACCCGTCCCCGTCCAGACCGCGAAGGTCCGGTATCTCGTCACGTGGGCTCATGATCTTTCCTTCCTCGGGCAGGCCGCAGCCCACTCCTTCTTCTGTCCACAAATATCCCGGGGGTGCGGGGGCTGGCCCCCGCTCCGCCGACCGGCGCCGACGACCGCCGCACCGGCAAGCGTGCCGCATCCCCCGACCCGATCCGGGGCCTCGATCGAACGATGACCGACCCCGCTCATTCTGCCGCGATCCCTTCGAGCCTGTCCTCAAGCTCGTCCGCCGCACCCTGCAACGCAGCGAGGGTCGCTGCATCCGGCTGCCAGTAGTTGCGGTCGCTTGCCTCGAGCAGGCGGTTCGCCATCCGGGCGCTCGCCTGAGGGTTCAGCGCGGCCAGACGCCTCCGCATCGCCTCGTCCAGCACGAAAGTCTCGCTCAGCCGCTGATAGACCCACGGGTCCACCGCCTGCGTGGTCGCCGACCAGCCCAGCGTGTTCGTCACATGCGCCTCGATCTGGCGCACGCCCTCGGAGCCGTGCTTCAGCATCCCCTCGTAGAACTTCGGGTTCAGCGTGCGCGACCGGCTTTCCAGCGCGATCTGGTCGCGCAAGGTCCGCACCTTGCCAGCACCCCGCGTCTGGTCGCCGATATAGACCGGCGTCTCGGCGGTCCCGCCGCGGGCCCGCTTCACCGCGCGGGCAATGCCGCCCAGGGTATCGAAGTAGTGGTCGACCGTGGTGACGCCCAGCTCGACCGACTCGAGGTTCTGGTAGGCGATGTCCACGTCCTTCAGCGCCTTCTGCAGCAGTGCCGCGTTCTTCACGGCGCGGCCCGTCCGGTCATAGGCAAAGGACTTGCGCGCCTCGTAGGCATCGGCAAGCTCGTCCTCGTCGCCAAAGGCCGAGCTGTCGACCAGTGTGTTGACGTTCGACCCGTAAGCCCCTTCGGCGTTCGAGAAGACGCGCAAGCTGGCGACCTCCATGTCGACGCCCATCTGCGCCGCGTAGGCCATCGCATGGGCACGCACGAAGTTCAGATGCGCGGGCTCGTCGGCCGTCGCGGCCTTCCAGGCGGCCTCGGCCAGCATCCGGGTCTGCAAGGGCAGCAGGTCGCGGAAGATCCCCGACAGGGTCATGACCACGTCGATCCTCGGCCGCCCGAGGTCTGCCAGCGGGATCAGGTCCGCCCCCGACAGACGCCCATAGCTGTCGAAGCGCGGCCGCGCGCCCATCAGCGCCAGGGCCTGCGCGATCGGGCCGCCGTCCGACTTGATGTTGTCCGACCCCCAGAGCACGAGCGCCACCGAACGCGGCAGCCTCGGGTGCGTGGCCAGCAAGAGGTCCGCCTGCTTCGCCCCGTCGCGCAGCGCGAATTCGGTCGGCATCCGGAACGGGTCGAAGGCGTGGATGTTGCGCCCCGTCGGCAGGATCTCGGGCGAGCGCATCAGATCGCCACCCGGCACGGGCGCGATGAAATGCCCGCCGAGCGCCAACATCAGGCCCGGGATCTCGGTATCCTCGGCCAGAAGCGCCGCATACTGCGCGCGCTTTGCGGCGTCGTCGCTGCCCAGGATGTCGAGATATCCTTCCAGCGCAGCACCCGTGGCCTTGCGCCCCAGCACATGCAGCCCGTCGGGAATAAGCGCGTCTTCGGTCTCTAGAAGCTTCAGCCAGAGCGCACCGGGCGCGCCCGACAGATCCACCGCCGCCGCCTGCTCGGCGATCAGCAGTTCAAGGTCCGACAGGTCCGAGGCCGGATCGCTTGCGCGCCAGCGCCGCAGGCTGTCCTTCAATTCGAGGAGGCCCTTGTAAAGTCCCGCCTGTGCTAAGGGCGGCGTCAGGTGCGTGACCGTCACCGCGTTCGAGCGGCGCTTGGCGAGCGTAGCCTCGCTGGGGTTGTTCGCGGCGTAAAGGTAGACGTTGGGCAGCCCGCCGATCAGCCGGTCGGGCCAGCAGCCGGGGCCAAGGCCCGCCTGCTTGCCCGGCATGAACTCCAGCGCGCCATGCATCCCGAAGTGCAACAGCACGTCCGCGCCGAAATCCTCGCGCAGCCAGCGGTAGAAGGTCGTGAAGGCATGGGTCGGCGCAAAGCCCTTCTCGAACAGAAGGCGCATCGGATCGCCCTCGTAGCCGAACACCGGCTGCACGCCCACCACCACCCGACCAAAGCGCGCGCCGAGCACAAAGACACCGCGCCCGTCGGACTGCGCGCGACCAGGCGCAGGGCCCCAGGCGGCCTCGATCTCGGCCAGCCAAGGCGTCTTCGACACGATCTCGTCGGCCGAGACATGCGCCATCACGTTGGCGGGCTGCCCGAACTGCGCCGCATTGCCCGCAAGTACCGCCGCGCGAAGATCGTCGACGGTGGCGGGCGGGGTCACGTCATAACCCTCGGCGGCCATGGCGTGCAGCGTTGCGTGCAGCGACTCGAACACCGACAGGTAGGCGGCGGTGCCGACCGCGCCCGCGTTTGGCGGAAAGCCGTAAAGCACGATGGCGACGCGGCGCTCGGCAACGTCGCTGCGTCGCAGGGCGGCCAGGCGCGCGACCTTGTCGGCCAGCACGCCCACCCGCTCGGGGCAGGGGGCCATTGCCTTGACGTCCGACGCGCCCTTGCAGCGATGCGCGCAGCCCGTGCAGGGCTCGCCGTGGCGGCCCGCGAAGACCGTGGGGTTCGTCGCGCCGTCAATCTCGGGCAGGGCCACAAGCATCGTCGTCTCGACCGGGCCAAGCCCGCAGCCCGAGGACGCCCATTGCGCCAGCGTCTGGAACTCGAGGGGGTGCGCCGCGACGTAAGGCACGTCGAGCGCCGCAAGCGCTGCCACCGCCGCCGGACTGTCATTGTAGGCAGGCCCGCCCACCAGGCTGAAGCCCGTCAGCGAGACCAGCGCGTCGACGGTCGGGCCGTTCGGGCCCTTGAAGAAGGCGTTGATCGCCGGGCGCGCGTCGAGTCCGCCCGCAAAGGCCGGAACGACGGCCAGTCCCTGCGCCTCGAAGGCGCGGATCACCGCGTCGTAATGCGCCCGGTCGTCAGCCAGCACATAAGAGCGCAGCACCAGCAACCCGACCGTCGCCTTTGCCCGGGCGGGGCGGGGCAGGTCCGAGGCTTGCGTCGTGATCCGCGCGGGCAGGTCGGGGTGGTAAAGCCCCACGTCCGGGTAGTCGATCGGCGCCTTCGCCGTCACGGCTGCGAAGCTGCGCCCCACCGCATAGCGCGACACGAGATAGCGCAGCATCTCTTCGATGTTGTCGTCCGAACCGCCCAGCCAGTATTGCATCGCGAGGAACCAGGCGCGCAGGTCCTGCGACTTGCCCGGAATGAAGCGCAGGATCTTCGGCAGGCGGCGCAGCATCGCCATCTGCTTCTCGCCCGACCCCGCGGCAGAGCTCTTGCCCGGCTTCAGCTTCTTCAGAAGCTGCATCGTGGCCGAGGCGGGCTTGGACATATCGAGGCTGCCCATCTTCGTCAGCCGGACGATCTGCCCGTCCGCGATCACGCCCACGAAGGCGTCGCAGCGCTCGCGGGCGGCGGTCAGGTCGGCCAGGATCGGGGCAACGTGCTCTTCGAGGAACAGCAGGTTCGCCACGACGATGTCGGCCCCCAGCAAGGCTGCCTGGCACTCGGCAAGGGCGGCGGGGCTCGATCCCCATTCGGCGGCGGCGAAGATCTCGACCGAGAGGCCCGGAAAGTCCTTCTGTAGCTTCGGCATGACGCGGGCCGCAGGCCCAGCCGCATGACGGTCGAGGGTGACGATGACCACCCGGTAGCTCTGGACCTGCCGTTCATCGCGCATAATGGGCCTTTGCCTCGTAGAGGGTGTCGACGCTGATCTCGGCCAGCCCCTTCGCCGCGGCGAAGCTTTCGGTGTTGCGCCGGGCCTTGCCGCGCACGAAGAACGGGATCTTCTTCAACTCGCGCTCGGCATCGGTCAGCCAGACGATGCCCTCGGGCAAGGCCGCGCCCTCGGCGGGCATCGAGCCCCCCTCGGTCGCCGCCGCAGGCGCGGCTTCGGCCCCTTCATTCATTCTGGCGGACATATCCTGGGGGTCCGGGGGCGAAACCCCCTTCGCGTCCGTCGCGCGCGGTGCATGGCCGCCGTGATGCGACGGCCCGGCCTCGTCGTGGAACTCGAAGTCGTCGCGGAACATGTGCAGCAGGTGCTCCTCGAGACCCATGACCAAGGGATGCACCCAGGTGTCGAAGATCACATTGGCGCCTTCGAACCCCATCTGGGGGCTGTGGCGCGCCGGGAAGTCCTGCACATGGACGGGGGCCGAGATGACCGCGCACGGAATACCGAGGCGCTTGCCGATATGGCGCTCCATCTGCGTGCCGAGGATCAACTCGGGCTGAAGTGCCGCGATCGCAGCCTCGACCTCGAGGTAGTCGTCGGTGATCAGCGCCTCGAGCCCGTGCTCTTTCGCGGCCGCACGGACGGCGCGGGCCTGCTCGCGGTTGTAGCAGCCGAGGCCGACGACCTCGAAGCCGATCTCGGAGGCGGCAATGCGGGCGGCGGCAATGGCATGGGTGCCGTCGCCGAAGACGAAGACCCGCTTGCCCGTAAGGTAGGTCGAATCGACCGAGGCCGCCCACCAGGGCTGGCGCAGGCGGCTTTCGTCGGGGCGGAGTGCCGTGCCTGCAAGGGCCGCGACCTCGGCGATGAAGGCGTGGGTCGCCTTGACGCCGATCGGGACGGTCTTCGTGAAGGGCTGCCCGAGGGCTGTCTCGCAATGCCGGGCCGCGCTCTCGCCCGTCTCGGGGTAGAGGAGCACGTTGAAATGCGCCTGGCCCATCCGCGCGATGTCCGAGGGCCGAGCGCCCATCGGGGCCGCGACGTTCACCTCGACGCCCATCTCGTCGAGAAGCGCCGTGATCTCGGCCAGATCGTCGCGGTGGCGGAACCCGAGGGCGGTGGCCCCGAGGATGTTGCAGGTGACGCGCGCCGTGCGGGGCATCGGCTTTGCAAGGTGGCGCACGATCTGCAGGAAGGTCTCGTCCGCACCGAAGTTCTCGCGCCGCTGGTACGAGGGCAGATCGAGCGGGATGACCGGGCAGGGCAGGCCGAGCGCGCCTGCAAGCCCGCCCGGGTCGTCCTGGATCAGCTCGGCCGTGCAGGACGCGCCGACGATGATCGCCTCGGGCTTGAACCGGGCGACGGCCTCTTGCGCGGCGGTGCGGAAAAGTTGCGCCGTGTCCGCGCCGAGGTCGCGCGCCTGGAAGGTGGTGTACGTGACGGGCGGGCGCTTCTTGCGCCGCTCGATCATCGTGAAGAGAAGGTCGGCATACGTGTCGCCCTGCGGCGCGTGCAGGACGTAATGCAAGCCCTCCATCGCGGTTGCGACGCGCATGGCGCCGACATGGGGCGGGCCCTCGTAGGTCCAGACGGCGAGCTTCATGGCTGCCCCCCGGGGACGCTGTCCCCGGACCCCTGGGATACTTGGGGACAGAAAATGGAGGGGCTCATTCGGCGGCCTCCAGCCCGGGGGTCAGGAGCGCGCGGCGGCGCAGGGGCCGGGCGAAGAGCGCGGCGAGGTCGCCCGCCTGCTCGTAGAAGTGGACCGGCGTGAAGACGAGCTCGATTGCCCATTTCGTGGCGAGCCCTTCCGCCTCGAGCGGGTTGGCGAGGCCGAGGCCGCAGACCGTCAGGTCGGGGCGCAGCGCGCGGGCGCGGTCGAGCTGGCGGTCGACGTCCTGGCCTTCGGACAGGACCGGGACGGGCGGCAAGAGGTCGAGATCGGGGCCGAGCATCTCGCGGTGCAGGTAGGGCGTGCCGACCTCGAGCGGGATCATGCCGCATTCGCGGGCGAGGAAGCGCGCCAGCGGCACCTCGAGCTGGCTGTCCGGAAAGAGGAAAAGCGTGCGCCCGTGCAAGCTGGTCGCGGCGGCGGCGATGGCCTTGCGGGCGCGGGCGCGGGGGGCGGCGGTCACGGCCTCGAACACCGCGTCGGCCACACCGAACTCGGTCGCGATGGCACGCAGCCAGAGGGTCGTGCCCTCTTCGCCGAACGGGAAGGGCGCGGAGAGCGTGCGCGCGCCGCGCCGGATCAGCGCCTCGCGCGTGTCGCCAAGGAAAGGTTGCGTGAGCGCCACCACGGTGTTCGGGCCGACGGCCAGCGCCTCGGTCGAGCGGCGGGCGGGCAGGACGCGGACGGGGGCCACGCCCATCGCGGCCAGCAGGCCCAGCATCTGGTCCTCGACCACGTCCGGGAGCGCGCCCGCGACAAGAAGCTGGCGCTCGGCGGTTTCGGGCAGGCCCGGAACCATCGCGGCGAGGCAGGCATCCTCGCCTTGCGTGAAGGTCGTCTCGATGCCCGAGCCGGACCAGTTCAGCACCCGCACATGGGGGCTGTGTTTCGCGCCCAGCCGCTCGGCCGCCTTTGCGAGATCGAGCTTGATGACCTCGGACGGGCAGGAGCCGACGAGGAACAGCTGCCGGATGTCTGGGCGGCGGGCGATCAGGCGGTCGACCTCGCGGTCGAGTTCCACCTGTGCGTCGGCGAGGCCCGCAAGGTCTTTCTCTTCCAGAATCGCGGTCGCAAAGCGCGGCTCGGCGAAGATCATCACGCCCGCCGCAGATTGCAGAAGATGCGCGCAGGTGCGGCTGCCGACCACGAGGAAGAAAGCGTCCTGCATCTTGCGGTGCAGCCAGATGATCCCGGTCAGGCCGCAGAACACTTCGCGCTGGCCGCGCTCGCGCAGGACCGGAAGGTCGCGGCAGCCGGCAGCGGCGGGCGGGGCGGCGGTCATGCGGACACCGCAGCATCAAGGCGCGCCGCGCGCAGCTTGAGGATGAACTGACCTGCGTTGATGATGTAGGCGGCATAGGCGGCGAGGGCGAGGCCCAGCAGCGCCTCGGGCGCCAGCGCGCCGGTCCAGAGCGCCCAGAGATAGGCGGTGTGGAGCGCGATCACGACGAAGGAGAACACGTCCTCCCAGAAGAAGGCGGGGGCGAACAGCCACTGACCGAACACGATCTTTTCCCAGATCGCGCCCGTGATCATGATCGTGTAGAGGAGCCCGGTCTTCACCACGACCGAAACGGTTGCGATGCCGTAGCCCTCGCCCGTCACGAGGCAGCGGACCACGAGAACCAGCGAGACCGCGAAGACGAGGAACTGGAGCGGTGCCAGGAGGCCCTGCACCAGCGTCCAGCGCGAGGCGTCGCGGCGCGCGCGCTCGGCCCGGGTATAGAGGGGGCGGCGGGCCCGTGTCTGGTGGCTGGTCTTCGTCACGTCCCGCCCTTCCGGTTCGATCGTCATGCCTGACATTGCGTCGGCAGGCGAGGAGTGTCAACTAAATCTTACACTCTCGGGTCTGATCTCACCTCTCTGCGTGCCGTTCTCGCCCCTCCGGCCAACTTATTGAAATATGTACAACAAATGAAAAAGCAGTGAGGAATTGTGGCCTGCAGTGCCGCGCGCCGGGGCGCCTGTGTCAATTTGCTTTGACAACCGGCTGACGATCAGGGACTGTGTGCCCACGTCCGAACAGCCATGATCCGGTCCGGCCGGCAGACCTGTCCCACGCAGCGAGGGGGCTTCATGAGGGATACCCACATCCAGCACGGCATGGCCTGCCCTTCGGACGGGCAGGGGGCACTTGCCCCTTTCGCCGCGCGGGTGCTCGATGCCCTCGTGGATCGAAGCCGACGGACGTCTTCGACGCTGCGGACCGATCTGGTCGCGGCCCTTGCCCAGGGCATGCTGGCGCCCGAAGCGCAGGTCGATACGGCGATTGCCGGGTTCCGGCGGGCTTGCATCTCGCCCGAGTCGATGGCCGACATGTATATCCCCGAATCCGCGCGTCGCCTTGGGGCGGACTGGGCAGTCGATCGGCTCGGCTTTGCCGAGGTCACGATGGCGGTCGCGCGGCTCCAGGTCATGGTGCGCGCGATCGGGACGCGCTGGGGCGGAGATGCTGCCCATGTGCCCGGACGCAAGTCGGTGCTGATGGTGGTGCCGGACGGCGAGGATCACACCCTTGGCGCGGTCGTGGCTGCGGGCCAGCTGCGCCGGATGGGCCTGTCGGTCTGTCTGCGCCTTGGCCCGGGGCGACAAGAGGTGATCGACCTTCTGCGGACCCGCAGCTTCGATGCGGCCTTCGTCTCGGTCGGCCATGTCGAGCGTCTGGACCAGCCGCGCCGTCTGGTCGAGACGATCCGCACCTTCGGGCCGCGGCGTCTGCCGGTGATCGGCGGCGGCGCGCTGCCTCTCGAATCGGCCGAAGCGGCGGCGCGAATCGGCGTCGACCGCTTTACTTGCGATCTCGGCGATGCCGTGCGGGCCTGCGGACTTCTTCCCGAACCGATTGAGGTTTCGCACGTTCCAATGGCGATGGCCGTCTGATTGACATCACTCCGCCGTGCCCCCGTGGCGCGGCCAAGCCGGTAGTTGACCTTGTGAAAGTTCTTAATCCCCACAGCACGACGGCCGGGTCGATCACGTCGATCCCGCAGGACCTGATGGGCCAGATCATTGCGACGGCCTCGGACATCGCGCTCATCGTGTCGGGTGAGGGGGTGATCGGCACGGTGCTGGTCAACGCGCACCACCGCTCGTTCGGCCCGCTGACCCATTGGGAGGGGCGGCCGCTGCGCTCGGTGCTGACGCGCGAGAGCATCGCGAAGTTCGATGCGCGCGAGCGTGAGCTGGTCGAGTTGGGCGGCACCCGCGCGGTCGAGCTGAACCACGCCGACGATCACGTCATGGAGTTTCCGGTCCGCTACGCGATGCACCGCATGGAGGGCGACGGCTCGATCCTGATGCTGGGGCGCGACCTGCGCCCGATCGCCGAGATGCAGCAGCAGCTCGTCAAGGCGCAGCTGGCACTGGAGCGCGACTACGAGGCGCAGCGCGAGATCGACACCCGCTACCGCGTGCTGATGGAGACGACGCGCGACGCCGTCATTGTCGTCTCGATGACCACGGGGCGGATCGTGGACCTCAACCTTGCCGCCGCCGTCCTGTTCGGAGGCTCGCGCCAGGACCTGATCGGTGCTGCCATCGCGCAGGAGTTCGAGGGCCGCAGGCGGGGCGAGTTCCTTGACCAGATGGCGGCCCTAGCTGTCGCCGACAGCGCGGCCCCGCTCGAGGTGCAGGCGCGTCGGTCGCACAAGCGGCTGATGGTGGTGCCGACCGTGTTCCGTGCGGCGGGCGAGCGGCTTCTGATGTGCCGGATCGAGACGCCCGATCTGGGCCTCTCGCAGCGCGACGAGCTGGGCGACAACCTTCTGGGCCTGTTCCACGAGGGTGCCGACGGGATCGTCTTCACCGATGCCGACGGCATCATCCGCACGACGAACGAAGCCTTCCTGAACCTGACCGACCAGCCGAGCATCGCCGCCGTCAAGGGCCGCTCGTTCGGCGAGTTTCTGGCGCGCGGCGCGGTCGACCTGCGGGTGCTGACCGACAACGCGAAGCGCGTCGGGCAGATGCGGATGTATGCGACCAAGGCCAACACCGCCTATGACGGGCAGATTTCGGTCGAGGTGTCGGCGACCTACCTCAACGACCGCCCCGCGCCCTTCTTCGCCTTTGTCGTGCGCGACACGAGCCGGGCCGAGGGGATGCGTCGTCCGGGCCTGAACGTGAGCGAGGATGGCGGCCGCTCGATCATGGAACTGGTCGGCTCGTCGACGCTGAAGGACATCGTGGCCGAGACGACCGATGTGGTCGAGAAGATGTGCATCGAGACGGCGGTCGAACTGACGCGCAACAACCGCGTGGCCGCTGCCGAGATGCTGGGCCTGTCGCGCCAGTCGCTTTACGTCAAGCTCCGCAAGTATGGGCTTGTCGGCAACGAGAGCGACTGACCGACGCAGGCCCTGGCCGGGGCGGGGGTTTCACACCCCCGCACCCCCGTGGGGTATTTCTGCCGAAAAGAAGCAGGGGCGTGCAGAGCGCGGTCCTTGGCCTCTTGCGACAAAGCTGCGCTTGCCAGACTCGATGTGTCATGTTTATCTGACAGTATGAGCGTCAACCAAATCATACATCAGCGCAGCCTGCCCCAGCCCGCCGTGGTGCTCGAGCTGCTCAAGCCGATAACCTGGTTCCCACCGATGTGGGCCTATCTCTGCGGCATCGTCTCGGCGGGGCCGCTGCCTGCGGGGGCATGGCCGCTTGTGCTGCTGGGTCTGTTGCTGGCGGGCCCGGTCGTCTGCGGCATGAGCCAGGCCGCCAACGACTGGTGCGACCGGCATGTCGACGCGATCAACGAGCCGGGACGCCCGATCCCGTCGGGGCGGATGCCGGGGCGCTGGGGCCTGTGGGTTGCTCTTGCGATGAGCGGGCTCGCGCTGGCCCTGGGCTGGCTGCTTGGCCCCTGGGGGTTCGGGGCGACGGCAGTCGCGGTGCTCGCGGCCTGGGCATATTCGGCCGAGCCGGTACGTCTGAAGCGGTCGGGCTGGTGGGGGCCGGGGCTGGTCGGCCTTTGCTACGAGGGCTTGCCCTGGTTCACGGGGGCTGCCGTCATCGCCGCCGGTGCGCCGCGCGCCGAGATCGTCATTGCGGCGGGGCTCTATGCGCTGGGCGCGCACGGGATCATGACGCTCAACGATTTCAAGGCGATCGAAGGGGATCGCCGGACCGGGGTCAATTCGCTGCCGGTCACGATGGGGCCCGAGGCCGCGGCCCGGCTTGCCTGCGTGATGATGTCGGTGCCGCAGCTTCTGGTCGTCTCGATGCTGTTCGTCTGGGGCAGGCCGGTCCATGCGCTCATCGTGCTGGGGGGCCTTGTCGGGCAGTTCGCCGCAATGCGGGTCCTGTTGCGCGACCCCGAGGGACGAGCGCCCTGGTACAACGGAGTCGGCGTCGGGCTGTACGTGGCGGGCATGATGGTGACGGCGCTCGCGATCCGGGGGCTTGCATGACGCTGGGCTGGGGGCAGATCGTCCGCCTGGGCCTTGTGCAGATGTGCCTCGGGGCGATCGTGGTGCTGATGACCTCGACCCTGAACCGCGTGATGGTCGTGGAACTTGCGCTGCCCGCGCTGGTACCGGGGCTGCTGGTGGGGCTGCACTATGCGGTGCAGTTGTCGCGGCCCGGCTGGGGGTTCAAGTCGGACACGGGCGGGCGGCGCACGCCCTGGATCATCGGCGGCATGGCCCTGCTCGCGGGCGGTGCGATGCTGGCCGCAGCCGCAGTCGTGCTTGCGGGCACGCGGCCTGTGGCGGGGATTGCGCTGTCGGTGCCGGCCTATGTCGCGATCGGCGCGGGCGTCGGGGCGGCGGGCACCTCGTTGCTTGCGTTCATCGCCGGGGCCACGGCCCCGCATCGCCGCGCGGCCGCCGCAACGATCACCTGGCTGATGATGATCGCGGGCATCGCCCTTACGGCGGGCACGGTGGGCGCGGTCCTTGACCCGTTCACGCCGGGCCGCCTGATGGTGATCGTCTCGGTCGTGGCGCTGGGTGGGGTCGGGCTGACGGCACTCGCACTCTGGGGGATCGAGCGGCGCATCTGCATCGTCCCGCCCGCCGCACCGCAACCCCTGCGCGAGGGGATCGCCGAGATCTGGGCCGAGCCGCTGGCGCGGCGCTTCACCCTTTTCGTGTTCCTCTCGATGACCGCCTATTTCATGCAGGAGCTGATCCTCGAGCCCTATGCCGGGACCGTGTTCGGCTTCACGCCCGGCCAGTCGACGCAGCTTTCGGGCGCGCAAAACGGGGGCGTCTTCCTGGGGATGCTGGCTGTCGGGATCGCGGTCACGGGCCTTGGGATCGGCAGCCTGCGCGGCTGGGTCGTGGCCGGCTGCCTTGGCTCGGCCGGGGCGCTGGCGGGGGTAGCCCTTGCGGGGCCGATGGGCTGGCCCGCGCTGGTGCCGCTGACTGTCCTGCTCGGGGTCTTCAACGGCGTCTTTGCCGTCGCCGCGATCGGCGCGATGATGGCGCTGGCGGGCGAGGGCCGTGGCCGGCGCGAGGGCACCCGGATGGGTCTGTGGGGGGCCGCGCAGGCGATCGCCGCGGGCCTTGGCGTGGTGATGGGCGCGGGCGCCGTCGACGCGCTGCGCCGCCTGCTGCCCGACGATCTGGCCTATGCCACTGTCTTTGCGGCCGAAGCCGCGCTGTTCCTTGCGGCGGCACTTCTTGCGCTCCGCGTGATCGCACCGGGACGCGCGCCTGCGCCCGACGCACCCCTCGTTCCGGGAGAATGACGATGATTTATGATGCAATCGTGGTGGGCGGTGGCCCTTCGGGGGCGACGGCGGCCGAGGACATGGCGCGCGCAGGTCTGCGCGTCGCGCTGATCGACCGGGCGGGGCGAATCAAGCCCTGCGGGGGGGCTGTTCCGCCACGCCTGATCCAGGATTTCGCCATACCCGACAGCCAGATCGTCGCGCGCATTAATACCGCGCGCATGATTTCGCCCACGGGCCGCTCGGTCGATATCGCCATCGAGAACGGCTATGTCGGCATGGTCGACCGCGAGCATTTCGACGCCTTCCTGCGCGACCGGGCGGTTGCTGCCGGGGCGGTGCTGGTCGAGGGCACCTTCACGGCGGTCGAGCGCGACGAGCAGGGCACGATGGTCGCCTACCGCCACAAGGCGAGTGGCGACATCGTGCGCCTGCGGACCCGCGTGGTGATCGGCGCGGACGGTGCCCGTTCGGGCGTTGCGCGGGCCGAGGTGCCGGGCGGCGACACGATCCCCTATGTGATTGCCTATCACGAGATCATTGCCGCCCCCGCGCCGGGCGGCGATTACGACGCGACGCGCTGCGACGTCATCTATGACGGGCGCATCAGCCCCGACTTCTACGGCTGGGTCTTTCCGCACGGCGCGCAGGCGAGTGTGGGCATGGGCACCGAGGTGGACGGCGTGAACCTCAAGGAAGCGACCGCGGCCTTGCGCGCCATGTCGGGCCTGACGGGCTGCGAGACGATAAGGCGCGAGGGTGCGCCGATCCCGCTCAAGCCGCTCGACCGCTGGGACAACGGCCGCGACGTGGTGCTTGCGGGCGATGCGGCGGGCGTCGTTGCCCCCTCGTCGGGCGAGGGGATCTACTATGCGATGGTCGGGGGCAGGGTGGCCGCGACGGCTGCGCAGGCCTTCCTCGCATCGGGCAAGGCGCGGGACCTGCGCCTCGCGCGCAAGCTCTTCATGAAGGAGCACAAGACCGTGTTCCGGGTTTTGCGCTCGATGCAGGATGCGTATTACCAATCCGACGACCGGCGCGAGCGTTTCGTCAGCCTCTGCCACGATATCGATGTGCAGCGCCTGACCTTCGAGGCCTACATGAACAAGCGGCTGGTCAAGGCGCGCCCGATGGCGCATCTGAAGATTGGCATCAAGAACGTGGCGCACCTTCTGCGCCTCATCCCGGCAGGAGCGACATGACCGACCTCATCCCGGCCTGGGTCGACGGCGTCCTGTCGCCGGTCGACAAGCTTGAGGTGCATCGGCGGGGGCTGCGGCATCCCGCCGTCTCGGTTTTCGTGATGCGCGGGCATGAGGTGCTTTTGCAGCAGCGCGCGGCGGGCAAGTATCACACGCCCGGCCTCTGGACCAACACCTGCTGCACGCATCCCGCCTGGGGCGAGCCGTCGCTCGCCTGCGCGCAGCGGCGGCTGGACGAAGAGCTTGGCATCACCGGCCTCGCCCCCCTTCTGCGCGAGACGGTCGAATATCGCGCCGAGGTGGGCAACGGCCTGATCGAGCACGAGGTCGTGGACATCTTCATGGCCGATGCGACCCCCGCGATGACCGTGACGCCCGACCCCGCCGAGGTCTCGGCGACGCGCTGGGCCGACCTCTACGACCTCGACGCCGAACTGCGGCGCTGGCCGGATCGCTTCACGCCGTGGATGCAGATCTACATGGCCGAACATCGCGAGCAGATCTTCGGGGTCTGGGCCGGGCGCTGAGGGCAGAAGCGGGGGGCCAGCCCCCCGCGCCCCCCGGGATATTTGCGGACAGAAAATCCAACGAGTTGTTAACCTAAAGGGGCCATATTGGTGTCACGGTACAGGCGGGGACGCCGATGACCGTGACGGGAAATGGCACCTCGCTTCCTTTTTGGGGGCGAGGTGTTCTTGTGAATTCTAAGCCTCATTTTCTGTCCTCAAATATCCTCGGGGGGTGCTGAGCGATCGGTAACGCGCCAGTGGCGCGTTACCGCGAAGAACGCCCGGCCCGTGGCCGGGCCGGGACGCGGGGGCAGACGGCCCCCCGACCTCTCCGCGAGCGCGCCGTCAGCCGATCCGCGCACGTATGACGTCCGCCACCGCCTCGGGTGCCTCCTCGTGCATCAGGTGCCCGAGGCCGGGCAGCACCAGCGCCTCGGCGTCGGGCATCCGGGCGGCGGCGGTGCGGCTGACCTCGGGCGGAACGGTGCGGTCGTTCGCGCCCGCGACGAGCAGGGTCGGCACATCGAGCGAGGGCAGGCGCGCGACGAGGCCCTCGAGGCTCCACTGCGCCATCATCGTCAGCGTGCCGTCGACATGCGCGGGATCACGCACGAGGCGCGCGTAGAGCCGTTGCCCCTCGGGATCGAGGGTTGAGCCGGTCGAGGCGAGCAGGCGCGCGACCTGCGCCTCGCCTCCCGCGAGGCGCGCGACCACTGAAGGCACCAGCGGGTTCAGCGCCAGAAGCCGCGCCATCATCGGAAACACGACGCCGGGCAGGCCGTCGAACTTGCCGAGGGCCGCGTTGAGGCCGATCACCTGCGCGGGACGCTTGGGCAGGATCTCGGTCAGGCGCAGCGCCAGCGCCGCACCCGCCGAATGCCCGAGGATGACCCTTGGCGCCCAGCCTTCATGTGCCAGAAGCGCCGCCACATCCTCGGCCATCGCATCGAGGCCCGAGCGCATCCGTGTGCCGAGCCGGGTAAAGCCGTGGCCGGGCAGGTCCGGCATCACGATTGTATGGCCCTCCAGCAGCGGGGCGAGCCCGCGCCAGCTCATCGTCGAGCCGCCGGCGCCGTGCAGCATCAGGACGACCGGCCCGTCGCCTATCACCTGCACATGCCAGCGGTGCGGGCGCACGGCGATCTCGCGCGAGTGGGCGCGCAGCGGCCAGTCTGGGGGCACGCGCGCAAGGATGCTCGCAAAGGCCATCTCAGACCCCGAGCGCTGTGGTGAGGGCGGCTGACAGGCGACGCGCCTCGGCGCGCGGCAAGGCGAGGTAGGGCGCCTCCATGCTGCGCGCCAGTGCCTGAAGCCAGGGGGTAGGCCGGTTGCCGGTGTCGACGACGAGGGCTGCGAGCGCATGGGCGCGGATCAGGCGGACCACGCTTTCGGCATCCGCCTCGGCCTGCGCGCGGCCCGGCTGGCCCTGCCGGTCGACATTGGGTCGCCCGTCGGTCATCAGCGCGACCGTCGGCGTCATGCCCCGGGCGCGGGCCTGCAGGCCAAGCTGTAAGGCCGCCGCGAGTCCCGAGGCAAGCGGCGTACCGCCGCCGCCCGGCAGGGCCGCGAGCCGCCGCTTGGTCTGCACGAGGCTGCGGGTCGCGGGCAGCAGCACCTCGGCCCCGCCTGCGCGGAATGCGATCAGGGCCACATGGTCGCGCCGTGCATAGGCCTGTGCGAGCAGGATCTCGACCGCGCCCTTTGCCTCGGCCAGCCGCGCCAGCGCCGACGAGCCCGAGGCGTCGACCGTGAAGATCAGGAGCCGGTCCGAGCGTTCCTCGGACTGCTTCAGGCGGATGTCGTCGGGGCGCAGCTCCAGCAGGCGGCCCGACCCGGTGGCGTTGCGCCTTATCGTCTGCCAGGGGGCCGCCGCGCGCAGCGTGCCCACAAGGTCGATCCGCGCCTGCCCGTCCAGCCGGCCGGGGCGCGAGGGCAGGGGCCGACCGCGCCGGTTGCCGCGTTTGGTAGCCCCTGTGCCCGTGGCACCCTTGGTCTGCCGCGCCGCCCGGCCTGCAGCGAGGCGCGCCAGCAGATCGGGCGGCAGGGCGGCCCGGACGGCGTCGAGCAGGATGTCCTCGGGCAGGGCAAGCGACTCCTCCTCGGGGGGCGGGCTGTCCTGCGACTGGGGGTCCGGCTCGGGCGGGGGCGGCTCGGGCGGGGGCGGCTCGGGCGGGTCGTCGGTCGGGTCTGGCGCGTCGGCGCGATGGGCGAGCGTCAGCTCGCAGGCCTGCGCGAGGTCGTCGGGGCCGACCGTGCTGCGGCCCGCAAGGCGCGCGAGCGCGCGGGCGGCGAAGGCCGCGTGGCGCGGGGCGCGCAGGCTCTCGATGCCCGAGGCGGCGGCGGTCCGCGCAAGAGCGTCGAGCGCCTCGGGCGGCAGCAGCGCTTCGCCGGGCGGCACGGCAAGCGGCCCGGTCTCGGCGGTCGCGCCCCACGGGATGCCATCGAGATCGGCGAAGAACGCAAGGCGGTCGGCCAGCGCAGGCGACAGCCCCTCGGTCGCATCCGCGCCTTCGTCGAGCGCGATCAGCGCATGGCCCCCAGCGTCGAGCGCCTGTGCGAGGCGCACGGCGAGGCCCGGCGGGCAGCGTTCCGCCATCGTGAGCACGAGGATCGCGGGCCGCGCCAGAAGGCCGTCACGCTGGACCATGCGGCCCGAGGCGAGGGTCGCCGCCAGGTCGAGCCCGCCGTCGAGCGCGTCGCCGGAGGTGCCGGGGTGCAGGCGCAGCACGGGCAGAGGCTGCGAGCCCAGATGCGCGAGCAGACGGTCGCGCACCGGGCCTGCGCCCGCGCGCAGCCACAGGCCCCCCAGCCGCCGCGGATCGGCCGCGACAAGGCGAAGGGCCAGAACCGCGCGGTCCCAGGGGGCGAGCGGCCCGTTCAGGGCAGGACCTCGGCCACGATGCGGGCGACCCGGGTGCCAGATCCCGCCTCGTCCAGCGGGTCGCGGCGCAGGCGATGCGACAGCGCCATCGGGGCGACCGCCCGCAGGTGATCGCGCGTGACCGCCGGTGCAGCGCCGAGGGCCGCCAGCGCCCGGGCGGTTCGCAGCAACGTAAGCTCGCCCCGCAGACCGTCAGACCCGAGAGCTATGCAAAGCGCGGCGCAATCGGTCAGCGCCGAGTCCGGCGTCGCGACAGTGGGAAGGTGGCGGCGCGCGGCGAGGATCTTGCGTCGCAGGCTTGTGTCCTTGGCGCGCCACGTCGCCATGAAGGCATCAAAGCCCGTGTCATAGGCATCCCGCCTGCGGATCACCTCGACCCGTGTGGCCACATCCTGCGGGCTGCGGACCTCGACCGACAGGCCGAAGCGGTCGAGAAGCTGGGGGCGCAACTCTCCCTCCTCGGGGTTGCCCGAGCCGACCAGCACGAAGCGCGCGGGATGGCGGATCGACAGGCCCTCGCGCTCGACCAGGTTCTCGCCCGATTGCGCGACGTCCAAGAGCAGGTCCACGATGTGATCCTCGAGCAGGTTCACCTCGTCGATGTAAAGGTAGCCCCGGTTGGCGCGCGCCAGAAGCCCCGGCTGGAACGCCTTCTCGCCGCGTGTCAGCGCGCGTTCGATGTCGAGCGCGCCGACGACGCGGTCCTCGCTGACGCCCAGCGGCAGATCGACCACGGGGGTGGGCTTCTTCACCTTGCGAAAGGTGGTCAGGCCCGCCCAGTCGGGCACGCCCTCGCGGGCCGCCGAATTCACGGGGCAGCCCTCGATCGCCTCGATCTCGGGCAGAAGGGCCGCGAGTGCGCGCACGGCGGTCGACTTGCCGGTGCCCCGGTCGCCGAACACGAGCACGCCGCCGATGCCGGGGTCGATCGCGGTCAGCACGAGCGCCTGCTTCATCGCTTCCTGGCCCACGATGGCAGTGAAGGGGAAGGGCTGCGTCATGCGGCAATCTCCAGCGCGGACAGGGGGTTTCCGCCCTCCCATGTGCCATGGCTGCCAAGGATGCGGAAGCGGGCATAAAGCTCTTCGCTGAACCAGTTTCCCGCGCGCACGGCGGCGATGGCGCGGGCGTGGGGGCCGTCTTCCCGCGCAAAATGCGCCATGCTGGCGGTGTCGGGCCAGATCGAGAAGGTAACCTGGTGCATCAGGGGCACCTCGCCGATGCCGATCTTGAAGGCGACGTTCGGGTCGCTGCCGATCGCGGCCGAGATGTCTGGCACGCGGCCCCAGAAACGGCGCGCAACGCCGGGCTTGATCGTGGCGCGCGTCAGGGCGGCGACGGGGCCGCTGTCGCCGACCTGCGCCCAGGGGCAGCCGCTCTCGGCGGTGCCGAAGGGGGTGACACCGCTCCAGCGCCCGCGCGCGGCAAGGGGGTCGAGGAACACCGTCCAGCTTTCCGCCGCCCGGTCCGCCCAACGGCGGAACACGGTCCCGTCGCGGGTGCCTTCGCGCGCCGCAGCCTCGGACCCCCACGTCGCGAGGATCGCCCAGACGGCGGTGTTGGGCAGCGGGGTGAACCCCTCGCCAGTGCCCGAGCCGCAGAGCTTCCAGAAGCCGATGCCGGGGGTCGCGGCCATCTCGCGCCGCGCCAGCCCCATCTGGGTGAAAGCCCAGGCCCGGCGGGCGAGCGACGGAAAGCGGAATAGGGAAAGGCTGGCGCAGGGCATGAAGTGTCCAGTTAGGTTGACAACACAGTGAGGCCAACTTCGGTTGTCGACAACCCAAAAACGTTGGCGAAAGCAGGAATTGTAAATCTGACTGGACAGTGTATCGTCGCGACATGGTAGCAAGACTCGATCCCCGCCCGCTTCATCCCGCAGACCCTGCGGCCCTCGTCATCGGTGCCGGACTTGGGGGGCTCGCAGCGGCGATGCGCCTCGGGGCCAAGGGCTACCGCGTCACGGTCATCGACCGGCTCGACAGCCTCGGGGGGCGCGGCTCGGCGATCACCGAGAACGGTCACCGCTTCGACCTCGGCCCGACCATCGTGACGGTGCCACAGTCCTTGCGCGAGCTGTTCGCGACCTGCGGGCGCGACTTCGACGCGATGGTGGACCTGCGCCCGCTCGATCCGTTCTACGAGATCCGCTGGCCCGACGGCAGTTCCTTCAAAGCGCGCCAAAGCACCGACGCGATGCGCGCCGAGGTGGCCCGGCTTTCGCCATCGGATTCGTCGGGTTACGAGAAGTTTCTCGTGGACAGCGAGCGGCGCTACCAGTTCGGGTTCGAGGATCTGGGCCGCCGCTCCATGCACCGCTTCGCCGACCTCGTGAAGGTGCTGCCGACCTTCATCCGCATGCGCGCGGACCGCTCGGTCTATGCCCATGCCTCGTCGCGGGTGAAGGACGAGCGGTTGCGGATGGCCCTGTCGTTCCATCCGCTCTTCATCGGCGGAGATCCGTTCCACGTCACGTCGATGTACATCCTCGTCAGCCACCTCGAGAAAGAGTTCGGCGTCCACTATGCAATCGGCGGGGTTGCCGCGATCGCGCAGGCGATGGGCCGGGTGATCGAGGATCAGGGCGGGCGCTTCGTGATGAACGCCGAGGCGGACGAGATCCTGGTGCGCGACGGCCGCGCGGCGGGCGTGAAGCTTGTCGACGGGCGGGTGCTGACCGCGCCCGTCGTCATCTCGAACGCCGATGCGGGCCACACCTATGACCGCCTGTTGCGGAACCGCCCGCGCAAGCGCTGGACCACCGCCCGGCTGAAACGCACGCGCTGGTCGATGAGCCTGTTCGTCTGGTACTTCGGCACCACCGGCACGCGCGACCTGTGGCCCGATGCAGGACATCACACCATCCTGAACGGGCCGCGCTACAAGGGCCTCGTGCGCGACATCTTCATCAAGGGGCGGCTCAAGGATGACATGAGCCTGTATGTCCACCGCCCCTCGGTCACCGATCCGACCGTGGCGCCCGAGGGCGGCGACACCTTCTACGCCCTGTCGCCCGTGCCGCACCTTGGTCATGCCGACCCGGTGGACTGGCAGGCCGAAGCCGAGCCCTACCGCCAGAAGGTCCTGAAGGTGCTTGAGGATCAACTGCTTCCGGGCCTGTCCTCACACATCTCCGCGTCGCGCGTGTTCACGCCCGAGACGTTCCGCGACCGCTACCTCAGCCCGCACGGCTCGGGCTTCTCGATCGAGCCGCGCATCCTGCAATCGGCCTTCTTCCGGCCCCACAATGTCAGCGAGGAAGTGGCAGGCCTCTGGCTCGTCGGTGCCGGAACGCATCCCGGCGCGGGCTTGCCGGGCGTCATCGCCTCGGCCGAGGTGCTGGGCACGCTGGTGCCCGACGCGCCTGCCATGGCCGCCGAACAGAGGCTTGCCGCCGAATGATCGCCCCCGAAGACATGGCGCATTGCCGCGCCGCAATCCGCACCGGGTCGCTCTCGTTCCACGCAGCCTCGCGGCTGCTGCCGCCGCGCGTGCGCGATCCGGCGCTGGCGCTCTATGCGTTCTGCCGTCTGGCCGATGACGAGGTCGACGAGGGGCGCGACAAGGCGGGGGCTGTCCTGCACCTGCGCGACCGGCTCGACCTCGTCTATCGCGGGCGGCCCCGCAACGCGCCCGAGGACCGGGCCTTTGCCGCACTGGTCGAGGGCTTCGAGATGCCCCGTGCCTTGCCCGAGGCGCTGCTTGAGGGGCTCGCCTGGGATGCGACGGGGCGGACCTATGCCACTCTGTCGGGTGTGCTCGACTATTCGGCGCGGGTGGCGGCGGCGGTTGGTGCGATGATGTGCGTGCTGATGCGCGTGCGCGACGCGGATGCGTTGGCGCGGGCCTGCGATCTTGGCCTTGCAATGCAGCTGACGAACATCGCGCGCGATGTCGGCGAGGATGCGCGGGCAGGGCGGCTTTACCTGCCGCTCGACTGGATGGAAGAGGCGGGGCTCTCGCCCGAGGCGTTCCTGGCAGCGCCCGGGCCCGATCCGCGCCTGTCCGGTCTCGTACGCCGCCTGCTGGCCGAGGCGGACCGCCTTTACGCCCGCGCGGGTGCCGGGGTTGCGGCGCTGCCGGTCGATTGCCGTCCGGGTATCTACGCCGCACGGCGCATCTATGCCGGAATCGGCGCCGCCGTGGCGGAGCAGGCCTTCGACAGCGTGACGCAGCGGGCGCGGACGGGACGGGCCGCGAAGCTCGGCTGGCTGGTGCTGGCGGGGGGCGAGGGCGCGCTGTCGCTGGCGCTGCCGCGCGCGCCGGCACTTCACGCGCCCGCTATGCCCGAGGTGCGCTTTCTCGTGCAGGCCGCCGCCCGTGCGCCAGCGGCGCAAGGCCGGGCCGACGCGTTGCTTGCGGTGCTTGCCCAGCTTGAAGGCCAGGACCGCCAGCGCCGCTCGCGCGATCGCGGCCAGTCGCAAGGGCTTGCATTGTCCCAGGGCGCGCGCTGAGCTACATCAGCGGCTCCGGTTGGGAGCGGACAATGGATTACGCACTTTTCTTCACCTTTCTCGCCGCCTGCGGGGCTGCAGCCGCGACCGGCGCGATGTTCAGCCCCGGCGCGTGGTACGAGACGCTCGACAAGCCGCGCTGGACGCCGCCGGACTGGGTGTTCCCCGTCGCGTGGACTTCGCTCTACATTTGCATGTCGCTTGCGGCGATGCGGATCGGGCAGTCGGGCCATCCGGGGGCAACGCAGGCGCTGGGACTTTGGGCAGTCCAGATTGCGATCAACACGCTCTGGTCACCGGTGTTCTTCGGCTTGCGGCGGATGCGCGCGGCGCTGATCGTGGTCTCGGCGCTGTGGCTGGCCGTGGCGCTGACGATGGTCGCCTTCTGGCGGATCGACACTGTCGCAGGGTTGCTTTTCGTGCCCTACCTGCTCTGGTGCACGGTCGCCACGGCGCTGAACGCGAGCGTCCTGCGCCGCAACCCCGGCGCGACCTAGCGCGCGGTCAGAACGGGATCTCGTCGTCGATGTCGCTGCGCGCGCCGCCCCGGGCCGCGCCGCCAGCAGCGGCACTACCGCCCGACGACCGCTCGGCCCCGTAGCCGCGGTCGTCATAGCCGCCGCCCCGGTCGTCGCCCATTCCGCCACCGCCGCCACCGCCCTCGCGCCCGTCGAGCAGCGTCAGTTCGCCCCGGAACTGGCGGATCACAACCTCGGTCGAGTAGCGGTCCGCGCCGGACTGGTCCTGCCACTTGCGGGTCTCGAGTTGCCCCTCGACATAGACCTTGGAGCCCTTCTTCAGATACTGCTCGGCGATCTTCGCGATGTTCTCGTTGAAGATCGCGACCGAGTGCCACTCGGTCTTCTCCTTGCGCTCTCCGGTCGCCTTGTCGCGCCAGTTCTCGGACGTGGCGATCCGCAGGTTCACCACCTTGCCGCCGTTCTGGAACGAGCGCACCTCGGGGTCGCGCCCCAGGTTGCCCACCAGAATGACCTTGTTCACCGATCCCGCCATGAGCCGTCTCCCTGTCGCGCGAATGCCGTCGGGGGCAGCTTGCCCCGAGTTTGGTTAATGAACCGTATCCCCGCCCGAGGCGGCCTGCAACTCGGGTTGCAGGGCGTGCCGTCGGGTCGGTCTGCACCTTTGCGCCGATGGCAAACCTTGCCGCAAGGCTGCAGTTCGGCCGGGTCGAGGGCAATTGCTGCCCGCGGCATCATCCAGGAGAGACCAGATGAAACGATCCACCCGGGCGTCCGCTGCCCTTGCCCTCGTCATCGCGCTTGCAGCCCCCATGGCCCGCGCCGAAGAGGGCGTCGACGCCGCGACCGAAGCCAAGCTGACCGCTACCCTGACCGAGCAGGGCTACGAGGTCCGCAAGATCGAACGCGAGGACGGCCTGATCGAGGCCTATGTCGTCAAGGACGGCACCACCCAGTCGCTGTTCTTCGATGACGCGCTTCAACTCGTGAAGTCCGAAGGCTGACCGCTTGCCCGGGCAGGCCGCATGGCCTGCCCGCCCCTCCTGCACCCGAGGTCGCCATGCCTGAACGTCACTTCGTCTGGGACCTTGCGGTCCGGCTGTTTCACTGGTCGCTGGTCGCGGCCTTCGCCGCGAACGCGCTTTTCACCGCATCGGGAAAGACGATGCACCGCCGCGTCGGCTATGTCGTGCTGGGCCTGCTGGCGCTGCGCCTCGTCTGGGGGTTCATCGGCAGCCGTCACGCCCGATTCGCAGACTTTCCGCCCGCACCCGGAGCGGCCATCGCCGAACTGCGCGACCTTGCCGCAGGCAGACACCGTCTGCACCTTGGTCACTCGCCCCTGGGCGCGCTGATGATCTACAATCTGCTCGTCACCCTCGTGGCCATTGGCGCGACAGGCTACATGATGACGACGCTTCCGTTCTTCGGCATGGACTGGGTCGAGGAATTACACGGGGCGTTCGTCACCTGGGCCGAGCTTTCGATCGTCGCGCATGTGGCTGCGGTCATCTGGCAGTCGCATCGTCTTGGCGTGAACCTTCCGCACGCAATGGTCACAGGCTACAAGGTGGTGCCGGAGGGGCGCTCCGGCGTCTGATGCCGGGGTTTCTTCCGTGACACCTGTCTCGCCCTCGATCCTGGCCCCCTTCCGCCGCGAGGGGAGGCTGCTGCCCGCGCTGATCCTGTTTCAGGCCGCCTGCACCGTCTTTTTCGTCTTCGACGTCGTCGAGGATGTAAATGCCGGGGGCTGGGGCACGCTGACCGAACTGCACATGTGGCCAGAGATCGCAGCCACGCTGGGTCTCGTCAGCGGCATCGTGGTGCTTTGCGTCCATCTAATGCGCCTTCTTCGCAAGCAGGCGCAGCTCGAGCAAAGCCTTGGCGTCGCACAGGGCGCGCTTGCCGACCTGATGGAGGGCTACTTCCGCCTCTGGGGACTGACCCCGTCCGAGGCGGACGTCGCGGCCTTCACCATCAAGGGCTACACCATCGCCGAGGTCGCGGGCTTTCGCGGGTCAGCCGAGGCAACCGTCAAGACCCATCTGAACGCGATCTATCGCAAGGCAGGCGTGACGGGGCGCGCGCAACTGGTCAGCCTGCTGATCGAGGACCTGATGCGCGGTACGCTGGGCGGCACGGCGCCTGCTGGGTCAGGGGCCGCCGCTTGACCGCTGGCATCGTAGCCCGGTTTGGCTATACTGCGCCCCGTTGAACCAGGGCGGAGCGGGCGATGCGGCGTGGCGTTTCGGGTGTGATTGGGGCGGTCGCGATCGCTTGGGCGACGGGCGCGCTGGCCGAAGGCTTGACGCTGAATGGTTCTACCAAGAACCGCCTGCAACTGTTCGAGTCCCAGACGCGCCTGCTCGATTCGCGCCTGTCGAAGCAATATGACGCCTCAGTCCGCCTGCAGCCCAAGCGCGAGGGCGGCGACGAGGCTGTGCCGCGCTATGCGGGGCGCTACAAGGGCGAGTATCTCGATCTCGCCAAGTCTGCCGCGCGCAAGCACGGCATCCCGGAAGATCTGTTCCTGCGCCTTGTGCAGCAGGAAAGCGGCTGGAACCCGGTCGCCGTGTCGACCAAGGGGGCGACGGGGCTGGCGCAACTTATGCCCGGCACGGCAGAGCTTCTGAACGTCAACATGCACGATCCCGCCGACAACCTCGAAGGCGGGGCGAAGTATCTGCGCCGGATGTATGACCGCTTCGGCTCGTGGCGGCTGGCGCTGGCGGCCTATAATGCAGGCCCCGAGGCGGTCGAGCAGCACGACGGCATCCCGCCCTATGCCGAGACGAAGAACTACGTCGCGGTCATTCTGGGCGGTTGATGCGGCCGGCTTCGGGCGGGCGCGGCAATTCCTCGGGGTCGGGAACAAGGCCGTAAGGGGCCACCAGCGCCCAGACATGCGCGGGCACCATCCAGCGCATCCGACGCGGCAGGGTGCGGCGCAGGTGCAGCACAGTCTCGACAGCCTTCATCTCGACCCGCGTGCGCGCGAACTCGAGGCCCCGCGGCCCGAACCTCGGTTGCAGGAATGACACCAGCGGGCGCAGCCAGTCGGGCATCCGGCGCAGCGGCAGCCCGCCCGCCGCCCGCGCCGTGTTGGCCATGAAGCCCGTGACCGCGCCCTTGCGCTTGCCCTTGTCGGTCAGGGGTAGCACCGCAAGCTGCGGCTCGAGCATTGTCAGCATCTCAGCCCCCCGGTCGTTTCGCACGACGATCCACTGCGCGCCGTCGCCACCCATGTAGCCTACGGTGATGTCCGCCAGACGGTTGGTGTAGTCGACGCAGGTCTTGCAGGTCAGCGGAAAGAAGTCGGCGGGAAGCTGCGAGATCGGCAGTTGTAGGAACGGCACCGTCCGGCCGGGCCGTCCGTCGTCGTAGCGCAATTCCACCCGGAAGTCGGTGCGGAACTCGAGATAGCTGATGCCCGCAGGTTCGGGGTCGAGAAGCCGAAGGAAGCCGTGGAACGCCTCGGTCGTGGTGTTGTCGGAACAGGGCGTGCCGATCACGTAAAGCCGCTCGAGGCCCAACTCCGCCTCGAGCACCCGCAGCGCGTGGACCTGGCAGGGGATGCCGATCATCGCGATCCGGCGATGGCCTGCGTCCCGCGCAGGTTCCAGAAGCGCCAGCGTCGGCGCGAAGCCCATCCGCATCCCTCGGCAGGCGGCCAGGGCGGCGGGGTCGGTCACGATCACGGGCACGGGGCGCCAGCGATCGGCGGGGTCGGGCATCACGGTCAGCACCGCGTCGACCGCCCCCGTCTCAAGCAGGCGCGCGGCAAGGGCGGTGGTGATCCCGCTCCACTGTGCGCCCTCGGCGGGCGGGGCCAGGCGGGCGCGCAGCATCCGAGTGGTGGTGCCGAAAAAGCGCTCGTCGCCCCGCGCGGGGTTGGCGGTCCGGCCATGCACGCTGCGTTCCAGCGCCGGGTAGTCGGGCCGAATGAACTGGCAGGCCCGCCCGCAATCGCGCCCATCGCCGATCCGGCTGACGCCGCAGTCAGTGCAAAGACCGGGCCGGGGCACGCCGGTCAGGGCAGGGGCGACAAGGCCGGGGGGGAGGGGATCGGACATGCCGCCCATGCCACCCGAGCGGGCGGCGCTTTGCAAGCCCGCTCGTGACGGCTTTCGCCTTGCATCGCGCAGCGTTGCGCGAAACGCTGTGGGCAGGAAAGTCGGTTCGAGCCGAGGTGGCATGGCGTCTTCTGTGGTCTCTCCGGCGCTTGCCCTTGTGCTGGGCCTGCTTGTCATGCCCGCCGCCGCGAGGGCGGACGATTTGGTCGTCTTTGCCGCCGCCAGCCTCAAGACCGCGCTCGACCGGATCGCTGCCGACTGGCAGGCGGCTACGGGCACAAAGGTCGTCGTCTCCTACGGATCGAGCGCGACCCTGGCCCGGCAGATCGAGCAGGGCGCACCCGCCGATGTCTTTCTGTCGGCGGCGACGAATTGGATGGATGTGCTTCAGGAGGGCGGCATGATCCGCCCGGAAAGCCGACGCGACATCCTGGGCAACACGCTTGTGCTGGTGGCCCACGGGGCCGACGGGCCGCCGGTCGCAATCGCGCCGGGCTTCGATCTTGAGGGCCTGTTGGGCGAGGGCAGGCTTGCGATGGGCATGGTGGATTCGGTCCCTGCCGGGCAATACGGACGAGAGGCGCTCGTCTCGCTCGGCGTCTGGGACAACGTCGCGCAAAAGGTCGCACAGTCCGAGAATGTCCGTGCGGCGCTTGCGCTGGTCGCGGCGGGCGAGGCGCCCTACGGTATCGTCTATGGCTCGGACGCCATCGCCGACGCGGAAAGTGAACGCGCCGTGCGGGTCGCGGGCGTCTTTCCCGAAGGCAGCCACAGCCTCATCGTCTACCCGGTGGCGCTGACCGCCGAGTCTGACCCCGCCGCGGCAGCCTTCCTCGAAGCGTTGTCCTCGCCCGAGGCCAGCGACGTGTTTCGCGCGCTGGGTTTCACTGTCCTGCCGCGCTAGGCGCGCGCCGGGTTGCGGCGCTTTTGCCTGCGGCGGACCTCGTAGACCACGGCTGCGAGCAGCGTGACCGTGATCAGGATCAGCGCCAGCGCGTTGATCGTGGGCGTGATGCCGGTGCGGACCTTGGAGAACACATAGACAGTCAGCGTGTCGGCATTGCCGCGCGTGAAAAGCGTGACGTTGAAGTTCTCGATCGACTGGAAGAAGGCGATGGCGGCCCCCGCGCCGATGGCGGGATAGAGGTGCGGCAGCAGGATGCGGCGCATCACCTGCCCGTGCGAGGCCCCGAGGTCAAGCGCCGCTTCCTCGAGCCCCCGGTCGAAGCTTTGCAGCCGCGCGAGCACCAGAAGCATCACGAAGGCCGCGATGTAGCTGACCTGCCCCAGCACCGACAGGTGCAGTCCCGCGCCGACACCGAAAGTGTTCCAGAAGAGCAGCGTCGAGATGCCGATGACGGCGCCCGGCGTCAGGATCGGCGCCACCATCAGCCCATAGAGAACCGAGCGCGAGCCGCCGCCCATCGAGTTGATCAGGATCGCCGCTGCCGTGCCGATCGGAACCGAGATGACCACCACCGCGACCGCCACGATAAGCGTGTTGCGGAACGCGACCCACAGGCGCTGATCGTTCCACAATTCCACGAACCAGCGCGTCGTCCACCCCTCCCACGGATAGATCGAAGGAAAGCTCGAGTCGTTGAAGGCAGCCCCGCCCATGATGACCAGCGGCACCAGCAGATATGCCAGGAACAGCACCAGATAGGCGTGGAATATCCAGTCGGAAGAGCGGGTCTGCCTCATGCCCGGCCCCTCATTTCGCGATGTCCGACAGCTTGACACGGAACGCCCGCATCACGACCGACACGAAGACCGAGCAGAGGACCAGCAAGAGGAAGGCATAGGCCGATCCGGTGTTCCAGTCCTGGCTTTCGAACATCCATTGCTGAATGATTTCAGTGAACCAGCGCGAATTGGTCGAGGCGAGCAGCGTCGGCACAAGGATCGAGCCTGCCGAAAGCATGAAGACCATGACCGCCCCCGAGGCGATGCCGGGCTTCGCGTGCGGCAGGATCACGCGCCAGTGGATGCGCCACCATGGCGCGCCCAGATCCTCTGCCGCCTCGATCTGGTTGGTGTCGAGCGACTGGACAGCATTGTAGACCGGGAACAGCATGAAGAGGACGTAGGTGTAGACCAGACCGATCATCACGCTGCGAAATCCGGTCATCCAGCGGATCGGTTTCTCGATGATCCCGAGCCCCTCGAGCATCGCGTTGAGCGGCCCGTTGAAGGCAAGGATGATGAACCATGCAAAGGACCGCAGCACCTCGGACACCCAGAGCGGGATGAAGAGGATCAGGAACAGCGTCGGCAGGACGCGGTTGCTTGCGATCTTGGACAGGTAGTAGGCCAGCGGATAGGCGATGGCGAAGCAGATCATCGTCACGATGCTGGAATAGACGATGGTCCACACGAACACGCTCATGTGGATCGGGCTCTGGAAGAACGTCAGGTAGTTGTCGACGCTGTAGACGTCGAGCGGCCCGCCGATGTCGGCTACTGGCAGATAGGGGCGGAACGAGTTTTCGAAGAGGTAAATGTTGGGCAGGATCACCAGGATCAGCAGCCAGAAGGCGGTCAGCGCCACGAAGAGGGTCGTCAGGCCCGCGCCGTAGCGCGTCAAGAGGTCGTTCATTCGTCCGGGTCCTCGGCCGAGATGTCGCCCGTCAGGATCACTGCATGGGCTGCGTCGAAGGTGACGTGCCGCCGCTCGCCCGGACCGGGGATGGCGGCCGTCCCGTCGTTGCGCGCCTCGGACGTCCAGACCTGCCCTGTTGCGTCGCGCGCCTGAACGCTGATGAAGTTGCCCTCGAAGGCGACGTCGGTGATTTCGACGGGGGTCGAGTTGCCTGCTCCCGCCTCGGTCGACAAACGCGCATGTTCGGGGCGCAGGTAAAGGCGCGCCTGCTGGCCGGGCGTCACGCCGGGGCCGAGGCGCGCGTGGAACGTGCCAGACGGGGTTCTGAATTCGGCCATCTCGCCGGCCGCACCCGCGATCTCGCCCGCGACGATGTTGTTCTCGCCTACGAAAGAAGCGACGAAGCCGTTCGCCGGGTTGTTGTAGATCTCGCGAGGGGTTGCGACCTGTTGCAGCTTGCCTTGGCTCATCACGCCGACGCGGTCGCTCATCGCCAGCGCCTCGCCCTGGTCGTGGGTGATGTAGATGAACGTGACGTTCGTGCGCTTCTGGATCGCGCGCAGTTCGGCCCGCATGTGCTGGCGCAGCTTGAGGTCGAGCGCGGAAAGGGGCTCGTCGAGCAGCATCACGTCGGGCTCGACCGCCAGCGCGCGGGCGATGGCCACGCGCTGCTTCTGGCCGCCCGAAAGCTGGCTCACGGCCTTGTCGGCGGCGTCCGGTAGATCGACGAGGCGCAAAAGCTCTTCCGCCTTGGCGCGCCGCGCGGCCTTGCCGACGCCCCGCACCTCAAGCCCGAAGGCGATGTTCTGCCAGACCGGCATCAGCGGAAAGAGCGCGAGGTTCTGGAAGATGAGGGCGGTCGGACGCTGGTTCGGGCGCTTGCCCGCCATGTCCTCGCCGCCGATGCGGATCACACCAGCGCTGGGCGAGATGAAGCCCGAGATCATCCGCAGGATCGTCGTCTTGCCGCACCCGGATGGCCCGAGAAACGAGAAGAACTCGCCCGGCTGGATGCTTACCGCCACATTGTCGACGGCGCGGAACGTGCCGAAATCGGCGCAGACGCTGTCAAGCTCGACCCCTGCCGTCATGGATGACCCCCGCTGGCCACGGCTTTTGCCGCTTCGTTCTGATTGGCGGCAAGGATGCCGCGCAGAATGTCACGCGACCCGCCGGTGAAGACGGGTCGCGGTCGCAAATTGATCAGGCGCCGCGGAACTGGTCGGCGTACTCGCCACGCTTGGTGATGAACCACGCGTCCTGCGACGGCCACCACCAGAGCTTGCCGAGCGCCTCGTCGTTGAAGGCGGCCGCGTAGAAGGCCGCAACCTCCGGCCCCAGCTTTTCGGAGCCACCCTTGGCGACCGGGTTGCCCGAGAAGGCGGTGGCCCACATCGCCGATCCGTCCGGCGAGGCGACCCACTTGGCGAACTCGTGCGCCTGGTCGACGTTGGCCGCGTTCTTCATCAGGCCGAAGCCCTGGTTCCAGGCGAAGGCACCCTCGACCGGGGACGTCGTGATGAAGCCGTCGTTCCGCAGGTTGTAGCCCGTCGAGTCCCAGTTCAGACCGATCGTCGCGCCGTTGACCTTGAACCCGGCCTGCGCCTCGTTCTCGCCCGACCACCACTGCACGATAGAGCCCTTGGCCTTGATCGCCTCGGCCAGCGCGATGTCCCACAGGATGGTCATGTTTTCTTCGGACTTGTAGCTTTCGATCCACGGCATCGGCAGCTTGCCCTGCGCGTCGAGGTAACGGCCCATCGCGGCTAGCGCCGAGTGCGGACGCAGGCAGGCCGAATTCTCGCCCGAGAAGAGGTCGCCCAGCGAGGGCGGCGAGGTCAGCACGGCGTCGGGCGAGTGGACGATGGTCTCGGTGCCCCAGACCGACAGCACCAGCATCCGCTGATCATCGATCGTCGCCATCTCGCCCATCGTGCCGTCGGCGAGGCCGGGCAGATAGGCGGACATGTCGAGCTTCGACAGGTCCCAGCCCTGAACGATGCCGTTCGACGCCCATCCGCCGATCCGGTCCACGGTCGGCTCGACCACATCGACGCCGCCGGTCTGCAGTGCAAGCTTCGCCTGCGCGAACATTGCGTCCTGGTCGGGCTGCTCGTTGAAGTTCACCTTGATGCCGGTCGCGGCGGTGAAGGCGGGAAGGACGGTCTCGGCCAGCACGGGATAGCCCGCCCAGCCCATGAAATTCAACTCGCCCGAAGACTGGGCGAAAACCTTGTACGGAATGATGGCGGGTGCGGCGAGCGCGGCGGCCCCGGCTGCGGTCGTCTGCAGGAACCTGCGGCGGTTGAAACCTGTGTCTCTGGTTGTCATGATGTCGTCTCCCATATCTTTCCCCGGTTCCACGACCAAGCGTCGCGTACCCGGCCCCGGCGTTCGGAGCGGTCTTCAGCGGTAGGTCAGGATTGCAAAAATCGCGTGACGCCTGTTGTGAGGGACACGGCGTCCCTGCGCTGCACTCTTTCCGTCGCCCAACCGTCTGTCAACGCTGTGCTGAGGCAAGGGGCGCGGGCGCGGTGGATTGCTGCAAGAAGCCGGGCGCCGACGCCGCCTTTTCAGGCAACTCCGAAACTGCCGAAGCCTGGCTTTTCCGCCTCGGCGGCCAGCCGCGCGGCTGCGGCCTCGCGCCCCTCGGCGATCTTCTCGTGCGCTTCCTCGACATCGCCGGGCAGGGGTGTCGGCTCGTCGACCTCGGCGGTGCGGGCGGGGTCGAGTTGCAACTCGGCGAACATCGGGAAGTGGTCCGATCCGATGGTGGGCAGACGGCGCAGGTCGACAAGGGTGAAGCGCTTGTCGTGGAAGATGTGGTCCAGCGGCCAGCGCAGCAGCCAGTGGTCCGCATGGAACGAGTTGAACATGCCGCGCCCCCGCCGGGGATCAAGAAGCCCGCCGACGCGCTGGAACAGCCGCGTGGTGTGCGACCAGGCGACATCGTTCAGATCGCCCGCAACGATCATCGGCAGATCGGTGGCTTCCACCTCGCGCGCGACGATCAGGATCTCGGCGTCCCGCTCTTCGGCGTCCTGTCCCGGCACTGGCGGACGGGGGTGCACGCCATTGAAGAGGAAGCGCTGGCCCGAGGGTAGCCGCAGGTGCGCCCGCACCGAGGGCACGTCGTCGGCGACAAGGTGGCGCACCTCGATGTCGTCCACGGGCAGGTGCGTGTAGAAATGCAGGCCGTAGTAATTCTCCTGCGGGCAGCGCAGGGCGGTCGGGTACTGCTCGCCCAGCGGCGCAAGCTGCGTCGCCCACCAGCCATCCGTCTCGACCAGAAAGACGATGTCGGGCCGTTCCTTGCGGATCAGCGCGAGCAGGCGGGTGGCGTCGCGGTTCTCCATCAGGACGTTGCTGATCAGGATACGGATGCGGCGGTCGGGGGCGGAGACATCCGCGTCCTTCACCTGCCGAGGAAAGAGCGGCGTGTAGGGCAGGATGCGAAGCGCCTGATAGGCAAGGCAGGCCGCCACGACCGCCAGGATCGCCACGGTCGCCCCGCGCGGCAGGTCCGCCACCCCCAGCGTCAGCGCGCCGCCCAGCACAAGGCCAAGCGCGATCTGCACCCGTGGGAAATCCGCAAGGCGCACCCACCACCGCCCGCTGCGGATGCGCGACATGACGGTCAGCGTGACCGACAGTGCGACCAGCCCAAGGGCCACCCATGTCGCGATCTGGGCTGCGATGCTCACCTGTCCCTGCCTCCGCAAGCCCGCTGCGCTGCGTGCCCTGCCCAATGCCCTCGTCCGGCTTTGGTTCCCGCCGCCTGTCCGTGCGATGCTGTCTCGGGACATCCGCGTGCGGTTCGCGACGCCCTTCGGGCGCGGCGTCAGAGCGGCAGATGGATGGAGGAGTTGGCTGGGGCGCTAGGATTCGAACCTAGGTATGTCGGTACCAAAAACCGATGCCTTACCACTTGGCGACGCCCCAACTGCGCGGCTGTCTAGCCGAGGGGGTGCGACCCTGCAAGGGCCAAACTTGCCCCCCGAGGCGGACCGGGGTAGGGCCACCGCATGACACGGGTGGATGTCCTGATCCTTGGCGCGGGGGCCGCCGGCATGATGGCGGCGATCGAGGCCGCGCGGCGGGGGCGGCGCACCCTTTTGATCGACCACGCACGCGCGCCGGGCGAGAAGATCCGCATCTCGGGCGGCGGGCGGTGCAACTTCACCAACACCGGCATCGCGCCCGACCGCTTCCTGTCGCGCAACCCCCGCTTTGCGCTGTCGGCGCTGAACCGCTTCACGCAATGGGACTTCATCGCCCGCGTCGATGCGGCCGGCATCGCCTGGCACGAAAAGACGCTGGGCCAGCTGTTCTGCGACGGCCCGGCCACGCAGATCGTGGCGATGCTGACGCGCGACATGGCCGATGCCCGGGCCGAGATGTGGCTTGGCTGCGCGCCTGGCGAGGTAAGCCGTGTCGGCGCGGGGTTCGAGGTCGCAACCGACCGGGGGCCGGTCCACGCCGCCTCGGTGGTCGTGGCCACGGGGGGCAAGTCGATCCCCAAGATGGGGGCCACCGCTTACGGCTACCGCGTCGCCGAACAGTTCGGCCTGGGCGTGACCGAGACGCGCCCCGCCCTTGTGCCGCTGACCTTCGCCGAGCAGGAGATGGCGCATCTTCGCCCCCTCGCCGGGGTCGCGGTGACGGGCACCGTCGCCGCCGG
>JANPJD010000192.1:0-7071 GCA_031425325.1 Rhodobacterales bacterium | reverse complement strand
GTCGAGACGAGCGATACGCAAGGCGTGCTCGATGGGGATCTGGACCGGTTCATGGCAGCGACCCTCGCGCTGGACGTGTCGGGGAAAAGCCGGGCCGAGGCCAACGCCGAGTAGCCCGGCCGCCTGCGGCTTCTTTTCGGCGAAGGTACCCCACGGGGGGTGCGGAGGTGTGAAACCCCCCGCTGCTCGGGCGGGGAAAGTACACCGTTAGCGTCAGGACACCTGGCGGAAACGACAAAGGGCGCCCGAAGGCGCCCCGTTCCGTCTATGCACCTGAACTCAGGACGCTTCGGTCTTGACTGCCGGTGCCGGGATCGCGGCGGGGGGCGCTGCAAGCTGGGCACGGCCCGTCGCAAGCGGGTCGTCCTGCCGCTGGACCGAGCCTTCGAAATGCGCGCCGCTCTCGATCGCGATGGTCTTGTGGATGATGTCGCCCTCGACGCGCGCGGTCGAGGTAAGACGCACCTTGAGGCCGCGCACCCGGCCGATGACGCGTCCGTTCACGACGATGTCGTCGGCCACGATCTCGCCCCGGATTGTGGCGCTTTCCCCGACAGTCAGCAGATGGGCGCGGATGTCACCCTCGACCGTACCCTCGATCTGGATGTCGCCGGTGGTCTTGAGGTTTCCAACGACGGTGAGGTCCGAGGACAGCACCGAAGCTGCGGGCTTCGTCTTGGGCGAGGTCGGCGCGAAATCTGTCTTCATGGGTGTCTCCGGCGCCTTGGGGCGCTCGGGATCGCCTGCCTTCGGTCCTGGTTCATTGATACGGCTCTTAGAAAACATCACGGCCCGCCTTGATGTAGGTCATCGGATTGATCGCGTCGCCGCTTTGCCGGACCTCGTAGTGAAGGTGCGTGCCGGTCGACCGACCCGTGTTTCCCATATCACCGATCCGCTCGCCGCGCGATACCTTGTCACCAACGCTGACGCGGATTTGCGACAGATGGGCATAGCGGGTCTCGATCCCGAACTCGTGCCGTATCTTGATCAGCCGCCCATAGGCCGACTGCCAGCCCGCATGGACAACCACGCCGTCGGCGGTGGCATAGACCGGAGAGCCGTGCGCGCCGGCCATGTCGATTCCCTCATGCATCCGCCGTCCGGCCCCTTTCGGGTCGTTGCGGTTGCCGAACCCCGAGGTGTAGCGGAACGAGCTTTTCAGGGGCAGCGCGAAGGGCGTCTTTTCGACCGCAAGGCGGTAGACGTGCATCTCGTCAAGGTCGCGCAAGATCGCATTGGCCCGCATCTCGTCGGGCGAGGGGCCTCCGCCCTTGGTCGACAGCGAGATCGGCGTCAGCGGGCCGCCCTGGCCGGAATAGCCGCGCCGCACTTGGTCGATCACCCGGTCGGGCGACAGGCCGACAGCCTCGAACATCTTGTCGAGCGGCTCCATCGACACTTCGACAGCAGCCTCGAGTTGTTCGAAGATCAGGTCGTTGCGCTCTTCCAGCAAGCGCAGGTCGAGGGCGGTTTCCGCCGCCTCGTCGCGGGCGGCCGACGCGTCGGCAAACATCGCGTCGCGCTCTTGCGCCGTGTCGTCGAGGGCGTCTGTCAGCACCTCGAGCGTCGCCTCGATGTCCTTGGCGCGTCCGACCTCGGTGCTGTCCGAGCCGGTCTGCTCGGCCAGCGCCAGCGTGACCCGTGCGGTCTCTTCGCGTGCGTCGTCACGCTCGGCAATGGTGCGGCGCAGCGTCTTCTGGATGACTTCGATGCCCGTTTCGAGTTCCTTGCGCCGGTCTTCCGAGGCCAGCAGCCGCGACTGCATGTCGGACACCTGCCCAAGCGCCAGGTTGAAGCGTTCCTGCGCGCGCACTGCTTCGGCGGCGCGCTGGTCGCGGTCCTCGCTGAGGCGGTTCAACCGCTCTTCGTAGACGACGCCGGCGCGCTGTGCCTGTTCGCGCGCATCGCCTGCGCCGATCGTGTCCATCAGAAGGATCGCCGATGCGATGATCGTCCAGGCCAGGATCACCGAACCCCCGGTCAGCGCAAGAGCCTGAGTCGCGGGCCGCAGCCGCACGAACCTGGTGTCTGTCTCGGACTTGAGGAACAGCCGCCGTTCGGGGAACCACCGCTCCAGCGTCGAGTTGATCCTGTAGGAAAGATGTCCCGTCACGTTGCCGTCCCGTGTTGTTTCCCCGGTTGGGCGAGGGACGCGACAAAGCTGCCACACCCGCCCCACTGTTGCGATCCGGGGTAACAGAGCGCTTGCCTTTGCCGCAACGCATTTGACAAGGCATCTCCGGTTTGGCGCCGATCGGCCCCCCGATCGGCGAGTTCCCGCCGATGCGCGCGTGGGTTGAGTGGCTTCAGACAGGGCAGCGCACCCGTTTCCGGCCCCGCGGGATGCGCGCAGACGATTGGTCCGGCGACCGAAGCCGCCAGAACCGCCTCAGGAGAATCGGCGAAGCCGTTGGAAAGCGGGTGTTCCCCCGTCATGCCGCCGCAGGGATCACAGGGCGCTGGCGGCCTCGAGCACCTCGTCGGCGTGGCCCTTTACGCTGACCTTCGGCCAGACACGGGCGATCCGGCCTTCCCCGTCGATCAGGAAGGTTGTCCGCTCCACCCCCATGGAGGTCTTGCCGTACATGCTTTTCTCGACCCAGACGCCATAGTCCTCGCAGGTCTGCCCCTCTTCGTCCGAGGCAAGCACGATCCGCAATCCGTGCTTGCGGCAGAACTTGTCATGCGCCTTCACGCTGTCCTTCGAGACGCCGATCACGGTCGTTCCGGCAGCGGTGAACGCCTCGACACGCGCGGTGAAATCCTGCGCCTCGAGCGTGCAACCCGGCGTGTCGTCCTTGGGGTAGAAGTAGAGCACGACCTTGCCGGGCCGCAGCGCCGAAAGGGTGATCGTCTCGCCCCCGTCGCGGGGAAGGGTGAAGTCGGGGGCGATCTCTCCGGTCGACGGCATGGCGGCTCCTGCTATTGATAGGGGGCGGGGTGAAACTGTTGACGGCTTGTTGAGTTTTAGGCGGGCTGCGGGAAAGATAAAGACTTGGGGTGCGCGGCCGCTGGCCCCGTGGTGTGATTGCAGGGCGTAGATGTCGGCACACAGCGATCACCGCCCCGACGATCCGCCGCCGCGTCCCCGGTGGCGCTGGCACCACCGGGCCCTGTTCGGCTGCGTCATGGGCGCGGTGGTGGTGGTGGCCCTTGCAGGCTTTCTGGCGCTCGCCCTGACGGGCAAGCCGATCCGGCTTCCGGTCTGGGCGGTGGCCGAAACCGAACAGCGGATCAACCTCGCCCTAGGAAACCTTCTGGAGCCGGGAGCGTCGGTGGCGCTGGGCGGGGTCGAGATCCTGGTCGACGAGGGCTGGACGCCGCGTATCCGCCTTAGCGATCTGGAACTGCTGACCCCGCGCGGTGCGGCGCTGGTAACCCTGCCGCAGGTCCGGGTGATCCTTGCCCCGCTCGGGCTCGTGTCGGGCCGGATCGCGGTCGAGTCGCTTCGGATCAGCGGGGCGCAGATCACGCTGCGGCGGCTCGAGGATGGTCGCCTGAACCTTGTCTTCGGGGCCGAGATGGTGGGCGAGGCCCCGGCCAACCTGGCCGAACTGCTCGACCGCGTCGAAGCGGCCTTCGCCAACCCCGCCCTTGCGGGCATTTCGGGGATCGAGGCCGAGGGCCTGACGCTGACGCTCGACGACCGGCGGGCGAACCGCGTCTGGCAGGTCGGCGACGGTCGCATCACCTTGCAGAACCGCCCCGACGCGGTCGCCCTGTCGCTGGGCTTCGGCCTTGTCGCAGGCGGCGAGACGCCCGCGCGGGCCGAGTTGACCTTCATCAGCGACAAGGCTTCGCCCGGCGCGCGGATGAGCGCCACGATCGACCGGGTCGCGGCGCGCGATCTGGCCCTTCAGGCCCCCGCGCTGGGTTGGCTCGGTGCGCTCGAAGCGCCGATCTCGGGGCGCATCTCTGCCATTATCGACGCAGGGGGCGGCCTTGCCTCGACCGAGGGCAGGCTCGAGATTGGCGCAGGCGCGCTGCGTCCGAACGACACGGCGGCACCCGTGCCGTTCGAACGGGCGGGCTTTTCCTTCGCGGTGGATACGGGCACCGAGACGGTGCGCTTCGACGATCTGTCCGTCGCAAGCGCCTCGCTGCGGCTCAACGCTTCCGGCACGACGCGCGTCGGGGGCCTGGCCAAGGGTCGCATCACGTCCTTCGTCTCGCAGGTCGCCGTGGCCGACCTGCTCGTCGATCCCGAAGGGCTGTTCACCGAACCGGTGCGCTTTGGGGCAGGGGCCGCCGACTTGCGTCTGACCCTTGATCCGTTCCGCATCGAGATCGGCCAGATCGCCCTCACGGACGGCGACCGCAGGCTGAACGCCTCGGGCCTTGCCGAGGCGTCGCCCGAGGGCTGGACAGTTGCGATGGACCTGACGCTGAACGAGATCGCGCATGACGGGCTGCTGGCGCTCTGGCCGGTCCGGCTGGTGCCCAAGACCCGTGCCTGGCTTGAGGCGAACGTGCAGGAAGGTCTGCTGGCGAACTTGCGCGCTGCTGTCCGCCTTGCGCCGAAGACCGAGCCGCGCCTGTCGCTTGGCTACGAGTTCGAGAATGTGGACGTGCGCTTCCTTCGCACGCTGCCGCCGATCCGCAAGGGGCACGGCTATTCGACCATCCTCGACCAGACCTACACCATCTGGCTCGACGAGGGCGAGGTCACGCCGCCTGCGGGGGGCCGCATCGACGTGGCAGGCTCGGTCTTTCAGGTCGCCGACATCACGCAGAAACCCGCGACGGCCGAGATCACCCTGCGGACCAACAGCACGATCACAGCCGCAATGTCGCTGCTCGACGAGCCACCGTTCCGCTTTCTGTCGAAAGCGGGCTTCGCCGTCGACGTGGCCGAGGGTCGCGCGGTGACCGAGGCCCGCCTGACGCTGCCGCTGCGTCCGAAGGTGCAGCCGAACGAGGTCGCCTACAGCGTGACCGGCACGCTGACCGAAGTGTCGTCGGACCGGCTGGTCAAGGGCCGCAGCCTGACAGCGGACCGCCTGTCGCTGAGTGCCGACCGGGCCGGAATCACGCTCTCGGGGCCGGGGCGGCTGGGCCGGGCGCGGTTCGACGCGACCTGGACGCAGGCCTTCGGCCCGGCGGCGCAGGGCCGAAGCCGCGTCGCGGGCACGCTCGTGCTGTCGGATGCGGCGCTCGAGGAATTCGCCATCCGACTGCCGGAGGAGGTGGTGCGCGGTCGGGCCGACGCCGACATGACGCTCGACCTCGTGCGCGGGGGCGGCGGCGCGTTCCGCATCGCTTCGGACCTTGCGGGCCTGCGTCTGCGACTGCCCGCGATCGGACTTGCCAAGGCGACCGAGGCGACCGGCGCGCTTCTTGTCGAGGGGCGGCTTGGCGCCCCTGCCGCGATCGACCGCCTGACGCTTGACGCAGCCGGGGTCACTGTCGAGGGCTCTGTCAGTCTGCGGGCCGAGGGCGGCCTCGACCGGGCCACCTTCGATCGGGTGGAAAGCGGCGACTGGCTCGACGCCAGCGTCGAGATCGCGGGGACGGGACCCGGCTCGCCCGTTGCCATCTCGGTCACCGGCGGATCGGTCGATCTGCGGACCCTGCCGCCGGGCGGCTCGGGCGGCGGGGACTCGCCGCCGCTCGACATCGCGCTCGACCGGCTGACCGTGACCGAAGGCATCGCGATGACCGACCTGCGCGGTACGCTGGCAGGCGGCAGCGGCGGGCCGAGCGGCGAGTTTACCGCCCTCGTGAACGGTGCTGCCTCGGTGCGCGTCGTGGTCGCCCCCGCGCCGCAGGGCACGGCCGCGCGCATCCTGTCGGACGACGCGGGTGCGGTTCTTGCCGCGGCGGGCCTCTTTCGCAACGCTCGGGGCGGCAGCCTTGACCTGACGCTCTGGCCCGAGGGAGGGCGCGGCATCTATGACGGCGAGGCAAGTGTCCGCAACGTCCGGGTGGTCGAGGCCCCGGCCCTCGCCGCCCTTCTGAATGCGATCAGCGTCGTCGGCCTGATCGACGAGATGAGCAATGCGGGCATCCTTTTTTCGGCCGCCGAGGCGGTCTTCCGCACGTCGCCCAACGGGGTATCACTGTCGCGCGGCTCGGCGGTCGGGGCCTCGCTTGGCGTGTCGATGAGCGGCACCTACACGACGGCCACGCGGGCGCTCGACATGCAGGGCGTGATCTCGCCGGTCTATCTGCTGAACGGGATCGGCAGCATCCTGACGCGGCCGGGCGAGGGGCTATTCGGGTTCAACTACGACTTGACGGGCAGTGCCGCCGCACCGCAAGTCTCGGTCAATCCGCTGTCGATCCTGACGCCGGGGATGTTTCGCGAGCTGTTCCGGATCGGCGCGGCACAGCCGGGAGCCAGTCAGTGAAGCTGTCGGATTTCGATTTCGAGCTGCCCGAGCGGCTGATCGCCACGCGGCCCGCGCGACCCCGCACTTCCGCCCGGCTTCTACTGGCCGAAGGCGACACGATCCGCGATCTGCGCGTGTCGGACCTGCCGCAGGTTTTCCGCCCCGGCGACCGACTGATCCTGAACAACACGCGGGTGATCCCCGCCCGTCTGACGGGCACGCGCAGGCGGGCCGGCGCGCCCGGCGAAGGCGAGGCGCGGATCGAGGTCACGCTGATCGAGCCCGCGGTGTCGGGCTGGCGCGCGCTGGCGAAGCCGCTTCGGAAGGTCGCGGTCGGCGAGACGATCCGCTTTTCGGATGCCTTGCAGGCGACGGTTGCGGAAAAGACCGACACCGACCTGCGGCTGGAGTTCAACCTGACGGGCGACGACTTTGATGCGGCGCTCGCCGAGGCGGGTGCGATGCCGCTGCCGCCCTACATCGCCGCAAGGCGCGCGCCCGATGCCGCTGACGCCACGGACTACCAGACGGTCTTTGCAAGGCATGCGGGCGCCGTTGCTGCCCCGACCGCCTCGCTGCATTTCGACGAGGCGCTGCTGCGCTCGCTCGTTGCGATGGGCGTGGCGCTGACCGAGGTAACGCTGCATGTGGGGGCGGGCACCTTCCTGCCCGTAAAGGTCGAGGACGTGACCACCCACCGGATGCACGCCGAATGGGGCGAGGTCACCGCAACCGC
>JANPJD010000191.1:0-8132 GCA_031425325.1 Rhodobacterales bacterium | reverse complement strand
CGCTATGTGCGCGGCAACTATTCCCCTGCCTTCGAGACCGCGCATCAGGCCCTGCTGCCCGATTGTGCGGCCTCGCCCCTTGCGGCGGGGCAAAGCGGCGCGGTCGCGGGCCTACTGACGACGCTGGGCGGGGCGGGCTTTGTGCTGGCCGAGACGGCAACGGCGCTGGTGGCCGGCGGCGCGTTCCACGCCGTTGCGGATGTGGCACCGATCACGCAGCCGGTCTATGCCGCCGTCCATCTGCGCCACCGCACCAGCGCGCTGCACCGCCGCCTGCTTGGGATCGTCGAGCGACGGATGGCGGGGCGCTGATCAGTCGTCGCGCGATCGCTGGCGATCCGGACTGTTGCCCCGAATCTGCCCAAGCCTGACCCGGTTCCGGTGCGGGCCGCTGCCGAAGCGGACGACTTTGCGCGTCGCTTCAATTTTGATCCCCGGACACAAACCCTTGCAAAGAGTTTGGGCAGATGCCCGCAGATGCGCCATTGCGCCCGTCTCGCTTGGTCCATCGATTGCACTGATCTGCCGACGTGATCCCCTGCACTCCTCGATCCCGTTCCTGGGTTCGTGCAGGTCGCGTTGCCGGACGGGTTGGTTGCGGCGGCCCAAGGTGGATGAACTGCTGCCCAGCCCCATACCGCAGCCCCAGACCGGGGCGCGCATGGCGGGCCGCCAACAGGGGATAAAGAATGAAACTTTCCAGACGCGCACTTCTTGCTACCGGGATCGCCTCGCTCGCGGTTCCCCGCATTGCCTTCGCCCAGGACGAGACGATCAAGGTCGGCGTGCTGCACTCTCTGTCGGGCACGATGGCGATCTCGGAGACGACGCTGAAGGACACCATGCTGATGCTGATCGAGGCGCAGAACGCCAAGGGCGGCCTTCTGGGCAAGCAACTCGAGGCGGTCGTGGTGGACCCTGCATCCGACTGGCCGCTCTTCGCCGAAAAGGCGCGCGAGTTGATGACCGTCTCGAACGTCGACGTGATGTTCGGCTGCTGGACGAGCGTTTCGCGCAAGTCCGTCCTGCCGGTCATCGAAGAGTTGAACGGCCTTCTCTTCTACCCCGTGCAGTACGAGGGTGAAGAGTCGTCGAAGAACGTCTTCTACACCGGGGCGGCACCGAACCAGCAGGCGATCCCGGCGGTCGACTATTACCTCGAGGAACTTGGGGTCGAGAAGTTCGCGCTTCTGGGCACCGACTACGTCTATCCGCGCACCACGAACAACATCCTCGAGGCCTATCTGATTTCGAAGGGCATCGCGAAAGAGGACATCTTCGTCAACTACACGCCCTTCGGCCATTCGGACTGGTCCAAAATCGTGGCCGACGTGGTGGCACTGGGAGCCGACGGCAAGAAGGTCGGCGTGATCTCGACGATCAACGGCGACGCCAACATCGGTTTCTACAAGGAACTGGCTGCCGCAGGCGTCAGCGCCGATACGCTGCCCGTCGTCGCCTTCTCGGTCGGCGAGGAAGAACTGTCGGGCCTCGACACCTCGAACCTCGTCGGACACCTCGCGGCGTGGAACTACTTCATGTCCGCCGACACGCCCGAAAACGCTGCATTCATCGCGGCTTGGAAGGCGTTCATCAAGGACGACGCCCGCGTCACGAACGACCCGATGGAGGCGCATTACATCGGCTTCAACATGTGGGTGAATGCCGTCACCGCTGCCGGCACGACGGATGTCGACGCCGTTCGCGCCGCAATGTGGGGGCAGGAGTTCCCGAACCTTACGGGCGGCATGGCGGTGATGGGCACCAACCACCACCTGACGAAGCCCGTCCTAATCGGCGAGATCCGCGCCGATGGCCAGTTCGACATCATCAGCCAGACCGACCCGGTCCCCGGCGATGCCTGGACCGACTTCCTGCCGGAATCGGCGGTGCTTCAGGCCGACTGGAAGGAGCTGCAGTGCGGGATGTACAACACCGAGACATCCACCTGCGTCCAGATCCAGTCGAACTACTGACGTGATCGCCGGGAGGGGGGCATCCCCCCTCCCATCGCCTTTCCCGATCCCGGATACCCCATGCGCCTGACCGCCCTTCTCGTCGCGGCCCTCTGCTGGCTTGCGCCTTCGCTGGCCCTCGCCCAAGGCGTTGCCGCGCAGATCGTTGCCGAGAACCGCGAGATGATCGAAAAGCCCTCGCGCCAGACCATCGGGCCGGTGATCGCCGAATTGGCGTCCAGTGGCGATCCAATGGCCGACGACATCCTGACCGCCTGGGGCGACCGTCGTCTTGTGCTGCGGAAGTTCGATCGGGCGCTGTTCATCGCAGTCGCCGACGGCGACGGGTTCGCCCTGACCGCGCTTGATGGCACCGCTGCCGGAACCGTGCCCGAGGCGGATGTGACCGAGCTCAGGCCCAATGCGGGCGTGCGCGGGCTCATCGCGACGGCGCTCGTCCAGTTCACGCTGTCGGACCCCGACCCTTCGGTGCGCGCCGCAGCACTCACCTCCATCGCCCGCGACCCCAGCGCCGAAAGCCTCGGGCCATTGCGCGCCTCGCTCGCCACCGAACAGGACCCCGCGCTGAAGACGCAAAAGGAACGGCTGGAGCGCTTCCTGACCCTGCGCTTCGACCCCGATCCTGCGGCCCGCGTCGCGGCCATCCAAAGCCTCGGCTCGGATACCTCGCTTGACGTGCGCGCGGCGCTGAACCCGCTCCTCGCCACCACGCGCGTGGCGTCGGCAGGCGCGCCCGACGGCAACATTGCGCGCCCCCTGATCCCCGGCCGCGATCTGACCGAGATTGAGGCCTACGACCTTCTGGTCGCAGCCGGCCTCGCCCCCGCCCGCCTCACGCTCGAAGAGCAGCGCGCAGCCCTTGTGGCGAACATCGCGGATGGCAGCGTCGGCGGCATTCCGGTCGCCGAGCTTGACAGCCAGGCGGCGCGCGACCGCGCCTATACCGCGCTCGAAGTCGCAGGAACCGTCCCTACCGCCGCCACCGACGACGAGGTGGCCGCGGCCCTCGCGGCCCACGTCTTCCACGAGGTCTATGCCGAGGCAGACCCCACCGTCACCGCCGCCGCGACCACCGCCCTCATCCGCATCGACCGCAAGGTCGCGGTGATGCAGGCAGCCGACCTCGGCCTCGACGCTCTCTCGCTCGCCGCGATCTTCTTCCTTGCGGCCATCGGGCTGGCCATCACCTTCGGGGTGATGGGCGTCATCAACATGGCGCATGGCGAGTTCATCACGATGGGGGCCTATACCGGCTTCGTCGTGCAGCTTTTCGTGCCCGACTACACGCTCTCGATCCTGATCGCGCTGCCGGTCGCCTTTGCGGTCACCTTCGGCGCGGGCGTGGCGATGGAGAGGCTGGTGATCCGCCACCTCTACAAGCGCCCGCTCGAGACGCTGCTCGCGACCTTCGGCATCTCGATCGCGTTGCAGCAGATCCTGAAGAACATCTTCGGCACGCAGGCGCGGCCCCTGACGGCACCGGGCTGGCTGGACGGGGCGCTGACGTTCAACGACGTCGTATCGATCAGCTACATCCGCATCGCGATCTTCGTGCTGGCGCTGCTGTTCCTCGCGTTCTTCCTCTACCTGATGAAGCGCACCCGCCTCGGGCTCGAGGTGCGCGCGGTCACGCAGAACCCGACGATGGCCGCCTCCATGGGCATCAACCCCGACCGCATCAACATGCTGACCTTCGGCCTCGGCAGCGGCATCGCAGGCATCGCGGGGGTCGCGATCGGCCTTTATGCCAAGGTCACCTCCGAGATGGGGGCCGACTACATCGTGCAGTCCTTCATGACCGTCGTCGTGGGCGGCGTCGGCAATGTCTGGGGCACGCTCGCAGGGGCCACGATGATCGGGTCCTTGCAGAAGGTGATCGAGTTCCTCAACCCCTCGAACACGCTCGCGGCCCAGACCTACATGATCCTCTTCATCATCCTGTTCATCCAGGTCCGGCCGCGCGGCATCATCGCCCTGCGTGGCCGCGCGGCGGGAGACTGAGCGCATGGCCCCCAATTCATTCTGGCAAAAGTATCCCGGGGGTCCGGGGGCTGGCCCCCGGTCCGCCTCCCCGTCTGGCCCCCGCGGCTTTCTCGTGCAGAACCCGTCCGTCCTGATCTTCATCGCGGGCCTCGCGCTCTTCACCCTAGCGGTTACCCTCATGTCCGAGGCGTTCGGCGCGGGCCTGATCTCGACCTCCTTCGTCAAGACGCTGGGCAAGACCCTTTGCCTCTGTCTCGTCGCCCTCGCGATGGACCTGATCTGGGGCTATGCGGGCATCCTGTCGCTCGGCCACATGGCGTTCTTCGCGCTTGGTGGCTACATGATCGGCATGTGGCTCATGTATGCGCGGACCGAAGAGATCGTGGTCGCGGCGCTGGCGCAGGGTGGCCTGCCCGCGACGCCCGAGGAGGTCACGCAGGGCATCGCCACGCAGATCTTCGGCGTGGTCGGGGCGTCGGAGTTGCCGGCGATCTGGGGCTTCGCCTACAGCCTGCCCTTGCAACTGCTGCTCGCACTCGCCGTCCCCGGCCTTCTCGCGCTTGTCTTCGGGTGGCTCGCCTTCCGCAGCCGGGTGACGGGCGTGTACCTGTCGATCCTGACGCAGGCGATGACCCTGGCGTTGGCACTCTACCTCTTCCAGAACGACTCGGGGCTGCGCGGCAACAACGGGCTGTCGGGCCTGCAAAACCTGCCGGGGCTGACGGACGTCTCGCAGGATGTCGTGTCGGTCTGGTTCTTCTGGGCCTCGGCGGCGGCACTCGGCTTGACCTATCTGGGGCTCGCCTGGCTCGTCTCTGGCAAGTTCGGCTCGGTCATCCGGGCGATCCGCGACGACGAGGCGCGGGTGCGCTTCCTCGGCTATTCGGTCGAGGTCTACAAGCTTTTCCTCTTCACTCTGACGGCGGTGATCGCAGCCATCGGGGGTGTGCTCTACTACCCGCAGGCGGGCATCATCAACCCTGCCGAACTGGCACCCATTGCCTCGATCTACCTTGCTGTCTGGGTTGCGATCGGCGGGCGGGGGCGGCTTTACGGGGCGGTGCTGGGCGCTGCCTTCGTGTCCTTGCTGTCAAGCTGGTTCACATCGGGCCGCGTGCCGCCGCTCGACCTTGGCTTCGTGACCGTCAACTGGGTCGACTGGTGGCTTGTCTGTCTTGGCCTCGCCTTCGTCGCGGTCACGCTCTTTGCGCCCAAGGGCATCGGCGGATTGTTCGACCGCTTGGCGCATGTCGGCACGCCCGACCGCAAGGGCGCTCCGCTGGGCCCCGACGACGGCAGCCTGCAGGAACGCGAGGGCAAGGCATGAGCGCCCTTCTCGAAGTGTCGGGCCTGTCGGTCACGTTCGACGGGTTCCGCGCGATCAACAACCTCTCGTTCGCCATCGGCCCGGCCGAGTTGCGCGCCATCATCGGCCCGAACGGCGCGGGCAAGACGACCTTCATGGACATCGTGACCGGCAAGACGCGGCCCGATGCGGGCACCGTCACCTTCGGCGAGCGGTCCATCTCGCTCCTCAAGCTCACCGAGGCCAAGATCGCGCGCGCCGGGGTCGGTCGCAAGTTTCAGCGCCCCACGGTGTTCGAGGATCAGAGCGTGGCCGACAATCTGATCCTTGCGCTCAAAGCCTCGCGCAACCCGTTCAGCGTGCTGTTCTGGCGGCCGAAGGCCCCCGACCTCGCCCGCGTGCAGGCGCTGGCAGAAGAGGTCGGCCTTGGCGATCACCTTGCCCGGAAGTCGGGCGAACTCAGCCACGGGCAGAAGCAATGGCTCGAGATCGCGATGCTGCTGGCGCAAGAGCCGCGCCTTCTTCTGGTCGACGAACCCGCCGCCGGCATGACGCCCGCCGAGCGCGAGCAGACGACGGCGCTTCTGGTCAGCCTGGCCAAAACGCGGGCGGTCGTCGTCGTGGAGCATGACATGGAATTCGTCCGCCGCCTGAACTGCCGCGTCACCGTGCTGCACGAGGGCAGCGTGCTGGCCGAAGGCTCGCTCGACCATGTGACGCAGAACCCGCAGGTGATCGACGTCTATCTGGGGCGCGGCTGATGGCCGGGGTCATGCTGGAAACCAGAGGCCTGACGCTTCACTATGGCGGCTCGCAGATCCTGCACGGCATCGACATGACCGCGCGGGTCGGCGAGGTCACTTGCATCCTCGGGCCGAACGGCGTCGGCAAGACGAGCTTTCTCAAGGCCGTCGCAGGCACCCACCCGATGTCGGGCGGCACAGTCATGCTCGACGGCGAGACGCTGGGCCGGACGCGGGCGCAGGACCTCGCCCGGAGGGGGTTGTCGGTGGTGCCGCAGGGCCGGATGATCTTCCCGCTGCTGACGGTGCGCGAGAACCTCGAGACGGCCTTCGCCGTGCTGCCGAAAGCCGAGCACGTGATCCCCGACGAGGTTTTCACGCTCTTTCCCATCCTCAAGGACTTCCTGCATCGTCGCGGCGGCGATCTGTCGGGCGGCCAGCAGCAGCAGCTTGCCATCGCGCGGGCGCTCATCATGAAGCCGAAGGTCCTGCTTCTGGACGAGCCGACCGAGGGCATCCAGCCGAACGTGATCCAGCAGATCGGCCATGTGCTGAGCTACCTCAAGGCGCGGGGCGACATCGCCATCGTGCTGGTCGAGCAGTATTTCGAGTTCGCTTACGGACTGGCCGATCAGGTCTATGTCCTGCGTCGGGGGGCGGTGTCGCTGTCGGGCACGGTGGGCAGCTTCGACAAGGCGGCTTTGCGCGCGGCGGTCTCTGTCTGAGGGAAGGTTGCGCGCCTCAGCGCCAGGGAAGCACCAGCGCGTTCAGATCGACGCGCGCGCGCAGCCGGGCGGCCAGCAGATACATGCCCCCGATCTTGCGATGCAGAAACAGCGTCTCGGCGGGCGGCACATGCATCAACTCGCGCTCGGTCCCGATCGCGAGGCCCATGTCGCGCAGCCGCTCCAACAGGTCGGTGCGGCCGAAGTCGAACGGCGTGTCCTGGCGCAAGGGCTGCATCGCCAGGTCGAACATGCGCTCGATCACCGCAAGATGGGCAGGAGGGGTCACAGGGCCGACGTAGCCCACCCGCAGCATGGCCTCGCGGATCGCCAATGGGTCGCGGTTCAGGGCCGCGTTCAGCAGCGCCCGGAAGCTTTTGGTAGTGTCCTCGTCGATGCCTCGCACCGCGCCGAAATCCAGCAGCACAAGGCGGCCCGTCGCTGCCTCCACCCGGTAGTTGGCAAGGTTCGGGTCGGTCTGCATCGCGCCGAACGCGAACAACTCGCGCAGCACGAGGTCGATAAGGTCGCGCGCCGCCCGGTCGCGCACCGTCTGGCTTGCGGTTTCCAGGCTGTCGACGGGAAGGCTCTCGACATAGCGCATCGCCAGCACCTGCGCGGTGCTGAGATCGTCCTGGACCTCGGGCACCACAAAGGCCGCATCCCCGGCCAAGAGCGCCCCGAAACGGCGCAGATGCCCGGCCTCGGCGGCATAGTCCGCCTCGTCGCGCAACTGCGCCTTGGCCGCCACCAGCAGCGGGGCGATATCGACCCCCTTCGGCAGAAGGCCCGGCAGGCGCATCAGCGCCGCGATGTTGTCGACGTCGCTGTCGATGCTGGCGCGCACGCCCGGATACTGGACCTTGATCGCCAGCACCCGCCCGTCCTTCGTCTCGGCCCGGTGGACCTGCCCGATCGAGGCCGCCGCAAAGGGCCGCACGTCGAAGCGACGGAACCGCGCCATCCAGCCCGCACCCCATTCGGCATTCAGCACGCCCTGCAACTGCTTGGGCGGCATGTGGCGCGCGTCGTCGCGCAGGCTCGACAGGATCGCGGTCAGTTGCGGCGAAAGGACGATACCGCTGTCCATCGACAACATCTGCCCCAGCTTCAGTGCCGCGCCGCGCATGTGCGACAGTCCCGCCGTCAGCCGCAGCGCGTTCGACGGCGTCAGCAGCAAGTCCGGCAAGCCGGGCCTGCGCCCCTGCGCGAGTTGCCCGAGGCCCCCCGCCACAACGCTGCCCGCGATGCCTGCGGCGATGCCGCCCATGTGCAGAAGCCGCAGCCCCCGCCCGGTCGGCACCGGAGCCCCGCGCCTCGTGTCCTCGCCGTCCGCCAAGATCGTCCCCCGATGTCAGCCCGCAAGCTGGCGCGCGGGCGGCACAAGTCCAGAGGCGGG
>JANPJD010000190.1:0-5635 GCA_031425325.1 Rhodobacterales bacterium | reverse complement strand
TTCTGGATGGTGATGGGGATCGCGGTTCTCGTGACGTGGATGACGCTTTCGGGCGGCGGCGAGTAGGAACCGGACGGCACCATGGACAACCTTCTCTCCATCATCACCTTCACGCCTTTGGTGGCGGCGCTGATCCTGGCGCTGTTCCTGCGCGGCGACGACCCCGACGCACGGCGCAACGCGAAGTGGCTCGCGCTGCTTGCCACCAGCGCCACGTTCCTCGTCTCGCTCTTCGTGCTGTTCGGCTTCGATCCGTCGGATACCGGCTTCCAGTTCGTGGAAGAGGGCGAGTGGATCATGGGTCTGCAATACCGCATGGGCGTCGACGGCATTTCGGTGCTGTTCGTGATGCTTACGACCTTCCTCATGCCGATCACGATCGCGGCCTGCTGGAACGTCGAGACGCGGGTGAAGGAATACATGATCGCCTTCCTCGTGCTCGAGACGCTGATGCTCGGCGTGTTCTGCGCGCTCGACCTCGTGCTGTTCTACCTCTTCTTCGAGGCGGGGCTGATCCCGATGTTCCTCATCATCGGGATCTGGGGCGGGAAAGAGCGTATCTACGCAAGCTTCAAGTTCTTCCTCTACACCTTCCTCGGTTCGGTCCTGATGCTGGTCGCGATGATCGCGATGTATCTCGATGCGGGCACCACCGACATCGTGCGGCTTCTGGCACATGACTTCGGGACCGAGACGATCAGCGTGGCGGGCTTCCAGATCCTTGGCGGGATGCAGACGCTTCTCTGGCTCGCCTTCTTTGCCAGCTTCGCCGTCAAGATGCCGATGTGGCCGGTCCACACCTGGCTGCCCGACGCCCACGTCCAGGCCCCGACTGCGGGGTCGGTGGTGCTTGCCGCGATCCTCTTGAAGATGGGGGGCTACGGCTTTCTGCGCTTCTCGCTGCCGATGTTCCCGGTCGCCTCGGACCTGCTGGCACCGCTCGTGTTCTGGCTCAGCGCCATCGCCATCGTCTACACCAGCCTCGTGGCGCTGGCGCAGAGCGACATGAAGAAGCTGATCGCCTATTCCTCGGTCGCGCATATGGGCTTCGTGACGATGGGCATCTTCACGGCGAACCAGCAGGGCGTGGACGGCGCGATCTTTCAGATGATCAGCCACGGCTTCATCTCGGGCGCGCTGTTCCTCTGCGTGGGCGTCATCTACGACCGCATCCACACGCGCGAGATCGATGCCTATGGCGGCCTCGTGCAGCGGATGCCGGCCTATGCGCTGGTCTTCATGTTCTTCACGATGGCCAATGTGGGCCTGCCTGGCACCAGCGGCTTCGTGGGCGAGTTCCTGACGCTGGCAGGCATCTTCCAGGTCAATACCTCGGTCGCGGTGGTGGCGACGACGGGCGTGATCCTGTCGGCGGGGTACGCGCTCTGGCTTTACCGGCGCGTCGTGTTCGGCGACCTCTTGAAGGAAAGCCTGCGGACGATCACCGACATGACCGGGCGCGAGCGTGCGATCTTCGCGCCGCTGGTCGCAATGACGCTGCTTCTGGGCATCTTCCCCAGCCTTGTCACCGACATCATCGGGCCCTCCGTTTCAGCCCTGATCAACGACTACCAGGCAGCCTTGCCCGCCCCCGAAGCGGCGCAGGTGGCCCTGCAGTAAGGACGACCCGATGACCTCCGCCGATTTCCAGACCGTCCTGCCCGAGGTCCTGCTCGCCGTCTATGCGATGGCGGCGCTTCTCTTCGGGGTGTCGACGGGCAAGGACCGCCAAGCCTCGCTGCTGGTCTGGACGACCGCAGGGGTATTCCTGCTGCTCGCCCTTTGGATCGGCGCGGGCGGGCAGGGCGCGCGTTCGGCCTTCGGCGGCATGTTCATCGACGACGGCTTTGCGCGCTTCGCCAAGGTCACGATCCTTCTGTCGGCGGCGGCGGTCCTCGTGATGAGCGAGGATTACATGAAGCGCCGCGACATCCTGCGGTTCGAGTATCCGGTGCTCGTCACGCTTGCCACCATCGGCATGATGATGATGGTCTCGGCGGGCGACCTCATGGCGCTTTACATGGGGCTCGAGTTGCAGGCCCTGTCGCTTTACGTCATCGCAGCCATCCGGCGCGACAGCCTGAAATCGACCGAGGCCGGGCTCAAGTTCTTCGTCCTGGGGGCCTTGTCCTCGGGACTGCTGCTGTATGGCGCGTCGCTCGTCTATGGTTATGCGGGCACGACGCTGTTCTCGGGCATCCTGTCGACGCTGGGGGGCGAAATCCCGCTCGGCCTTTTGTTCGGCCTTGTGTTCCTGCTTGCAGGTCTGGCCTTCAAGGTTTCGGCCGCACCCTTCCACATGTGGACGCCGGACGTTTACGAGGGCGCGCCGACGCCAGTCACCGCTTTCCTCGCGACTGCCCCCAAGGTCGCCGCCATCGTGCTCGTCGCGCGTCTGGTGCACGACGCTTTCGGGGCGATCCCCGGCGACTGGAGCCAGGTGCTCGCGGCGCTATCGGTCGCCTCGATGTTCCTCGGGGCGGTGGCCGCGATCGGGCAGCGCGACATCAAGCGGCTGATGGCCTATTCCTCGATCTCGCACATGGGCTTTGCGCTGATGGGTCTTGCCGCAGGAACGGCGGGCGGGGTCGAGGCGATGCTGATCTACATGGCGATCTATGTCACGATGAATATCGGCACCTTTGCCTTCATCCTTGCGATGCAGCGCGACGGACGCCCTGTGACGAGCATCGAAAGCCTGAACCTCTACGCGCGCCGCGAGCCGTTGAAGGCGCTTGCAATGCTCGTGCTGATGTTCAGCCTGGCCGGGGTGCCGCCCACGGTCGGCTTCTTCGCCAAGTTCGGCGTCCTTCAGGCGGCTGTCGACGCGGGCATGACCTGGCTTGCGATCCTGGGCGTCATCGCCTCGGTGATCGGGGCGTTCTACTACCTTCGGATCGTGTTCTACATGTATTTCGGGCGCGAGGGCGAGGTGCTGGACGGGCAGATGCCAGCCGCCCAATGGGTGATGCTGGTTGGGTCGGCAACGATCATGGTCGTCGGCGTGGTGAACCTGTTGGGGATCGAGCCGCTTGCAGCCATCGCGGCGGAAGCGCTTGTCCGCTGAGGCCTGGCCTGTCGGCGTCGGACGCCGTGTGCTCGCCACGGTGGACAGCACCAATGCCGAGGCGGCACGGATCGCCCCTGACGCGACAGGACCAGTCTGGATTGTGGCGCTTGAGCAGACGGGCGGTCACGGGCGGCGGGGCAGGCCCTGGACCAGCCCGCCCGGCAACTTCCACGGATCGCTCCTCATGGCGGTTGACGAGCCGCCAGACCGGTTGGCGCTGCGGTCCTTCGCCGCCGCACTCGCGGTCCGTGATGCCTGTGTCGCCCTCGTCGGCCGACCCGAGGCGTTCCGCCTGAAGTGGCCCAACGACGTGCTGCTGAACGGCGGCAAGCTGGCGGGTATCCTGCTTGAGGGGATCGGTCGGCACGGCGGCCGGCAGCACCTGACGGTGGGTATTGGCGTCAACCTTGCCGCCGCACCGCCCCATGCCGAGGTCGAGGAGGGTGCGCTCTGCCCGGTCAGCCTGGCGGGCGAGACGGGACTGACGATCACGCCCGAGACGTTTCTCGATGCACTCGCCCCGGCCTTCGCGCGGTGGGATGGCGTCCTTGGGTCCGAGGGCTTCGCGCCGCTGCGCCACGCCTGGCTTGGCCACGCGGCGCGGTTGGGCCAGACGATCCGGGCGCGCACCGGAGTCTGCACGCGCGAGGGCGTGTTCGAGACGATCGACTGCACCGGCGCGCTGGTGCTGCGGACGCAGGACGCGACACTCGCCATCCCGGCGGCGGACGTCTTCTTCTGATGCCGCGCCCCGCGCAGAAAGGCCGACGCCCGTGCTTCTTGCGATAGATTGCGGCAACACCAACACCGTCTTTTCGGTCTGGACGGGCGAGCGGTTCCTCGCAACATGGCGGATCGCGACCGACCACAGGCGGACGGCGGACGAATACTTCGTCTGGCTCTCGTCGCTGATGCGCCTCACGCAGACCGAGGTCAACGTGACCGAGGCCGTCATCTCGTCGACCGTGCCGCGCGTGGTGTTCAACCTGCGCGTCCTCTGCGACCGCTACTTCGGCACCCGCCCGCTTGTCGTGGGACGACCCGACTGTCGCCTGCCGGTTCCGCCGCGCGTCGATCAGGGCACGACTGTCGGCCCGGACCGGCTGACGAACACGGTCGCGGGATTTGCGCGCCACGGCGGCGACCTGATCGTGGTGGATTTCGGCACCGCCACCACCTTCGACGTGGTGGACCGCGATGGCGCCTATATTGGTGGCGTGATTGCGCCCGGCGTCAATCTGTCGCTCGAGGCGCTGCACATGGCTGCCGCCGCTTTGCCGCATATCGACATCACCCGGCCGCAACATGCCATCGGCACGAATACGGTGGCCTGCATGCAGTCGGGTGTGTATTGGGGCTACATCGGCCTCGTCGAAGGCATCGTCCGCCAGATCAGGCTGGAACGAGATCGCCCGATGAAGGTCATAGCGACTGGCGGCCTCGCCACCCTGTTCGATCAGGGCTTCGATCTTTTCGACAGCGTCGAGGACGATCTGACCATGCACGGTCTCGTCCTCATCAACCGCTACAACAAGGAAACGGACACGGAATGAGCACGAACCGGCTGATCTACCTCCCCCTCGGCGGCGCGGGGGAGATCGGAATGAATTGCTATGTCTACGGCTACGGCCCCGAGGACAACGAGCGGCTGATCGTCGTCGATCTGGGCGTGACCTTCCCCGACATGGACAGCACGCCGGGTGTGGACCTGATCCTGCCCGACATCTCGTGGCTCGAGGCGCGGCGCGACCGGATCGAAGCGATCTTCATCACCCACGCGCACGAGGATCATATCGGCGCGCTCGGCCACCTCTGGCCGCGCCTCAAGGCCCCGGTCTATGCGCGCCGCTTCACCGCGATCATCGGGCGGTTGAAGCTGGAAGAGAACGGCCATCCGGGCGCCATCATCACGACGGTCGCTTCGCGCCCCGAAACGATCGAGGCGGGCCCGTTCCGGGTGCAGTTCGTGCCCGTCGCGCATTCGATCCCCGAAAGTGCGGCCCTTGTGATCGACACGCCGGCGGGTCGCATCCTGCATTCGGGGGACTTCAAGCTCGACGCGACGCCGCTGGTGGGCGAGGGCTGGAACGCCGATCTCTTCCACGCCATCGCGGCCGAACGGCCCGTCAAGGCCTTGATGTGCGATTCGACAAACGTCTTTTCGCTGCATGCGGGCCGGTCCGAGGCGACGCTGCGCGATCCGATCCGCGACCTGATCAAGGGTGCCGACGGCATGGTCGTGGCCACCACCTTCGCCTCGAACGTCGCGCGGTTGCAGACGCTGGCCGAGGCCGCGCAGGCGGCGGGCCGGTCGATCTGCCTTCTGGGGCGGGCGATGAAGAAGATGGTCGGTGCCGCACAGGAGGCGGGCCTTCTGCCCGATTTCCCGCGCACGCTGTCGCCGGAAGAGGCGCTCGACGTTCCGCGCTCGAACCTCATGCTGATCGTGACCGGTAGCCAGGGCGAGCGGCGCGCCGCCTCGGCGCAACTGTCACGCGGCAAGTATCTGGGGATGCAGCTGAAAGAGGGCGACCTCTTCCTCTTTTCGTCCAAGACCATCCCCGG
>JANPJD010000189.1:0-3931 GCA_031425325.1 Rhodobacterales bacterium | reverse complement strand
CGCCAAGATCGGCGCTTTTAATCGGGCCGTTCACGGTCATCACCAGACCCGACCCGACATGCGTTTCGGACAGTTCCGTCATTTCGGTTTCCTTCCAAGCCGTAAGCCACCGCTGAAAAGCTTCGTGTTCATCCAGATTGCCAGCAGGATGATCGTCCCCGTCACGATCTGCGTGAAGAAGGGCGAGATGTGGACGAGGATCAAACCGTTGCCGATGACAGCGATGGTCATGGTGCCAAGGACAGTGCCCAGCATACTAGCCTTGCCCCCCATAAGCGACGTGCCGCCCAGAACTACAGCGGCTATTACTTGCAACTCGAACCCCACCGCTGCGTTCGACGAGCCGGAGCCCAACCGCGCTGCGATCAGAAGGCCAGCCATGGCACAGGCAACGCCCGACACGACATAGACCGATGCCACTGTCCAGAGCGCGGGCATGCCCACGCGGCGGGCGGCCTCCATGTTAGAACCTACGGCAACGACCTGCCGACCATAGCGGGTGCGCAGCATCACGACGAAGCCAAGGATTGCCACGAGGATCGAGATCAGCGCCGGGACCGGAAAGCCCGCCAGCGTTCCGCGCCCCAGCCAGAAGAAGCCCGGCACGTCCTTGATCGGGATCGAGTAGCCCTCGGTCAGGTAAAGCGCATAGCCGCGCAGGATCGACAGGCCCGCCAGCGTCACGATGAAGGCCGGGATGCCCTGATAGGCGATGAACCAGCCCTGCACCGCGCCGATCGCCCCGCCCAGCACCAGCATCAGGACGACGACCACCACCCAGTCGAGCCCCGCCGCGAGGGCGATGGCCGCGACCGCGTTCACAAGCGCCACCGTCGAGCCGACCGACAGGTCGATCCCCGCCGTCGTGATGACCAGCGTCATCGCCACCGCGACGATCAGCACCGGGGCTGCCTGACGCACGATGTTGAGAAGGTTGCCTGAGGTCAGGAAGGTGGGCGTGAGCAGGGCGAAGAGCACGATGCAGGCCAGGAAGAATACGGCTATCGACAGGACCTGCGCGTTCTCGGCGATGAAGTCGGCTGCGGACGAGCCCTTTGCGCGTTCCGAATAGGCAGTCATCCGTGCGTCCCCTTGCCCACGATCAGATCGACGAGTTCCTGAAGGTTCGTCTCGCCGATCAGGCGTTCCGCGACCTTGGTGCCTTCGTACATGACGGCGATCCTGTCGCAGACGCGGAACAGGTCTTGCAGGCGGTGCGTGATCAGCACCACGCCCACGCCCCGCGCCTTGACGCGGTTGATCAGCGCAAGCACCGCCTCGACCTCGGCCACTGCAAGGGCCGATGTCGGCTCGTCCATGATCAGGACGCGGGGCTGGAAGCTGGCGGCGCGCGCAATGGCGATGGCCTGCCTTTGTCCGCCCGACAGCTTCTCGACCTTGGCCGTCAGGCGCGGGATGCGGATCTCGAGCGCGTCCAGCATCTGCCGACCCTCGGTCAGCATCCGCTTCTGGTCCAGGAACGGGCCGCGCGTGAGTTCCCGCCCCAGAAAGAGGTTGCCGACCACATCGACATGGTCGCAAAGGCTCAGATCCTGGAACACCATCTCGATGGCCCGTGCGCGGGCATCCGACGGGCCGGAAAAGCGGACGGGCTCGCCATCGACGCTGATCGTTCCGGCGTCGGGAATGTAGGCCCCGGACATCACCTTTGACAGGGTCGACTTGCCCGCCGCATTGTCGCCGATCAGGCCAAGGCATTCGCCCGGCATCACGTCCAGGTCGACACCGCGCAAGGCCTGATGCGACCCGAAGGTCAGGCTGATCCCGCGCAGCGACACCAGCGGCACGGGCCCGTGCGACTGCGGAAGGGGATTGCCCCCTTCCGCACCGGACGCTTCGTTGTGAAGCGCCACAGGGCTCACTCGAACATCGAGCGGAAGTCGTCCACGTTCGCCTTGGTGACGATCGTGACGGGGACCGAGATGTTGCGCTCGACCGTCCCGCCCTCGGTGATGGTTTTGAGCGCGTCGACGGCGGCTGCGCCCATGCCGGCGGGGTCCTGCTGGATCACGGCCTCGACATAGCCCGCGTCGATCCCGGCGACGGCCGAGGCGGTCAGGTCCCAGCCGAACACCTTGACATCGGCCTGCCGCCCCTGGCTTTCGACGGCGGCTACGGCACCCAGCAAAGCGGGTTCGCCCGTAGCATAGATCGCCGTCATGTCGGGGTTCGCCGTCATCAGGTTCTCGGCCGCTGCCAGCGCCGTGTCCTGCACGTTCTGGCCGTCGACGGTTCCGGCCATCGTGATGCCCTCGACCCCGGCAAGGACGCCCTCGAAGCCGTCCTTCCGCAGGTTCTGGATGAACGAGTTCAGCGCCCCGACGGTGCCGATCTTGGCCCCGCCCGCGCCCTTGGCATATTCGACGAAGTAGGCACCAAGGTCGGCACCCGCCTTGCCGTTGTCGACACCGATCACCGCCGACTGCTTGCCGTCCTCGGGCAGGATCGCGTCGATGGCGACGACGGGGATGCCTGCCGCGACGGCCTGATCGACCGCCGGCATGATGCCGTTGACGTCGATCGCGACGATCGCGATGCCGTCGACGCCCTCCTGGATGTAGGTCTCGATGGCGCTGTTCTGCGCCGCCGGATCGTTGTTGGCGTTGAAGATCACCAGGTTGACCCCGGCCGCATCGGCCGCAGCCTGCGCGCCTTCGTTCATCTGGTTGAAGAAGAGCGCCTGCTGGTTGATCTGGACCAGCGCGAAGGTCTTGGTGTCTTGTGCAAGGCCTGGCACGGCGGCTAGCAGGACGGCCGATCCCAGGATCGCCCCGAGGCCCCGGCGTGAAAGTGCAGTGATCATCATCGTGTCTTTCCCTTCGTGTTGGACGTTGCGGTTCAATACCCGATCCGCGGCGCAACAGAATTCCGCTGGATCAGGGTGACAGGCAGTCTCTCCTCTGACGGGAGGTTTTCCGGGTCGCTCCAGTCGGTTTCCAGAAGCAGGGCCAGGGCACGGATGCCCAGGTCCCGGACCGGCTGGCGCACCGCTGTCACGGCGGGTGCGAAAAGATGCAGCGGGCCGACATCGTCGAACCCGACGAGCGAAAGGTCCTGCGGCACACGGACGCCTGCGGCGTTCAGCACCTCGAGCACCCCGATGGCGATCTCGTCAGAGGTCGCGAAGACGGCCGTCACGTCAAGCCTCGAGGCCAGTAAGCGCTGCGCCGCCGCGCGCCCGAACTCGGCCAGGTACTCGCCCTCGTAGCGCTCGATCCGCGCCCCATCGCCCCAGGCCCCGGTCAGGGCGCGACGGAAGCCCGCAAATCGCCGCGCGCCGCTCAGCATCGCATCGGCCCCGCCGATGAAGAGCACCCGGCGATGCCCCGCCTCGGCCAGATGCCGCCCTGCCAGATAACCGCCCATCTCGTTGTCGCAAAACAGCTTGGGTACGGATGTCCCCGCGACATCCTCGTCTAGCACCACGACCTGACCGCTGTCGTTGATCGCCCGCGCGAGGGTGCCGTCGTCCGGATGGTTCGTGACGAAGATCAGGCCGTCGACCTGATTGCGCTGGACCGCCTGAAGGTAGCTCTGCTCGCGCTCGCGCCGGTTCAGCGTGACGTGCAGCGTCAGGCCAAGCCCGCGCCGGTCCGCCTCGGCCTCGATCGCGGCGACAAGGGTCGCGAAGAAAGGCGTCGCCACATCGGGAATGACCAGCCCGATCGTGTCGGACCGCCCCCGGCTCAGCCTGCGGGCATGCGGATTGGGCAGGTAGTTCAGAGTGCGGATCGCGGACTCGACAGCGGTCCGCGTCCGCTCGGGCAGATCGAGCGTGCCGTTCAGAAAACGGGACACCGTTGTCACCGACACCCCCGCCGCCTTTGCAACATCCTTCAGGCTTGCTACCGCCACAGGCCCATCCGGTGTGAATCGGTTTACTAAATCGCTTTACCACGTCAGCATACCG
>JANPJD010000188.1:0-17728 GCA_031425325.1 Rhodobacterales bacterium | reverse complement strand
AGCGCCGCGATGAGCGGTCGATCCGGCAGGGCTGCGGCAACGAGGAACGGCAAGGCGCCCCGCCCGGCGATGACCGCGAGCCGCGTCATTTCGGGGTCAGGAACGAACGGTCGCTTTGCGACAGGATGAACTCGGTGATCTCGCGCACATGGATGCTGTCCGTTTCCTCGGATAGGCGGCGCGCGCGGTCGAGGAAGGTGCCCTCACCCTGCGCCAACATCTGATAGGCCGCGCGCAGCGCCATGATCTCGGCCCGGTCCACGCCGCGCCGCTTGAGGCCGACAAGGTTCAGCCCGTCCAGCTCTCCCCTGGGCCCTTGCACGAGGCCGTAGGGCAGCACGTCATTCGTGACCATCGTGACCGCACCGATGATGGCGCCCTGCCCGATCCGCACCCATTGGTGGACGCCCGACAGCCCACCCACGATCACGTCATCGCCAAGCACGCAATGGCCCGCGATGGCAACGTGGTTCACAAGGATCACCCGGTTGCCGATCTGCGCGTCATGGCCCACATGCGCGCCGGTCATCAGAAGGCAATCGTCCCCGACCCGGGTGACGCCGCCGCCGCCCTCTGTGCCCACGTTCAGGGTGGCCCCCTCGCGGATGCGGCAGCGTGCGCCGATTGTCAGGCGCGTCCGCTCGCCCCGGAACTTCAGGTCCTGCGGGACCTCTCCAACGGTCGCGAAGGGATAGATCACCGACCCCTCGCCGATGTCTGTCCAGCCGGTCAGGACCGCATGGCTTTTCACCGTGACCCCTGCGCCAAGCGTCACCTCGGGGCCGATCACCGAGAACGGCCCGACACTGCAATCGGGGCCGAGCACGGCGCCCGGCTCGATCACGGCCGACGGGTGGATGCGGGGCTCTGCCAAGCGCTCAGGCCTTCGGGACGTCGAACATGGCCGAGAACGTGGCCTCGCAGGCAAGCTCGGACCCCACCATGGCGCGGCCATCGAACTTCCAGACGCGCCCGCCGCCACGCAGCGCACGGACGTGCAGCTCCATCACGTCACCGGGCACCACCTTGCGGCGAAACTTGACGCCATCGACGCCCATGAAGAACACCTTCGCCTGCTTGTCGACAAGGTCCATCGACAGACCGACGAGAATCCCGCTGGTCTGCGCCATCGCCTCGATGATCATCACGCCGGGAAAGATCGGCATCCCGGGGAAGTGACCCTGGAACTGCGGCTCGTTGAAGGTGACGTTCTTTATCCCGACGCAGGACTCGTTGACGTGGATGTCACGGACCTTGTCGACCAGCAGGAAGGGATAGCGATGCGGAATGATCCGCTGGATCAGGTCGAGATCGGCGGTCAGCCCGGCCTTCGTCTCGTCGGACATTCCGCAGTCTCCCTTCTCGGCTCTCGCGCCCGCAGCCATGCGTGCCGCGACCTGACCGTCTGACTAGCAAGCCGGACAGCGCGAAACAAGCATCGGGGGCTAATCCGCGCTGTCGACGACCGGAGGCGCCGGTTCGGCGGGCGCGGTCGGCGGCAACTCGGGCAATGCGCCCGAGGGTTGCGGTTCGGCGGGCGCGCCCGGCAGGGGCGCCGGAGCGGCGGGATTGAGCGTGGCGTCTATCCGCTCGATAGCGCGATCGGTGATGTCGATCGGGCCGAAGGACAGGATGATCGCTGAACGGTCAAGGATCGCCACCGCCCCGAGGTCAGACATGATGCCCGCCAGAACTGGGATCGCCGTATCGAGAAAGGTCTTCTGGGCGGCATCGCGCCGGACCAGAACCTCACGCTCCTTGGCGTCGCGCGCCGCCCGGATATCGCGGACCTTTGCATCGAAGGCCTCGGCGAGCGCGCGGAACTCTTCGGCAGGCAGCGTCGCCCGGCGCTCGGTCAGTTGTTGCTCTTCGGCCTCGAGCGCGGCTTCCAGCCTGCGGTTCTCGGTCTCGAGCGCGGTCAGCTCGGCCTGAATCTCGGCGATGATCTTCTGACCGTAGCGAGACTCGCGGAAGAGACGGGCCTGATCGACGGTAAGAACGTCGAACGCGCGATCAACCGGCGTGCCGGTAGAGAAGTCCTCCTGCGCCAGCGCGCGCGTTCCACCGCCCGCCAGCAGCAGCGCCGCCCCGAGACAGGCCGCCGCCGCGCGTCGCTGCAGCATCAGAACGTCGTCGCGATGGTCAGGTCGAAGTTCTGCTCATCGTCCGAGTCTTCCTTGCTGAGCGCGCTCGTGAAGTTGAAGCGCAGCGGCCCGACCGGCGTATCCCACAACAGCGAGACGCCAATAACAGAGCGCAGGCTGAAATCGTCATCAACCGGACCGGCAGTGCCTGCGGTGTCATCGAGGCCCCAGACCGATCCTGTGTCGAGGAACAGCGCACCGCGCAGGCCGTATTCTTCGGGCGTGCCGAGTGGGAACTCAGCCTCGAACCGTGCTACGGCAAAGAAGTTGCCACCTAGCGCGTCCTCGTTCTCGGCTGTCAGGTCGCGCGGTCCGATCCCGTTGCGCTCGAACCCGCGGATCTGGCTGCCGTTGAAGCGTTCGCCGACGCGCGAGCCCTCGTCGTCGAAGTTGTTGATCGCACCACCCTCAAACGACGCACGCAAGGTCACGTCCTCGTTGAAGACCCGGCGTTCATACAGCGCCAGCGCGTTGGTCGTGACCGCACTGATATCGCCGCCGACGCCCGAGAACTCCTGCCCGAAGCGAAGCAGGATCCCGCCGAGGGGGTTCAGCCCGCTGGTGCGCGTGTCGAAGCTGTAATTGTAGCCGATGGCACTGTCGAGCAACGACCCCCGCGCCTCTTCCCGCTTGAGGATGTCCGACGAGTCGACATCGACATTCGTGATCTCATCCTGAAAGAGCGAGTAGCTGAGTTCGAGCCGTCCGCTTTCGGACACCGGAAAGCCCAGCCCGGCACGGAAGCCGATCCGCGAGGTATCGTAATCCGCGTTCGACTGGTTCGATTCCGTGTAGACGGCAGACAGGCGCAGCGCGAGGTCGCGACCGAGGAAGGCAGGCTCCACAAAGGTTGCCGTCGAGTTCTGGTCGTCCGCCCCGACCGACAGATCCAGCGATACGGTCTGACCGCGCCCGAGGAAGTTGGTCTCGCGGAACCCGAAGGTCAGGGCCGCGCCCTCGGCGACCGAGAAGGCCGCCCCGAGCGTCAGCGAGCCCGTCGGCTGCTCAACCACATCGACGTTCACCAGCACCTGATCCGGCGCAGAACCGGGTTCGGTATTAACCTGCGCGTCCGAGAAGAAGCCAAGCGCCCGGATGCGTTCGGCCGAGCGGCGGATTTCGCGCGGATTGAAGGGGTCGCCCTCGACGCTGCGGAACTGGCGCCGGATCACCTCGTCGAGCGTGGTCGTGTTGCCCTCGATGTCAATGCGCTCGACGAAGATACGCTCGCCGCGCACGATGGCGAACTCGACGTTCAGCAAAAGATTGCGGTCGTCGCGGGTGATGCGCGGTTCGACCCGCACGAAGTTCAGGCCCTTGCGGATGGCAAGGTTCTCCATCCGCGCGATGTTGTTCTCGATGATCGCGGGGTTGTAGGTGACACCCGGCCGAAGGCGCACGACGGCTGCGAACTCGTCTGCGGAAAGCTCGGGGATCTCGCTGATCGTGCTTACGTTGCCGACGCGGAAGCTCTGGCCCTCGCGGATCGTGAAGGTCACGAAAAACCCGTCGCGCTCGGCTGCGAGTTCGGCGGTCGCGTCCAGCACCTCGAAATCGGCATAGCCACGCGACGCGTAAAAGTCGCGCAGCAGTTGCTTGTCCAGTTCGATCCGCTCGGCGATGAAGGTGTCGGACCGCACGAAGGTCCGCAACAGGCCCGCCTGCTTGGTTTCGAGCACCTGGCGCAGGCGCCGGTCGTTGAATGCGCGGTTGCCCACGAAGGCCAGACGCTCGACCTCGACCACGCGACCCTCGGCGATCTCGAACACGAGGTCGACACGGTTGCCGTCGCGCCGGATGATGCGGGGCGTGACGCTGGCAGCCAGCCGCCCCTGAACCCGGTACGCCTCAGCGATGGCGGCGGCGTCCGTCTCGGCCTGGGGCGGCGAATAGGCGCGGCGCGATTGCGAGCCGATCAGCTCGAGCAGTGCCTCGTCGTCAAGCCTCCGGTTGCCCTCGAAGCTGATGACGTTGATCGTGGGATATTCGGATACGGTCACGACCAGGGTGTCACCCTGTGGCTCAAGCGTCACGGTCTCGAAAAGTCCCGAGTCCGACAGTCGCTGGAATGCGTCGTTCAGACGCCCCGCGCTGACTGCCTCGCCGCGCCCGATTCCGATCAGGCGCTCGACCGTCGGAAGCTCGATCTGATCGTTCCCCTCGATCACGATCTGCGAGAAGCTGTACTCCTGCGCGCGGACCGACAGCGGTGTCAGAATGCAACCGACTGCGAGCAAAGCAAAAATCGCGAACCTCGCAAACCAGGCCCGCTGCGGTAGAGGCAAAAGCGCGACGGAGTCAAAGCTTGTGTGTCGCGGCATCGGCTTACCACCTTATCTTGTGCTCTCGGTCCCTTCCCTACCGAGAATGGCCGAGGATGTCAAAAGCCTCCGACGCGTTGGGCGACGGAGGCTTCAGGGGTGGCGGTCGAGTGAGGGATCGGCGTCAGCGGACGGTCAGGGCCGATCCGAGAAAGGCGCCGGCGAGCAGGCCGACGACGACCGTTCCCAGCGCAAAGACGCGGTCCCAGTTCAGCCAGACGAGCAGGGACAATCCGCGGTAGCCGTTCATGACGGTCTGCATGGCGCACCTCCTTGTGTTTCTGCGCGGCTGTATACGTCCGGATTATGGCGTCTTTTGGGCAGCCCGCCCGGCCTCAGGGGCAGAAGAGGTCGTTGGTCAGCGCGAAAACCATCAGGCTGAGCAGAAGCGCAAGCCCAGCCCCCATCAGCACCCGCAGCGCGCGGTCCGAAGGAGGACGGCCAGTCACCGCTTCCCACGCATGGAACACGAGGTGCCCGCCATCGAGTATGGGCACGGGAAAGAGGTTCATCAGCCCAACCGCGGTCGAGAGCATCGCGATGAACCAGATGAAGTTGGCCGCCCCAAGGCTGGCCGCCGCGCCCGATGTCTCGGCGATGGTGATCGGCCCGCTGAGGTTGCAGGTGCTGATCGCGCCGGTGACGATGTGACCAATCGCCGACAGGCTGGTGGTCACCACGTCCCAGGTCTGCGAGACCCCGAGACCGATCGCTTCGAACACGCCCGGCGTCCGGGTTTCGGGGCTGAACACGAGGCCGCCGGTCAGCCCCAGCAACCAACGCGTCTCGAACCCGCCTTCGCTCAGCGGCAGATCCATGCGCTTGGGCGACAGCGTGACATCGAAGGTCTCGCCAGCCCGCCAAACGGTCAGATCGACCGGGGCGCCCCCCGAATTGCCCACGATCTCGCGCAACTCGGCAAAGGCGTAAACCGGCATCCCTCCCACCGCGGTGATGACGTCGCCCGCCTCGATCCCGATGGCCATGGCGGCAGAGGTCGGCTGCACCGCGTCGACGACGGGCGGGAACGGGAAGGGTCCGTCGACCTCGACGGTCTGGCCCTGCCGCTCGAGGCTGTAGCGCACGGTGGGCGCAGGGTTCAGGGCCTCTGTCACGTCGGCCAAGGCCTGAAGGTCGGGGGTGGGCTGCCCTTCGATCGACAGGATGCGATCGCCCGGTTGCAGCGCCTCGGCCGCGACCGGGCCGGGTTTGACGCTGCCGATCACCGGCGTTTCGGTGGCGATCCCCTGAACCAGGAAAAAGCCCACGAAGATCGCGATGGACAGGATGAAGTTGAACACCGGCCCCGCCGCCACAGTGGCCGCACGCGCCCAGAGGGGTGCGCCATGCATCGAGCGGCGGCGCTGGCCGTCGCCCATGCGGGCCATCGCCTCGGCATCCTTGCCCGAGGCCGCATCGGCGTCACCGAGGAACTTGACGTAGCCCCCGAAGGGAAGCGCCGCGAACTGCCAGCGCGTGCCGTGCCGGTCGGTGCGGCTGAACAGCACCGGCCCGAAGCCGAGGCTGAACACCTCGGCATGGATGCCCGTCCAGCGGCCGACGATGTAGTGCCCGTATTCATGGACAGCGACGATGATAGACAGCGCCAGGATAAAGGCGAGCACGGTCCAGACCAGCCCCCCGAAGGATGGGATCAACGTCACGAAATCCAAACCGGCCTACCCCTGCTTCTGCCTGTGCGCGACCACCTCGTTCGCGACCCTCCGCGCGAAATGGTCCATTCCCTGCACCTCCTCAAGGGTCGGCACGGCATTATTGGGGCGCATTTCGTGCGAAAGGCGGGCCAACGTGTCCTCGACGACGGCCGCCATGTCGCAAAACCCGATGCCGCGCGCAAGGAAGTGGTCGAGCGCCACCTCCTTGGCGGCGTTGAAGGCAGCCCCCGACAAGCCCCTCACCTCCATCACCGCCCGCGCCAGACGCAGCGCGGGGAAGCGAACCGGATCGGGCGCCTCGAACGTCAGTTGCGCGAGACGCGCAAGGTCGAGCCGTTCGACCGGCAGCGCCTCGCGGCGGGGCCAGTTCAGCGCATAGCCGATGGCATGTCGCATGTCGTGCGGCCCGAGATGGGCCATGAGGGCGCCGTCGCGGTGCCCGACAAGCGCGTGGATGATCGACTGCGGATGGACGATGACCTCGATCGCCTCGGGCGCAAAGCCGAAGAACTCGCGCGTCTCGATCAGTTCGAGCGCCTTGTTGAACAGCGAGGCGCTGTCGATCGAGATGCGCTGGCCCATCGTCCAGTTGGGATGCGCGACCGCCTGATCCGGCGTCGCCCCACGCAGCCGTTCCAGCGGCCAGTCACGGAACGGGCCGCCCGAGGCAGTGATGATGACACGCTCGACCGAGGCCGGGTCTTCGCCCGTCAGGGCCTGGAACACGGCCGAATGCTCGCTGTCGACGGGCAGGATCGTGGCCCCGTGCGCCTTTGCCTCGGCCAGCATCAGGGGGCCTGCGGTGACGAGGCTTTCCTTGTTGGCAAGCGCCAGCGTGGCGCCCTGACGCAGCGCGCGCAGGCCCGGCACCAACCCTGCCGCGCCCACGATGCCCGACATCACCCAGTCGGCGGGCCGGTCGGCAGCCTCGGCGATTGCGGCGGGACCCGCCGCCGCCTCGACGCCCGACCCCGCAAGCGCCGCGCGCAAGGCGGGCAGGCAATCGGGATGTGCGGTCACCGCGACCTCGGCCCCGAAGCGGCGGGCTTGGGCGGCCAGCAGGTCCACCTGACGCCCACCGCTCAACGCCACGACCTTCACCGCACCCGGCACCAGCAGATCGAGCGTGTTGACGCCGATCGAGCCCGTCGCCCCGAAGACCGAGATCCGGCGCATCAGAACAGGCTGACCGGCAGAAGAAGCTCCACCACCAGCATCGCAAGCAGCGTGGCCCCGATCATGCCGTCGAAGCGGTCCATCAGGCCGCCGTGGCCCGGGATCAGGCGCGAGCTGTCCTTGACGCCCATCCGCCGCTTGATAGCGCTTTCCGCGATGTCGCCCATCTGCGAGGCAAGAGCGAGGATGGCGGACACGAAGATGATCTCGTGCCGCGCTGGCAGAACGTATTCGAAAGCAAAGCCCACCGCTCCTGCGGCGATCCAGCCCGCGACCGTGCCGGACCAGGTCTTCTTGGGGCTGATCGCAGGCCAGAACTTTGGCCCGCCAAAGGTGCGCCCGGCGAAATACCCCGCAACGTCGGTCACGACGACAACGCTGACGAGCCACAGCAGCCACACCGCCCCATTGCCGTCGCGGAAGGTGCCAAGGCCCCATGCGGCAGCCAGGATGGCAAGCCCGTAGGCCGCGAACAGGCGCCTGCTTTGGCCGAGGATGACGATGCCCACGGCCGCCGGGATGACAAGTGCCGCGAGTCCACTGATCCCCGGCAGCGCCGAGGCGATCAGGACTGCGGCCGTTCCGCCAAACCCGATGGTCCAGTCATAGCGCCGCCGCAGCGGCTTGATCATCGAGGCAAGCTCCCACAGCATCAGCCCCGCGGCCACAGCGCAGAGCGCGATGAACCACCAACCGCCTGCCCAGATCGCCAGCCCGCCGACCGCCAGAAGCGCAATCGCCGAGGCGACGCGCGGACCGAGGTCGTTCCAGGCACCCGGCCGTGCAGAGGGTGGGGGATGCCCGTCTGATCCGACTTCCGTGCGAAGATCGGGACCAGGGTCCGGGCCGGTCATGCCCCTGCGGCGCCGAACCGCCGCTCGCGTCCCGCGAACCGCTCGACGATCGACTGAAGCTCGGCCGCCGAGAAATCGGGCCAGAGGGTCTGGGTGAACTCGTATTCGGCATAGGCCGACTGCCAGAGAAGGTAGTTCGAGATGCGCGTCTCGCCGCTGGTGCGAATGACGAGGTCCGGGTCGGGCAGGTCGTGCGTGTCGAGCGCCGCCTCGAACGTGCCCTCGGAAATCGCCTCGGGGTCAAGCCGGCCCGCCGCCGCCTCGGTGGCCAGGGTGCGGGCGGCGCGCAGCAGCTCGTTGCGCCCGCCGTAGTTGATCGCGACCGTCAGGTTGAACCGGGTCAACGGGGCGGTGCGCGCCTCGATCCCGCGCATCAGGCGCTGCAACTTGGGATCAAGGCGGCTGCGGTCGCCGATGAAGCGCATCCGCACGCCCTCGGCCGCAAGGCGGTCGGCCTCGCGCTCGATGTAGCGGGCGAAGATCGACATCAGGCCAAGAACCTCTTCGGTCGACCGCTTCCAGTTCTCGGTCGAGAAGGCATAGACCGTCAGCCAGTGGATGCCGAGATGCGGGGCGGCCTCGACGATCTCGCGTACCCGCTCGGCCCCCCGGCGATGGCCGACGAGGCGCGGCCAGCCGCGCTGCGTGGCCCAGCGGCCGTTGCCATCCATGATGATCGCCACGTGATGGGCGCGGCGCGGTGGCGGAGGCGATCCGTCAAGTTGTTCGGCTAAGGCCAAGCTCGTATCCCCTTCCGGGCTTCGGGGTCGGCAGGTCAGACCTGCATGATCTCGGCCTGTTTCGCTTCAAGCGCGCGGTCGACGGCGGCGATCGCCTTGTCGGTCAGCTCCTGCACCTCGTCAGACCACATCTTCTGGTCGTCCTCGCCCATGCCGGCGGCCTTGGCCTTCTTGATCTGGTCCATCCCGTCTCGGCGGACGTTGCGGATCGCAACCTTTGCCTGTTCGGCGTACTGGGCTGCCACCTTGGTCAACTGCGTCCGGCGCTCTTCGTTCAGCTCGGGGATCGGGAGGCGGATCAGGGGACCGTCGACGATGGGGTTGATGCCGATGCCGCTGTCGCGGATCGCACGCTCGACCTTCGAGATCATGCCCTTGTCCCAGACGTTGATCACGACCATGCGCGGCTCGGGCACGTTGACGGTGCCAAGCTGGTTGATCGGGGTCATCTGGCCGTAAGCGTCGACCTGGATCGGCTCGAGGATCGCAGCCGAGGCGCGGCCGGTCCGCAGCGAGGCGAATTCGGTCCGCAGCGCAGTCATCGCGCCATCCATCCGGCGTTCGATCGCGTCGAGGTCGATGTCGGTCGCATCCTGGCTCATGCGGGGGCTCCTTCTTCAGAGTCTGGCGTCGGCGTCGTACTTTGGCGGCCCGCACCGGCACCGCCCTCTAGATGTAGGCTGTTCGGCCACCCATTGCGGGGCTTGCGGTCCGTATAGCCTCAGCCATGCACCCGTGTATAGGTGCCCCGACCCGCAAGGATGCCGCGAAAGCCGCCGGGTTCATCCAGCGAGAAGACGATGATCGGCAGGTCGTTGTCGCGGGCAAGGGCGATGGCCGAGGCGTCCATCACGCCAAGATGCTTCTGCAGCACCTCGTCATAGGTCACATTCTCGTAGCGCTTGGCGTCGGCATGCTTCTTGGGGTCCTTGTCATAGACGCCGTCGACCTTGGTGCCCTTGAAGATCGCCTCGCAGGCCATCTCGTTGGCGCGCAGCGTGGCCGCGGTGTCGGTCGTGAAATAGGGGTTGCCGGTGCCTGCGGCGAAGATCACGACGCGCTTCTTTTCCAGGTGGCGCACCGCGCGGCGGCGGATGTAGGTCTCGCACACCTGGTCCATCGGGATCGCCGATATGACCCGCGTGAAGATGCCGAGCGCCTCGAGGCTGGCCTGCATGGCAAGTGCATTCATCACGGTCGCGAGCATGCCCATGTAGTCGGCGGTCGTCCGCTCCATTCCCTGCGCCGACCCTTGCAGACCGCGAAAGATGTTGCCGCCGCCGCTCACCATGCAGATCTCGACGCCGAGGGCGTGAACGGATTGCACCTCCTGCGCGATACGCTTGACGGTCGGGGGATGCAGCCCGAAGCCCTGGTCGCCCATCAGCGCCTCGCCCGAGATCTTGAGCATCACGCGGCGGTAGCGCACGCCTCCTGTGTCGGTTGCGTCCGTCATGGCTGCCGTCCCCCGGTCGTTCTTTTTGCGTTGCCGCGCAAAATGTCGCAAAAGCGGGGCGGGTTCAACGGCGAAGGCTGCGCGGGCGGCAGGCGGCAAAGCTTGAGGTTTCAAACCCTGCATCCCCCCGTGGGATATTTGTACAAAGTGAATGGAAAGATGGACCTGAGGCGACTGTCGCGCGACAGGCCCGTGCTGATCGCGGGGCCGACAGCCTCGGGGAAGTCGGGGCTGGCCGCGCGCATCATCGAGGCGGGTGGCGGCGTAATCGTGAACGCCGATGCGCTGCAGGTGTACGACTGCTGGCGCATCCTGACCGCACGACCGAGTGCCGCCGAGGAGGCGGCGCTGCCGCACCGGCTGTTCGGCCATGTCGGGCGCGAGGCGGACTATTCGGTCGGCCACTGGCTGCGCGAGGTGGCGGACGTGCTGGCAGAGGGTCTGCGTCCGGTGATCGTCGGCGGCACGGGGCTTTATCTTTCTTCGCTGACAGCGGGCCTTGCGGTCGTGCCCCCGGTGCCGCCTGAAGTGCGGGCCGAGGCCGATGCCCTGCTGCGTGACGGCGGCCTTGGCGCGCTGCTCGCGGGGGTGGATGAGGCGACGCTTGCGGGCATCGACCGCGCGAACCCCGCCCGGGTGCAGCGCGCCTGGGAGGTGCGACGCGCGACGGGACGCGGGCTTGCCGCCTGGCAGGCCGAGACGGGGCCGCCCCTGCTGCCGCGGCGCGACGCGCTGGCGCTGGTGGTCGATCCCGGGCGTGACGCGCTGCGGAGCCGCATCGCCGCGCGGTTCGACGCCATGATGGCGGCGGGCGCGCTGGACGAGGCGCGCCGCGAGCGCCCGCACTGGAGCTTTGCGCGCCCTTCGGGGCGGGCCATCGGCGCGCCCGAGTTGATGGCGCATCTGGATGGCCGGATGGACCTTGATGCAGCGGTCGAGGCTGCCAAGACAGCGACGCAGCGCTATGCCAAGCGCCAGCGCACCTGGCTGCGCGGGCGGATGGCCGACTGGACGCACGTCGAGCCATAAGGGACCTTGCGTGCAGGGCGGCCACAGGCCCGCATGCTTGGCGCTTTCCCCCTTGGGCCGGGCGAAGGTCGCGGCTACCATCGGGACTGAGACAGATCGGACCCAGCATGACCGAGACCCCATCCAGCGCGCAATCGAGGACGCGGCTTCTGGCGATTCCCCGCCTTGCCGCAGGTGGTCGCTGGCGGGTCGAGGCCATGCGCTCGCTGTCCGAGCCGATGCTCTTGTGGTTCACCAAGGGCCAGGGCCGCATCACGGTGGGGGGCGTCACGCGGGGCTACACACCGCACAATGCCGTCTTCGTGCCCGCAGGCGTGATGCACGGCTTCGAGGTCGGACCGCAGGTGTTCGGCACTGCGGTCTTCTTCGGTCGCGCCACGGATGTGACGCTGCCCTTGGCCCCGCTGCACCTTCGGGTGCGCGACACACAGTCCCAGGTCGAGTTGAACGTCCTGCTCGACGCCGTGCAGCGCGAGCTTGACGGCGCGCATCCCGCGCATGACCGCGCGGCGCGGCACTATCTGGGCCTGCTCGGCGTCTGGCTGGAGAGGCAGGCCGCGCGCGCGCCTGCCGAGGCTGCCGGTCCTGACGCCGCACGTCGGCTCGTCACGCGCTACGCGGCCCTTCTCGAGCGCGACTTCCGCTCGGGACGCGGGGTGGCGGACTATGCGGCGGCGCTTGGCGTGACGCCCACGCACCTTACGCGGTGCTGCAAGCTGGCCTCGGGGCGGCCCGCCTCGGCACTGCTGCACGACCGGGTCCTGTTCGAGGCGCGGCGGCTGCTGGCCGAGACAGCGCTTCCGGTGGGCCGGATCGCAAGTGACCTCGGGTTTACCTCGCCCGCCTATTTCACCCGCGCCTTCCAACACCAGACCGGGCGCACGCCCTCGGCCTTTCGCCGCGCACCCTGAGAGGCGGATGGTCGATCGGGACGTCGCTTAGGGAACCAAGCTGTCGTTTCCCGCCCGAAAGCGACGATACCGGGCGTTGACGCACGCAGGGTTTCCGTGCGGAATGAAAAAGTCATGGATGACGACGACGGTGCCCGGCCAGTTCCGGCGACCGGACGCAACAAGTCAGGACCAGACAGGGAGAATGAAGATGAGCTTGGACCAGACCGCCCGCGACCGGATCCATCCGGCAGCGATCATGTATTCGAACGAAGTACGCGACGGGAAACTGTCCCGCCGCGAGTTCCTCACGCGGGCCTCGGCGCTAGGGCTGTCGGCAACGGCGGCCTACGGGCTGCTCGGCCTCGCCGCACCCGCAGCGCAGGCGCAGGAAACGCCCGTCGCGGGCGGCACTCTGCGGATGAACATGGAAACACGCGCCCTGAAGGACCCGCGCGTCTGGGACTGGTCCGAACTTGCGAACTTCTGCCGCGGCTGGCTGGAATACCTTGTGCAATACGAGGCGGACGGCACCATCTCCCCGCGCCTGCTGGAAAGCTGGGAGGCCAATGCCGACGCGACCGAGTACACGCTGAAGCTGCGTCCGGGCGTCAAGTGGAACAACGGCGACGACTTCGTGGCCGAGGACGTGGTGTTCAACTTCACCCGCTGGTGCGACGCCAACGTCGAAGGAAACTCGATGGCGACCCGGATGGGCGGCCTTGTCGACGAGACGACGAAGCTGGCGCGCGAAGGCGCGATCACCGTCGTCGATCCTCTGACCGTGAAGCTCGTGCTGCCCGAGCCCGACATCAGCCTCATCGCGGGCCTTTCGGACTATCCGGCCGCGATCGTGCATCAGAGCTACGACAATGGCGACCCGGCAGCGAATCCGATCGGCACCGGCCCTTACCTGCCCGAAACGAACGAGGTCGGCGTGCGCCAGACGCTGGTTCGTAACCCGAACCACACCTGGTGGGGCGAAGGCCCGTGGCTCGACCGGATCGAGTACATCGACTACGGCACCGATCCTGCCGCCGTCGTCGCCGCAATGCAGTCGGGCGAGATCGACGCCAACTACCGCAGCGAGGGCGATTTCGTCGAGGTCTACGACAGCCTCGGCCTTGTGAAGTCCGAGGCGATCACGGCGGGCACCTATGCCGTGCGCTTCCACCAGGCTGCGGCCCCTTATGACAATGTGGAGGTCCGCAAGGCGCTGCAACTCGCAGTCGACAATGCGGTCGTGCTCGAGCTTGGCTATTCTGGCCAGGGCCAGGTGGCCGAGAACCACCATGTCTGCCCGATCCATCCCGAATATGCCGAACTGCCGCCGATCAGCGCCGATCCGGCAAAGGCCAAGGAGATGATCGCCGCCGCTGGTCACGCCGATACCGAGTTCGAGCTGACCTCGCTCGACGACAACGCGCAGGCCGCAACCTGCGATGCGGTGGCCTCGCAGATTCGCGATGCCGGGATCAACATCAAGCGCACGATCCTGCCCGGCTCGACCTTCTGGAACGACTGGCTGAAGTTCCCCTTCTCGGCGACCGAATGGAACATGCGCCCGCTTGGCGTGCAAATCCTGGCGTTGGCCTACAAGTCGGGGGTTGCGTGGAACGAGGCCGCTTTCGCGAATGCCGAGTTCGACGCCGAACTGACGAAGGCGCTTGCGATCTCGGACGCGGACGAGCGGCGCGTCGTAATGAAGCGCCTGCAGGAGATCATGCAAGAGCAGGGCGTGCTCATCCAGCCCTACTGGCGTTCGGTCTTCCGCCACACCACCGACAAGGTGCGCGGCGCGGAAGCCCATCCGATCTTCGAGCATCACCACGACAAGTGGTGGATCGTGGCCTGATCGTGGGGCAAGGGGCGGGCATGGACCTGCCTCCGGCCCTGCGGCACGCGCCGGGGGGTTTCACACCCCCCGGCCCCCCCGTGGGATATTTGCGCCAAAGTAAATGGACGGGGGCGGGGACGCCCTGGCCCGTGGCTTCCGGGGTGGGCGAGAGCTTGCCGCGCCGGTCGGAAGGGGACTGACCCATGCTGCTGTTTCTTGGGCGACGTGTCGCCACCATGGTCCTGACGGCGCTGTGCCTGACCTTCCTTGTCTTCACGCTGACGAACCTGCCGGCCAACCTCGAAAAGCTGGCGAAATCCGAAGCATCGGCCCGCATGTCGGATGCCGATGTCGAAAGCTGGATCGAGCGTAACGGCTATGCCCGGCCCCTGCTGACCCGCTACGGCGAATGGCTGGGCCTGCTGCCGGGCTGGACACGGACCGAGGGCGATGTCGTGACCGGACGCTGCGTCGGGCGGGGCGCCGAGGGGGCCGAGATCCCGCGCCGCTGCGGCATCCTTCAGGGCGACTGGGGAACCTCGACGGTCTTCAAGGCTCCGGTCGCAAAGATCATCGCCGAGCGGCTGGCGGCAACGGGCTGGCTGATGCTCTGGGTGATGATCGTGATGGTCCCCGCCTCGCTGGTGATGGGCGTGCTGTCGGGGATGCGCGAAGGCTCGCGCCTTGACCGGGGATTGTCGGTCTTCGCCATCGCCTCGACCGCGACGCCGGAATACGTCTCGGGCGTGGTGTTGATCGCGCTTCTCGCTTCGGCCTCGACGGGTCTTTCGCCGTTGCTGGCCGAATGGGGATGGATCGAGGGCAAGACGCTGTTCCTCGGCACCGCGACAAGTGCCTTGGATAGCGGCATCACCTTCTGGAACTTCGGCCTGCCAGTGATGACAATCGCGCTTTACGGGATCGGCTATATCGCCCGCATGACGCGGGCGAGCATGACAGAGGTGATGACCGCGCAATACATCCGCACCGCGCGGCTCAAGGGCGTGTCCTTCGGCAATGTCGTGATGAAGCACGCGCTCAGGAACGCGCTGATCGCGCCCTTCACGGTCATCATGCTGCAGTTCCCCTGGCTGCTGAACGGCGTCGTTATCGTCGAGACGCTGTTCAACTACAAGGGGTTCGGCTGGACGCTGGTGCAGGCTGCGGGCAACAACGACATCGAGTTGCTGCTCGCCTGCTCGGTCGTGGCGGTGATCGTGGTGCTCGTGACGCAGCTTGTGTCGGACATCGGCTATGTCTTCCTGAATCCCCGCATCCGGCTGGCCTGAAGGAGCGCGCAATGGACGAGACGCTGACATGGACGGGGGCGGCGGGGACGATCCTCAATCCCCTGCTGATGGCGCTGGTGGCCCTGCTCGTGCTGTCGCTTGCGGCCCGCCTTCTGCTTGCCCTTCTGCCGGGCGGGTCCGAGGGCAGCATCCAGCCTGACGGAACCCTCGCCGCGCGCCGCAACCCCTCCGACCTTGCCGCCGCGGCCACGCGCGCCCTCCTCTTCGGGCTCGTGGGCGTCTTTGCGGCCTATCTCGTGACCGGCCTCGTGCTGCCGGGCCTGCCTGCAAAGGGCATCCTCGGGGCGGCGTCGGCGCGCTTCCTGCCCGTCTGGATCGCGCTCGTGGTGACCTTCGCGGTCTCGATCGTGTTCAAGCGCAGGCTGGGCCTCTACGGCAAGCTCTTCGACAGCCCGGTCGCAATGATGGGCTTCGCGCTCGTGATGTTCTGGGTCTTCACCGCCGCCTTCGCCCCCCTCATCATGACGCATGACCCGCTCAGCCAGGTCTCTGGCATGAAGAACGTCCTGCCGGGCACGCCCGTGCGGGGGGTCGAGGGCACCTTCTACCTGTTCGGCGGCGACAACCTGGCGCGCGACGTGTTCAGCCGGATGGTGGCAGGCTCGACAATCGTGATCCAGATCGCGCCGATGGCGACGGTCTTCGCCTTCATGGTCGGGATCACATTGGGGCTGCCGGCCGGCTATTACGGCGGGCGGCTCGACACGCTCCTGTCGTTCCTGTCGAACCTGATCCTCGCCTTCCCGGTGATCCTGCTGTTCTACCTGCTTGTCACGCCCGAGATCGTGGCTTCCGGCCTGCCGCAATATATCGGGCTCGTGCTGTTCCTCTTCCCGCTGATCTTCCTGACGATCCTGATCAACTCGCGCCTCTACGTGAAGCCGATGCTCCGCACGGTCCTGATCGGCCTCGTCACGGTGATCGGCGGCTGGCTTTATCTCTCGATCCTGTCCTCACCGGACACGCCGATCGACCTGCTGCCGCCCGGGCCGCTCGATCCGGTCCGCATGCAGCCGAACATCCTGATCGTCTTCGTCTCGGTCGTCTTCGTGAACGCGCCGACGGTGTTTCGCATCGTCCGGGGCATCGTGCTCGACATCAAGACGCGCGACTATGTCGCCGCCAGCCAGACCCGGGGCGAAGGCCCCTGGTACATCATGCTGTGGGAAATCCTCCCCAATGCGCGCGGACCGCTGATCGTCGACTTCTGCCTCAGGATCGGCTACACGACGATCCTGCTTGGAACGCTCGGCTTCTTCGGCCTGGGCCTCAGCCCCGAAAGCCCCGACTGGGGCTCGACGATCAACGCGGGCCGCCGGCTCCTCTCGATCTACGCCCACCCCGCCGTGGTGCCGGCCCTCGCCCTGATGAGTCTTGTGCTTGGCCTGAACCTTCTCGCCGACGGGCTGCGCGAAGAAAGCCTGCGGGATTGACCCGCGCCTTCCCATTCACTTCGGCACAAATATCCCACGGGGGTTTGAAACTCCCGGCACTCTCCCACCAAGCGCGAGGCCAGCCATGACAGCCCCCGAAGACTGGGACGCCAGCCAGCCCATCCTCGAGATCGAGAACCTCTCGATCAGCTTCTTCACGCGCCTGCACGAGATCCCGGCGGTGATGGACTTTTCCTGCACCGTGATGCCCGGCGAGGCGATGGGGTTGGTGGGCGAATCGGGCTGCGGCAAGTCGACCGTCGCCCTCGCCGTCATGCGCTATCTCGGCAAGAACGGCCGCATCACGGGCGGGTCGATCCGCTTCAAGGGCCGCGACCTGACCACGATGGACGACGAAGGCCTGCGGCGAATCCGCGGCTCCGAGATCGCGATGATCTACCAGGAGCCGATGGCGTCCCTGAACCCCGCGATGCGGATCGGCGCGCAACTGGCCGAGGTGCCGATGATCCATCAGGGCATGGCGAAGGCCGAAGCGATGGCGCTCGCCCGTCAGATCGTCGCCGACGTTCGCCTGCCCGACCCCGACCGCATCCTGCGCGCCTACCCGCACCAGTTGTCGGGCGGCCAGCAGCAGCGCATCGTGATCGCGATGGCGCTGATGTCGAAGCCCGCGCTTCTGATCCTCGACGAGCCCACGACCGCGCTCGACGTGACGGTCGAGGCGGGCATCGTCGATCTGGTGAAGGAGCTTGGCCGCAAATACGGCACTTCGATCCTGTTCATCAGCCACAACCTTGGCCTGATCCTCGATGTCTGCGACCGGCTTTGCGTCATGTATTCCGGCGAGGCGGTCGAGACCGGAAACGTCGCCGAGGTTTTCGACCGGATGCGCCACCCCTAC
>JANPJD010000187.1:0-7279 GCA_031425325.1 Rhodobacterales bacterium | reverse complement strand
GATCAATCGCTTTTTCCTGCACGATTTCCGCTTGTTCGGGCTGGAGCCGTTCCCGAGCCATGTCGACGACGGCAGCGTCAGCCTGATCACCGGAAGCAACTTCGGCGATGTCCGCAACCTCGGGCGGCTGCAGCGGCTTCCTTACTACCTGTTGAAAGCCGGCAACTATTTTCGGCGCACGGCCTGGCTCGCCCGCAATGGAAGGCTGTTTCCTCGGGATCGCAGCCTGCCGCTGGCGCCACCGCGCCGCTGAATGGCGGTCGGCATCAGTCCTGCCAGGCCTTCAATCCTGCCAGGCTTCGGTCAGCCACTTGGCCGGCCTCGTCGAGTGCAAGGGATCGGATCGATAGCCTCGGACCGCTTCGTCCATCTTTGGGTTGCCATGAAACGACACCACCCTTGCATCGGGCGGCAGACGCGGCGGCAACAGAAGATTGAAGGGGCGCGGTGGCCGGCAATCGCGCTTGAAGCTGGCGATCCAGCGATCGGGGAAGGCCACGAAATCCCCTGCATCGTCGGCGGTCCGCGACGTGAAGATCTGTTCCCGGCCGAATGAGCTATCAAGCGCAGCAACCGGATCGCGCATCATCTTCTCGTAGATATAGCCGTGCAGGTCCGGCTCGAACTTCTCGACCGAGCCGTGTCCGAGTTCGTTCGATCCTTCGCCGCGATCCCAGTCATAGCGCATCGACACCTTGCCGGGGGCGTAGGCGCGCAGCTCGTCGATATCGCCGACGATGACGACATCAATGTCCAGCAGGATCAGCGGGCCCGACAGATCCTTGACAAGATCCGGACGGTAAAGGCTGACCTTGCGGAACGGCGAGGTCCAGCCGCGCGCCTTCATCGAGGCGAAGAGCGCCGCATGGAACGGCTCCTCCAGAAGCGGCAGCACCTCGATCTCCGGCCTCAACCCGGTCCGGTCGTCGGTGACGCAAACCAGCCGGATGTCTGATCCAGAGTGGCGGCGCAGCCCGGAATAAAGCCGGTTCGGGTATTCGGGACCGTACCGGGTGCCGTACTTGATGCAGATGCAGTTTGTGACAGCCATGGTGCTCGCGGGGCTAGAGAACGTGCAATCCGCCATATACGGTCGGCGCGACTAAGGCGAGGCCCCTGGCCGCATGGCCTTGCTGCGCTGACCGCCGGGGCGCCGCAACGATGGAAAGCCTGGAGGCGGGTACCGGAATCGAACCGGTCTTCACGGATTTGCAATCCGCTGCGTAACCTCTCCGCCAACCCGCCTCACGCGCCGAGTGATTAGGCGCGGGGCGGGGGCGCGTCAAGCGGGGTTGTCGCACCGGCTAGGAACCGAGCGGGCAGGCAGCGCATTGAGCGCTGCCGTCGCCCGCCCTGATCTGGCGCGCGGGTTTTGCGGCAAGGGGGGACGACGCATGGCTGACCTGACCGGAACGGCAGCGGTGCCTGTCACGGCCGGAGGGGACGCGACAGTGCCCGGCCGCCGGATCACGCTGCCGCAGTTGGGCACCATCGTCGCGGTGGCGGCGATCCTCTATGTGGCGCGCGACGTGTTCCTGCCGCTGGCCATTGCCATGCTGATCACCTTTGCGCTGTCGCCCCTGGTAACGCGGCTGCGCCGGTTGGGTCTGCCGATGGTGGCCACGGTCCTCGTGACCGTCACGACCACCTTCCTTGCCATCGCGCTCTTCGTGGTCGTCGTCATGGGGCAACTCGGCCAGCTCGCGCAGAACCTGCCGACCTTTCAGGCCAACATCATCGCCAAGGTCGAATCCTTTCAGGACGACGGTGATGGCAGCGGCATCGTCAGCCGGCTGTCCCGCATGGTCAGCGCCATCAACCGCGAGATCAGCGCCGTCGTGCCCGCCGATGGCGGCGAGGCGACCCAGCCGCGCGCCCCGATGCCGGTCGAGCTTATCGAGCCGCGGAGTGCGGTTCAGACGGTGATCGACCTTGTCGTCCCCCTCGTCAGCCCGATCGCGATGACTGGCCTCGTCATCGTCCTCGTGATCTTCATGCTGCTAGAGCGCGAGGAGTTGCGCGACCGCTTCATCCGGCTTGTGGGGTCAAACGACCTGCACCGAACGACCCAGGTGCTTGAGGAGGCCGGCCAAAGGGTGGGCCGCTATCTTCTGACGCAGCTTTTGGTGAACCTCATCTATGCTGTGCCGATCGGTGTCGGGCTTTACTTCATCGGCGTTCCGAACGCGGTCCTTTGGGGGCTGCTGACACTGGTGCTGCGCTTTGTGCCCTATATCGGCTCTGTCCTCGCCGCGGCCTTCCCTTTGTTCCTGTCCTTCGCGGTCGCACCCGACTGGTCGGCGGTCCTGTGGACGGCCGCGCTGTTTGCGGGGGTGGAGCTTGTCACCAGCAACTTCGTCGAGCCGTGGCTCTATGGCTCGCGCACCGGGGTGACGCCACTTGCGATTATCATCGCCGCGATCTTCTGGACCTGGCTCTGGGGGCCGCTCGGGCTTGTCATCTCGACGCCGCTGACGGTCTGTCTTGTGGTGCTGGGGCGTCATGTTCCGCAGTTCGAGTTGTTCGACATTCTCTTCGGCGACGAGCCGGTCCTGCAACCTCATGCGCGGCTGTATCAGCGGTTGCTGGCGGGCGACGCGATCGAGGCCACGTCGCGGGCCGAGGAAGCTGTCGAAGAGGATTACCTTGTCGACTACTATCGTGATGTGGGGTTGCCCGCCTTGCTGCTGGCCCAGAACGATGTCGCACGGGGAGTCCTGACCACCGATCAGGAAGAGCGCATCTCGGTCGCTGCCCGCACCATGGTCGACGAGCTGCTGGAGGTCGCCATCGAGGAGCGCGACCTGCTCGCGACCCCACCCGCGCCGCCCTCCGCCCCGGTGGACGGCGAGGCTGCGCCGCGTGAGATCGACCCCGCAGACGGACAACTGGCAGGGCAGGGCTACCGCGTCGTCTGTTTCGGCGGGCGCAACCGGCTGGACGAGGTGTCAGCAGCTATGCTGGCACAGGCGATGCAGGCCGAGGGCGCCGAGGCGCGGGCGGCCCGGCTGGCCGACTTGGCCCCCGCGCGGCTGCGAGAGTTCGACCGGACGAGCCTCGACTGCCTGGTGCTGTCGTTCCTCGATCCGGTGCCGTCGCGCGCCTCCTTGCTTCAGGTGCGCCGGATCAAGCGGGCGATGCCGGGCCTGCGGGTCGGGGTGGTGATCTGGCAGATGCCCAAGGATGTCGACGCCTCGGGTGACCGCCTCAGCCGACCGCCGGACGTCGATCCGCGCAAGCTGGAAGAGGCCGCCGAGATCGGGGCCGATTTCGTCGTCACGGGGATCGAAGAAGCGATGGCCGAGGCGTTCAAGCGCGCCGAGGCGAGGCCGGTCACCTCGCCCGTCAAGCACCGGCCGCTGCGATTGGCTGTTGCGCGGGCCTGACGAGGGCCAGTGCCGCCGCGACGATGCCCGCGCGCGAGGGCAGGGTCGCGGCATAGGCCGGGCCGGTCGCGATAAAGCAATCCTCGGCGGTCAGCCGCGCGGCGGTTTGCCCGGCTTCGGAAAACAGCGCCATCAGCGCCTCGGCCGGGCCGCCCGAGCGACGGCATTCGTCGACGATCAGCACCTGCGCGCAGCCGCGCGTGGCGGCCAGCAGCGACGCCTCGGGCAGCGGGGCGAGCCAGCGCAGGTCGATGATCCGCAGCGAGATGCCCTGCGCGCGCAATTCTTCCGCCGCCTGCGCCGACAGGTAGCGCCCGTTGCCGTAGGTTACGATGGCAAGGTCGGTGCCGTCCCCGTCGAGGCCCACCTCGCCGAGGGGCAGGCGCTCGTCGGGGGCGGGATAGCGCGTCATCCAGCCGCCGTCGCCGGGTGCCATCAGGTCGCGCGTGGGATAAAGCGCGATCGGCTCGAGAAAGACGCAGACGCGCTGCTCCTCGTGCGCCAGGCGCAGACATTCGCGCAGCAGAAGGACCGCGTCGGCCCCGGTCGAGGGGCAGGCGAGGATCAGCCCCGGAATGTCGCGCAGCACGGCCACCGAGTTATCGTTGTGGAAATGCCCGCCGAAGCCCTTCTGATAGCCAAGCCCCGCGATCCGCACGACCATTGGATTGCTGAACTGCCCGTCCGAGAAGAAGGGCAGGGTGGCCGCCTCGCCCCGCAACTGGTCCTCGGCGTTGTGCAGATAGGCGAGGAACTGGATCTCGGGCACCGGAACGAAGCCATTCTGCGCCATCCCGATTGCAAGGCCGAGGATCGACTGCTCGTCGAGGATGGTGTCGATCACGCGGGTTGCGCCGAAGCGCGCATGAAGCTTTTGCGTGACGCCGTAGACACCGCCCTTGCGACCCACATCCTCGCCCATCACCACCACCTCGGGATGCGCGAGCATGAGGTCGCTAAGCGCCCAGCCGATCAGGCGCGCCATCGGCTGCGGCTCGTCCATCGCCGCAAGGTCGCCGCCCAGCAGGGCAGCGCGCGCTTCGGGCGAGGGGCCATTCGTTGGCGCATTGGCGCGGCGCGGCGGTATCAGGCTTGCCGCGACCTCGGCAGCGGTCGCAAGGCGCGGGCGCGTCACGGCATGGGCTGCGCGCTCTGCCACCTCGTTCTGCGCCGCATCATAGATCGCCAGCGCCGCGTCGGGGTCGAGCGCGCCCGCCTGATGCAAAAGCCGCACCGCATGCAAGAGCGGGTCGTTCGCCTCGTCGGCCTCGACCTCGGCGCGGCTGAGGTAGGTGGTGGGAATATCAGCGCCCGCATGGCCGTAAAGCCGCACGGTCCGCAGGTGCAGGAACACCGGGCGACGTTTATGCCGGGCCAGCGCCACCGCCTCGGTCGCAACCCGGTAGGTGTCGTAAAGGTCCAACCCGTCGGCCTGCATATAGGTCAGCCCCGGACGGCTGGCGAAACTGGCCTCGATCCAGCCCCGCGGGGTCCGGGTCGAGATGCCGATGCCGTTGTCTTCGCAGACGAACAGGATCGGCAGCGGCGTGCCTTGGAAGGCGGTCCACCCCGCCGTATTGAACGCGCCCTGCGCGGTCGAGTGGTTGGCCGAGGCGTCTCCGAACGACGCGATCACCAGCGCATCATCGGCCAGCAATCGGTGCTCGGGCGGGTTGCGCCGGGCAAGACCGATTGAGAACGCAGCACCGACCGCCTTCGGCAGATGGCTCGCGATCGTCGAGGTCTGGGGCGGGATCATCAGGCTGCGGCTGCCCAGTACCTTGTGCCGCCCGCCCGAGATCGGGTCCTCGGACGAGGCGGCAAAGGACAGAAGCAGGTCCCACACGGGGTCTTGCCCCGGCACCTGAAAGGCCCGCGCGATCTGGAAGGCCGCGTCGCGGTAATGCAGGAAGGCCATGTCGTCGGGCCGGAGCGCGGCGGCCAATGCCGCCATCCCCTCATGCCCCGACGATCCGATGGTGTAAAAGCCTTTGCCCGCCCGGCTCATAACCCGCGCCTGCCGGTCGAGCGCGCGGCTCAGGCAGCCCGCGCGGAACAGCGACACCGCAAGCTCGTGCGGGAGCGGGCCGGCGGGCGGCTTGCCGCGTGGCAGGTCGCGCGCCGCGGCGCGGGCGCGAAACGCGGCATGGACGATGTCGGCGCGGTCCATGCGCGGTCAGAAGAAGGCCTGCAACCCCGTCTGCGCCCGCCCCAGGATCAGCGCATGCACGTCATGCGTCCCCTCATAGGTGTTCACCGTTTCGAGGTTCACCATGTGGCGCATCACCTGATACTCTTCCGAGATCCCGTTGCCGCCATGCATGTCACGCGATTTCCTTGCGACATCAAGGGCCTTGCCGCAGTTGTTGCGCTTGATCAGGCTGATCATTTCGGGTGCCGCGCGCCCCTCGTCCATCAGGCGGCCCACGCGCAGGCTGGCCTGAAGGCCAAGGCTGATCTCGGTCATCATGTCGGCGAGCTTCAGCTGAAATAGCTGCGTCTGGGCAAGTGGTTTCCCAAACTGGTGCCGATCAAGCCCGTACTGCCGCGCTGCATGCCAGCAAAACTCCGCCGCGCCCATGACGCCCCATGAGATGCCATAGCGCGCGCGGTTGAGGCAGCCGAACGGACCTTTCAGCCCCTCGACCCCCGGCAAGAGCGCATCCTCGCCAACCTCGACGCCCTGCATCACGATTTCGCCCGTGATGCTGGCCCGCAGGCTGAGCTTGCCGCCGATCTTGGGCGCAGACAGACCCGCCATGCCCTTTTCCAGCACGAAGCCCCGGATCTTGCCGCCATGCGCCTCGGACTTGGCCCAGACCACGAACACGTCCGCGATAGGGCTGTTCGAGATCCACATCTTCGAGCCGGTCAGCACATAGCCGGCCGCCGTCTTCTTCGCGACCGTCTTCATCCCCGCCGGGTCAGAGCCCGCATCGGGCTCGGTCAGGCCGAAACAGCCGATCAGCGTGCCAGCCGCTAGTCCCGGCAGATACTTGCGCCGCTGCGCCTCGGTCCCGTAGGCGAGGATCGGATACATCACGAGCGAGGATTGCACGCTCATCATGCTGCGATAGCCCGAATCCACGCGCTCCACCTCGCGGGCGATCAGGCCATAGGCCACATAGGACGCGCCGAGACCGCCGTATTCCTCGGGCACCGTCGCACCCAAGAGGCCCATCGCGCCCATCTCGGTGAAGATGGCGGAATCGGTCGTCTCGTCGCGATACGCCGCAATGACGCGCGGTTGCAGCTTTTCCTGCGCGAAAGCGCGCGCGGCGTCACGCAGCATCCGCTCTTCCTCGGACAACTGATCCTCAAGGCGCAGCGCGTCCTCCCAGTCGAACCGGTCGAGGTCGGGCGCGTCCTTGCGGGACTTGGCGGCGCTCTGGGGTGGCGTCTGGACGTTCATTGTGGCCTCGGCGCTGAGTGAAGAACTCTATGCTACCCGATTGCCCGGCGAGCTACAAATGCCGTCGTCCGACTGCTTTGTCGGCTCCAGTGAGTATGTGACGATCATGAGGATGGAAAGGACCACCCCGCTGCGCCAGCGATAATGGGGTTCCTTCATTATGGACCTTCACAGGATCACACCGATCCTTGCGCGGCAGCGGTGGCGCTTTGCTTCGCGACCTCCGCGGTTGGTGCCGGGTGGACAACCGGCTGCGACGAAGTTGCGAGCCACTGCACCGTCCAGGGTGTGCTCGTCACGCCCGATGGCCAGCAGTCCGCCACGTTCGGCGGGCAGGTTTTGCTGCCGGACTGACGGCTACAGGCTCAGGCTGACCCACGCCCCGTTGCGTTTCGACGACCGCACGCAGGCGTCGACGAAAGCGACCCCTGCGACGCCGTCCCGCACGCCCGGATAGACGACCTCGGGCGGCAGGGCCTTG
>JANPJD010000186.1:0-15810 GCA_031425325.1 Rhodobacterales bacterium | reverse complement strand
CCCGTTGCGCCGTCGGCGATACCGTTGTGCTGAAAGGCGAGGCGCTGGTCCTGGCGCCAAGCCGCAAGTTCGACTGACGGGGATCGCCCCCGGCGACGGGGAAAGATGCGGGTTCACCACGACTGGAAAGGGCTCGACCCGGCCGCGAAGGGCGCGTCGGTGGCCTTGGGCAATTTCGACGGCGTCCATCTTGGCCACGAGGCCGTCATTGATCTTGCCCGCCGCGACGACGCCCCCCTTGGCATCGTCACGTTCGAGCCGCACCCGCGAGAGCACTTCGCACCAGCCGCCCCGCCCTTCCGACTGATGAACGCCGAGGCGCGGGCGAACCGGCTGGCAAAACTCGGCGTCCGTCACCTCTACCAGCTGCCGTTCGATGCAGCGCTGGCCGAACTGTCGCCCGAGGATTTTGCTGCCGAGGTTCTGGCGCGGGGGCTCGGCGTCAGCCATGTCGTCGTGGGCGCGGATTTCTGCTTCGGCAAGGGCCGCCAGGGCACCGCGACCGACCTGCGCGCCCTCGGGGCGGCGCACGGGTTCGCGGTGACACTCGCCGATCTTGTCGAAGCGGACGGACGCGAGATCTCGTCGACAGCGATCCGCCAAGCCCTGACCGAAGGGCGGCCCCGCGATGCGGCAGCCATGCTGGGCCACTGGCACCGGATCGAAGGCGAGGTCATCCACGGCGAAAAGCGCGGCCGCGAGCTCGGCTATCCGACCGCCAACATGTCGGTCGCGGGGCTGCACCTTCCCCGGTTCGGCGTCTATGCGGTCGAGGTGGATGTGCTGACCGGATCGCAGGCGGGCACCTATGCCGGCGCGGCCAACCTTGGCGTGCGTCCGATGTTCGGCGTGAACATCCCCAACCTCGAGACTTTCCTGCTGGATTTCTCGGGCGACCTTTACGGCCAGCACCTGTCCATCGCCTTCGTCGAGTTCCTGCGGCCCGAGATGACCTTCGACGGCTTGCCCGCGCTCATCGCCCGGATGGATGCCGATTGCGCCGAAACCCGCGCCATGCTGTCCCACCTGACATGACACGCCGTCCCCGCTTCTGGGAGACCGTCCCGCTAGCCCAGATGACGCCCGAAGAATGGGAGGCGCTTTGCGACGGCTGTGGCAAGTGCTGCCTGAACAAGCTGGAAGACGAGGAGACCGGGCAGATCGCCTTCACCCGCGTCGCCTGCCGACTGCTTGACGGTGAGACTTGCCGCTGCACCCAATATCCGATCCGCCGCCAGTTCGTGCCCGATTGCGTTCAGCTTTCGCCTTCGCAACTGCCGAAGATCGCCTACTGGCTGCCGCGCACTTGCGCCTACAAGCGGCTGCATGAGGGCAAGCGACTTTACGACTGGCATCCCCTGATCTCGGGCGATCCGCAAAGCGTGCATCAGGCCGGGGCCTCGGTGCAGGGCTGGACGATCCCCGAGTTCGAAGTGCCCGAGGAAGAGTGGGAAGACCACATCATCGAGGACCAATCCTGATGTTCTTTGCGTCTGACAATGCCTCGGGCGTGCCGCCCGAAATCCTCGCGGCCCTCGGTCGCGCCAATGCGGGCTTCGCGCCGTCCTATGGCGGGGATGCGATCATGGCGGGCGTGACGGCGAGCGTTCGCGACCTCTTTGACGCACCCGACGCCGCCGTCTACCTGACCGCGACCGGGACTGCCGCGAACGCCCTTGCGCTGGCGCTGTTCTGTCCGCCCTGGGGGGCGGTCTTCTGCCACAAGCTCGCCCACATCGCCGAGGACGAATGCGGCGCGCCCGAGTTCTTCAGCGGCGGTGCCAAGCTGATCCTCGTCGACGGCCCGCACGGCAAGATGGACCCCGAGGCGTTGAACCATGCGCTGGGACGCACGGGCAACAGCGTCCACGGCGTCCAGCCGGGGATGCTGTCGATCACCAATGTGACCGAGGCGGGAACCGTCCTTTCCACCAACGAGGTGGCGGCACTCGCGGACCTGGCCCGGGCGCGCGGCCTGCCCGTCCATCTCGACGGCGCGCGCTTTGCCAATGCGCTTGTGGCGACGGGCGCGAGCCCGGCCGAAATGACGTGGAAGGCGGGCGTCGACGTGCTGTCCTTCGGCGGCACCAAGAACGGCCTGATGGGGGTCGAGGCAGTGATCCTGTTCGATCCCGCCCGCGCACGCGAGTTCGAGTTGCGCCGCAAGCGGGCCGGGCACCTATTTTCGAAGCACCGCTATCTCGCGGCCCAGATGGAGGCCTATCTGGCCGACGGTCTGTGGCTCCATCTGGCGGGGCAAGCAAACCGGATGGCCGCGCGCCTGGCCGAGGGCCTTGTGCGCCAGGACGGCGTGCGGCTGTTGCACCCGGTCGATGCCAACATGATTTTCGCCTGCCTGCCCGAGGCGGCCCATGCGCGCGCCGCAGCCGCCGGGGCGGTCTACTACCGGACAGAGCACCACGCGCCGGGGGCATGCCGCCTTGTCTGTTCGTGGTCCACCTCGGACGAGGATGTCGACCGGTTCCTTGCTGCCCTGACCTGAGCGTCAGTTGCCCCCAAGCCAGGCCGCCCACTCGGCCGGCGAGCCGTGGAAGGCGTTCAGGTCGACCTCGCCACGAAAGCCGGGTGCGAGGCCCGTGCCGGTGTATTGCCAGAACGTCCACGGATGACCGTCATAGCGCTCGCGCGGGTGCGCCGAGACCGAGCGGAGCCAGTATTCAAAGCCCCTGAGCCGCCACATCTCGTTGCGCTCCCAGAAGTCGACGGTGGTGTAGATGAGCGGGCGCTTGCCGTAATGGCGCGTCAGCGCCGAGAGGAAGACAGCGGCCTCGGCGCGCACCGTCTCGGGCGGCGGGCGGACTGTGCATGTTGGCGAGAAGGGGTTCCACTCCATGTCCAGAACGGGCGGCAGGGCGTTCGCCTCGCGCGGGACATTGGCGATGAACCACGCTGCCTGCTCGGCTGCAGGTCGGCAAAAATAGTAGAAGTGATAAGCTCCGCGCGGGACGCCCGCCGCCGCCGCACCGCGCCAGTTGTCACGGAACATTGGATCGACGCGGTCGCCCCCTTCGGTCGCCTTGATGAAGGCAAAGGATACGCTTGCGCCCGCCGCCCTCTGCCAGTCGATCTGCCCCTGAAAGCGCGAGACATCGACCCCATGAACCGCATGGTCGGCCGGCGATTGCCCGCGCGGCCATGGATGCGGGGCCGTGTCGCCGAACCCGCGCGGGATGCCCGCCACCGGCCCGCCCGGTGGTCCGGCGCGGTCGCCCCCGCTGCCGCAGGCGGCCAACGTCAGAACAAGTGCCAACCCCATCAGGCGACGGCACAGGGACGATGCCCGCCCGGTCATGCGGCGGCCCGCTCGAAGCGCGCGGGATCAAGCGCACGCACGGTCGCACGGTCAACCGCCGGAGTCTGTCCCCCCAGCAGGGCTGCGGCAAGCGCACTCGCCGCCGGGGCGGTCTGAAAGCCGTAGCCGCCCTGCCCCGCCAGCCAGAAGAACGACGGCGCGTCCGGGGCCGGCCCGATGGCGGGCACCCGGTCGGGCGTGAATGTCCGCAAGCCCGCCCAGGACGCGAGAAGCCGGGTGACGGGTTCGGTGACCATCTCTTCGTACCGGGCCAATCCCTCGGCCAGCACCATGTCGTCGGCCCAGGCGTCGTGCGGGTCCATCGGATGCTCCTCGGCGGGCGAGATGATCAGAGCGCCCGCATCGGGCTTGGCATACCACCGCTCGCCCGCGCCGAAGATCATCGGCCAGCCGCGCAGGTCATGCCCGCCGGGCGCGGGGATGCGCGCCATCGAGCGACGCATCGGGACCAGCCCAAGGGGCCGCACCCCGGCCAGAACGGCGATCCCGTCGGCCCATGGCCCGGCCGCGTTCACGACAACCCGGGTCCGGTAAGCCTCGGCCCCCGCTGTCACGCTCCAACCGCTTCCGTCACGCGCAATGGCCGAGACGGCAGCGCCTGTCAGGATCGCAGCCCCATTGGCCCGCGCAGTCCGCACATACCCCTGCACCAGCAGGTCCGTGTCGATGTCCCAGGCGTGGTCGGCCAGGCCCACATGCGCGACACGCGCGGGGTTCAGGATCGGCACGCGCGCCAGCGCCTCGTCCAGTCCGACGGGCAACAGATGCATGGTCGCGCAGTCCGCGTCGAACGCGGCGCGATCCTCGGCGGGGGCCACGATCATCATGCCGCGCGGCGACAGGACGCCTTGGGTCGCATGGAACTCGGCCCCGCTCGTCAGGCTGAGGTCCACGATCGGTGCCAGACCGTAATGCGGCTCGTAAAGCGCGGCCGACCGGCCCGAGGCGTGATGTGCAAGCGCGGTCTCGGCCTCGAGCAGCACGACCGAGCCCAGGGCCGACAGCCGTGCCGCCGCCGAGACGCCTGCGATGCCGCCGCCAACGATCAGAAAATCCGTGTCCATGCGCGGCACGCTGCCTTGCCGGGCGGGTGTTGGCAAGCGGTCGCGCAGGCTTGGCGGCGCGGAACGAAAAAAGGACCCGGATCGCTCCGGGCCCTTTGCTCTGTCTAAATCCAGAAGGTGCCGAGGCCGCCTTCCGTCCCTTTCGCGGGCGTGCCGCAAATCCGTGTCTCGAACCGGTCGCCGTAAATATCGGCGACGTCCCTTGTCTCCACGAGTTGGCCCAATCGGTCAAACTGTCCAAAAGGGCAGCTTCGCTTGCCGGTCATTCCTGATCCGCCTGTGATTGAACCCGAGCAGGCTTCAATCCTCTCCTTCAGGGATAAAGATACTGGTTTCAGGGCCGTCAGCCACACGCAAAGGTAGAAATTGAGTCGCATTTGATGCGACCTGTGACGAGCGCGGCACGCCTGGTCGCATACCTTTAGGATCAAGAAACACTCTGTTGCCATGCAAACGAAAACGGCCCGGCAAGACCGCCGGGCCGTCCTGTCGATTTCGGCTGACCTACTTCGGAATGTCGCCGGTGATACCCTCGACATAGAAGTTCATGCCCAAAAGATCGCCGTCCGGGGCCACCACGCCATCGGCAAGCCACGGTGTGCCGTCCTGCTTGTTGATGGGCCCGGTGAACGGATGATACGTCCCCGCCGCGATGGCCTCGCGCATCGCTTCGGCCTCGGCCTTTACGTCGGCCGGAACGGCGTCGGTGATCTCGCCGATCTCGACCTCGCCCTCGGGGATGCCCGCCCAACTGTCGGTCTGGGTCCAGGTACCGTCAAGCACGGCGCCGACGCGCTTGATGTAGTAGGGGTTCCAGTTGTCGATGATCGAGGTCACGCGCGGGCTCGGCTTGTAGTCGGCCATGTCCGAGGCTTGACCGAAGCCGATCGCGCCGGGGGTCTTGGCAAGCTCGGCCAGCGGCGCGGTCGAGTCGGTGTGGCTCGCGATCACGTCGACGCCCTGGTCGATCAGCGCGCGGGCGGCGTCGGCCTCCTTGGCGGGGTCAAACCAGGTGAAGGCCCACACGACCGACAACTCGACCTCGGGGTTCACCTTCTGCGCGTGCAGGAAGTAGCTGTTGATCCCCATCACGACTTCGGGGATCGGGAACGAACCGATGTAGCCGATCTTGTTCGACTTCGTCATCTTGCCCGCGATATGGCCCTGGATCGCGCGCCCTTCGTAGAACCGCGCGTTGTAGGTCGAGACGTTTGGATGCTCGCGCTTGTAGCCGGTCGCATGCTCGAACTTGACGTCCGGGAATTTGGCGGCGACGGCGTTGGTCGCATCCATGTAGCCGAACGAGGTGGTGAAGATGATGTTGCAGCCCGACAGCGCCATCTGCGTCAGCACACGTTCGGCATCCGCGCCCTCGGGCACGCTCTCCTGCCAGGCGATCTCGACCCGGTCGCCGAACTCTTCCTGGACGGCCAGCGCGCCCTGGTGGTGCTGGTAGCTCCAGCCGAGGTCGCCAATCGGGCCGACATAGACGAAACAGGCCTTCGCCTTTTCCATCTGGGCATGGGCCATGCCACTGACGGTGAGGCCAAGCCCCAAGGCTGCGGTCGCGAGCAGCGTTCTGCGTTTCATTCTTTTGCTCCCTGTTCTGCCGGCTTGTCCGGCTTTGATGCACGCCTCAGCGCGAGGCATGGAAGTTCTTACCCAAGGCAGCCGGCGCGCTAAGCGCAGCCCGGCTGCGGTCCGAGGACATGATGACCAGCACGAGGATGGTTATCAGGTAGGGGGACATCGACAAGTACTCTGCCGGAATCCGCGCCCCGGCCGCCTGCAGGTTAAGCTGCAATACCGCGATTCCGCCGAAAAGATAGGCCCCCCACAGGACGCGCCACGGCTTCCAGCCTGCAAAGACCACGATGGCGAGCGCGATCCACCCGGCCCCGGCGGTGATCCCGTCGGTCCATTGCGGCACGCGCACAAGGCTGATGTAGGCCCCGCCGAGTCCCGCCATTGCGCCACCGAACAGGATCGCCAGAAGCCGGACGCGTTGGACCTTGTAGCCCAGCGCATGGGCGGCGTCGTGGTTCTCACCGACTGCCCGAAGAACAAGTCCGGTGCGGGTAAAGCGCAGCACGGCCCAGACCGCCGCCACGATCAGGATCGAGACGTAGACCATCGGATCGTGTCGGAACAGGATGGTCCCGACCGCGGGGATTTCGGCCAGCGGCCCGAAGGGCACATCGCCGGTCGAGGGCGGCTTGATCCCGACATAGCCCTGCCCCACCAGCGACGACAGGCCAAGACCGAACAGCGTCAGAGCCAGTCCCGTCGCGACCTGGTTCGCCATGAAGACCTGCGTCAGTAGAGCGAAGACCGCCGACAGCGCCGCCCCGGCCAGCGCACCGCCGACGAACCCCATCGCGGGACTGCCGGTCTCGACGGCGGCGGCAAAGCCGCAGACCGCACCCATGATCATCATGCCCTCGACGCCAAGGTTCAGCACCCCGGCCTTCTCGACCACCAACTCGCCGATCGCGGCCAGCATGATCGGGACGGCAGCCACCATCAGCGAGGCGATCAGGATGGCCGGGTTGATGCCGCCGAAGATTTCCATCAGGCAAGCCTCCCGACGCGGACGCGGAAGTTTGTCAGCAGATCCACGGCGAGCAGGAAGAACAGCAGCATCCCCTGAAACGCCTGGATCGCCGCCGAGGGCAGGCCCAGATTGGTGGCCGCGTTCTCGCCACCGATATAGGTCAGCGCCATCAAAAGCCCCGCCAGCAGGATGCCCACAGGCTCCAGCCGGCCAAGGAAGGCCACGATGATCGCGGTAAAGCCGTAGCCACTGGCGAAGTCGATGGTGATCTGGCCGGCGGGACCCGTCACCTCGAACAGACCCGCAAGCCCCGCAAGGCCGCCCGACAGCCCCATGCAGAGGACCACGAGGCGCGACGGGTTCACCCCGGCAAAGCGCGCGGCACGCGGCGCTTGGCCCGCAAGCCGGATCTGGAAACCCAGGATGTGGCGCTGCATGAGGACATGTGCTGCGATCACCGCAATGAAGGCCGCAACGACCCCCCAGTGCATCCCGGTGCCTGCGATGATCTCTTCGTTGGCCGCAGCCGGATAGCTGCCGAAGTTGCGCGAGCCGGGGAAACCGCCGCCCTCGGGATTTCGCAGCGCGTCCAGCGCCATCGAGGCGAGGATCTGCTGCGCGACATAGACAAGCAGCAGAGAGACGAGGATCTCGTTGGTGCGAAAGCGCGTTCGCAGGATCGCCGGGATCATCGCCCAGAGCCAGCCGCCGAATGCGCCGGCGACGACCATCAGCGGAAACACGATCCAGAGGTCGGCGGGGTAGAAGGCAAGCCCCACCGCCGCGCCGAAGATGGCGCCCATGATGTACTGACCCTCGGCCCCGATGTTCCAGATGCCCGCCCGGAAGCCCAGCGACAGGCCGACTGCGATCAGGATCAGGGGGGCCGCCTTGACCAGAAGCTGGCCCCGGAAATACCACGCGAATTCGCCGAACAGCGGGTCCCAGAAGATCGTGCGGATCGCGACGACGGGATTCTTGCCCAGCGCGGCGAACATCAGCCCGCCCGCGATCATGGTGAGCATCACCGCCAGCACCGGCGTGCCCCACAGCCAGAAGCGCGACGGTACGGGGCGCTTTTCCAGCCTCAGCACGGCACACCGCCTGTCCGGTCGAGGCCCCGGTTCGGGTCCGGGGCGGCGGCTGCGCGGGGAAACAGGCGCTCACGCATGATGCACCGCCTGCAGATCATGCGCCCCACCCATCATCAGGCCGATCTCCTGCACGGTCAGCCCCTCGACCGGACGGGGCGCGCTAAGGCGGCCACCGTTCAAGGCTGCGAACCGGTCGGCAATCTCGAGCAACTCGTCGAGGTCCTGGCTGATCACCACCACCGCTGCGCCCAACGCCGCCCGGTCGATCAACGCCTGGCGGATCGCGGCGGCGGCCGAGGCATCCACCCCCCATGTCGGCTGGTTGACGATCACCACGGCGGGAGACTGGCTCAGCTCGCGCCCGACCACAAATTTCTGAAGGTTGCCGCCCGACAGCGCGCGTGCGGCAACGCCGACACCCGGCGTCCGGACGTCATAGTCCGCGACGATCCCTTCGGCAAAGCGGCGCGCCGCTGCCCAGTCGACCAGGCCGCCCCGCACCAGTCCCTGCCGCACCGCCCCAGACAGTAGCGCATTCTCGGTCAGGCTCATGTCCGGGGCGGCCGCATGGCCCAGCCGTTCCTCGGGCGCGGCCACAAGGCCCGCGCGCCGCCGCTCGTTCGGCCCGAGATGGCCGACAGGGGTCCCGTCGATCTGCACCGCCCCGGCTGCCGAGCGTACCTCGCCCGAAAGGGCCAGCAGCAACTCATCCTGCCCGTTACCCGCCACACCCGCGATCCCCAGGATCTCGCCTTTCCGCACTGCGAACGAGACATCGCGCAAGGCCGTCCCGAAAAAGTTGGGCGAGGCGACGGACAACCCCGTCACCTCAAGCGCGACCTCGCCCTTGGGCGCCCGGTTGCGGGCGGGCGGGGTCAGCGTGGCACCGACCATCATCTCGGCCAGATCGTGCGCCGACCGCTGCCGCGGATCGCAGGTCGCCACCACCTTACCCCGCCGCAGGATCGTCGCGGCATCGCAGAGCGCCCGGATCTCCTCAAGCTTGTGGCTGATGTAGAGGATCGCCGTCCCTTCGGAGGCAAGCTGGCGCAGCGTGGCAAACAGGATGTCCACCTCCTGTGGGGTCAGCACGCTGGTCGGCTCGTCCATGATCAGAAGCTTCGGCTCCTGCAACAGGCAGCGGATGATCTCGACGCGCTGCCGCTCACCCGCGCTCAGGTCGCCCACCAGCCGGTCGGGATCGAGCGGCAGGCCGTAGGCGGTGCTCACTTCGCGGATGCGGTCTGCGAGCCGCCCCATCCGGGGCGGACGTTCCATCCCCAGCGCCACGTTCTCGGCGACGCTCAGCGCCTCGAACAGGCTGAAGTGCTGGAACACCATCGCCACGCCCTGGGCGCGCGCCTCGCCCGGCCGCTGCGGCGCGTAAGCCGCGCCGCGCAGTGTCATCGCGCCCGCGTCGGGGCGCACGAGGCCGTAGATCATCTTGACCAGCGTCGACTTACCCGCGCCGTTCTCGCCCAGCAGCGCATGGACCTCGCCGGACGCGATGCGGAAGCTGACATCGCTGTTGGCGACCACCCCCGGATAGGCCTTGGTCACCCCCTCGACCGTCAGAAGCGCGCCATCGTGACTGAGGTCCCTCATGCGCTGTTCCGCCGCTCGGTCGCGGCCGAGGCCTGACGTAGCAGGTCTGCAACCACACCAACCGCAATCGCCTGCGGGTGCTTGCCGAGCGCGGGGTCCCCGATCGGACAGTCGATCCGAGCGATCTCCTGCGCGCCATGGCCAAGCGCCGCCAACCGCGCGCGGAACCGCGCCCGCTTGGTGGCCGAGCCGATCAGCCCGAGCCGCGCGAACCCCCGCCCCAGCAGCCGGTGGCAAAGTTCCAAGTCGAGCGCATGCGAGAAGGTCAGGATCAAGTGCTCGGCCCCGACGGGCGCATGATCGGCCAGCGCCGCCGCATCGGCCGCAGCCAGCACCGTCACCCCCGGCGGCACATCCGGCGGAAACCGCGCCTCGGCGACATCGATCCACGTCACGGCAAGGCCCGGCAGCGGTGCCAGCACCGCCACCAGCGCGCGGCCCACATGCCCCGCGCCCCAGACCCAGACCTGACGCAGCGGCCGAGCGGCGGGCTCTACGAACCAGCCTTGCAGAAGGACCGGCGCAGGCACCACGCCCTCGCCCCGCGCGCGGGCCAGAAGCCGCTTCACCGCCAGCGGCATCTCGCGCCCATCGACGGCGCGCGCCACGATCTCACCGTCGGGTATCGTTCCGGCCTCGAACACCTCGGTCAGAAGCCCCACCGCGCCGCCGCAGCACTGCCCAAGGCCCGGCCCCAGGGCGAGCCGCTCGAACCGCGACCGGCCCGACGCGAGCAGTAGCCGCGCCCGCGCCATCGCCTCCCATTCAAGCGCGCCGCCGCCGATGGTCCCGGCACTTCCGCCCTCCCAGACCAGCATCGCGGCACCTACCTCGCGCGGGGTCGAGCCTTCGACCGAGGCCACGACGATGCGTGCGACGCGTCCCTTGGCCGCGACGGCCTCACGCAGGGCGGCGGCGTCAAACATCGCCCACCTGCCGCTGCACCGCCCAGAACACCCGCTCGGCCGTCGCGGGCGCGTCGAGCGCGGGATAAACCGATCCGTCACCGCAGGCGGCCACAGCATCCGACAGAGCCATCAGCGCCGAGATGCCCAGCATCAGTGGCGGCTCTCCCACGGCCTTGGACTTGCCCACGGTATCCTCCGCGTTCTCGCGCCCCCAGAGCGCCACGTTGAAAACGGGCGGACGATCCGAACATGCCGGTATCTTGTAGGTCGCGGGGGCATGCGTCCGCAACCGTCCTGCACCATCCCAGACCAGTTCTTCGGTCGTCAGCCAGCCCGCGCCCTGCACATAACCGCCCTCGATCTGACCGATGTCGATCGCAGGGTTCAGGCTTGTGCCCGTGTCATGGAGGATGTCGGCCTGCAGGATGCGGTTCTCGCCCGTCAGCGTATCGACCACCACCTCGGTGACGGCGGCGCCATAGGCGAAGTAGAAGAACGGACGTCCCTCGCCGCGCTTGCGGTCCCAGACGATCTTGGGCGTCCGGTAGAAGCCCGTCGCGGACAACGAGACGCGCGCCTGGTAGACCATCGCCACGGCCTCGGCAAAGGCATAGTCCGCCCCGCCCACCGTCACCCGCCCGCCCGCGAACCGCACGTCGCCGGGCTGCGCCTGATGCCGCTCGGCGAGCAGCCCTGCCATACGGTCGCGGATCGTCTCGCAGGCCGCGCGCACGGCCATGCCGTTCAGATCGGTCCCCGACGAGGCGGCAGTGGCCGAGGTATTGGGCACAAGGCCCGTATCGGTCGCGGTGATCCTGACCGCCCCGGCATCCAGCCCGAACACCCCCGCTGCAACCTGCGCGACCTTCTGGAACAGGCCCTGCCCCATCTCGGTCCCGCCATGGTTCATCCGCACCGAGCCGTCCTGATAGACATGCACCAGTGCCCCCGCCTGGTTGAGCCAGGTCAGCGTGAACGAGATGCCGAACTTCACCGGTGTCAGCGCCAGCCCGCGCTTCAGGACCGGACTGCGCGCGTTCCACGCGGCGATCTCGGCCCGGCGCGCGTGATAGTCCGAGGACCGCTCCAGCTCGGCCACAAGCTCGTGGCCGATGAAATCCTCGACCGGCATCCGGTAATGCGTCGTCTGCACGCCCGGCGGCACCTGCGGCGGCCCCGCCGGCGATGCCGCATCGACCGCCCCGCGCGACGTCAGGTCGACCGCGTCGGCCGTCACCACGCCTTCACTCACTTTGGCATTCACTTTGGCGGAAGTATCCTCGGGGGGATCCGGCGGGGCAGACGGCCCCCCCGGCCTGCCCGCCGCCGCGCGGTAGAAGTTGGCGCGCCGCACCTCCAGCGGATCACGGCCGAGCGCGTGGGCGACGTGGTCCATCACGCGCTCGATCCCAAGCATCCCCTGCGGTCCGCCGAAGCCGCGAAAGGCGGTGGCGCTTTGCGTGTTGGTCCGCAGCCGGTGGCTTTCGATCCGCATCGCCGGGATCGCATAGCAGTTGTCGGCATGCAGCATCGCCCGGTCGGCGACGGGCAGCGACAGGTCCTGCGACCAGCCACAGCGCACGAGATGGGTGAACTCCACCCCCGCAAGCCGCCCCTTGCCGTCGAACCCGGCGCGGTAGAGCACGGCCATGTCGTGCCGCTTGCCCGTGATCGTCATATCGTCGTCGCGGTCATAGCGCATCCGGCAGGTCCGCCCCGTCCGCGCTGCCGCGATCGCGCAGGCTACAGCCAGCGCGTTGCCCTGGCTCTCCTTGCCGCCGAAGCCGCCGCCCATCCGGCGGACCTCGACGCGCACCGCACTCATCGGCAGGTGCAGCGCGTGGGCGACCTTGTGCTGGACCTCGGTCGGGTGCTGTGTCGAGGCGTGCACCACCATGCTGCCGTCCTCTTGCGGCAAGGCCATTGCGACCTGTCCCTCAAGGTAGAAATGCTCCTGCCCGCCCACTTCCAGGCGGCCCGCGACCACATGTGCCGCCGCAGCTATGGCCGCCGCCGCATCGCCATTTTCCCAGATGACGGGGCCGTCCTCGAAGCGGCTGCCCGCCGCCAGCGCCTCGTCGACCGTCAGGATCGCGGGCAGCGCCTCGATCCCGATCCGGCCAAGGCGGGCGGCGCGGCGGGCGGCGAGATGGCTGTCGGCCACCACGAGGAAGACGGGCTGTCCTGCATAGTACACGCGGTCGACCGCGAGCAATGGCTCGTCCTGCGCCGAGGGCGAACAGTCGGGCATCTCGGGCAGATCCTCGGCCGACAGTACTGCGACGACGCCGGGTGCCGCGCACACCGCCGCAAGATCGAGCGAGACGATCCGCCCATGCGCCACCTGCGACAGCCCGAAGGCAAGGTGCAGCGCCCCCGCCGGGGCGGGGATGTCGTCGACATAGCGCGCGGCCCCGGTCACGTGCAGGGCGGCAGAGTCGTGCGGCAGCGCCTTGCCCATCGTCATGGCCGCACGCCCAGCACATCGGTCGCCGTGCCCGCCCGGTCATGGGCGTAGCGCACCAGCATGTTGGCGGCTGTGCGAAGCCGGTAGGCCGCGCTCGCGCGCATGTCATCGAGCGGCGCGAAATCCTCGGCAAAGACCGGGGCCACGTCGCGCGCAGCCTCGGGCGACAGCCTGCACCCGAGCAGGGCCGCCTCGACCGCGCTTGCCCGTTTCGGCGTACCCGCCATGCCGCCGAAGGCGATCCGTGCCGAGGTCACGATGCCGTCGTCGAGCCACAGATCAAAGCAGCCGCAGACCGCCGATATGTCCTGATCGAAGCGCTTCGACAGCTTGTAGCAGCGCAGGCCCGGCGCGCTGGCGGGGATGCTGACAGCCTCCACGAACTCGGACGGCTGGCGGTCCTGCTTGCGATAGGCGAGGAAGAAATCCTCGAGCGGCATGTCGCGCCGTGCATCGCCCCGGCGCAGGTGCAGCGTGGCCCCGAGGGCGATCAGCGCGGGCGGCCCGTCGCCGATGGGCGAGCCGTTGGCGATGTTGCCACCGATGGTGGCCGCGTTGCGGACCTGAAGGCTGCCATAGCGGCGCAGCAACTCGGCGAAGGCGGGATGCAGCGCGGCCATGGCGGCCCGCAGCGCCTCGACCGTGACCCCGGCCCCGATCCGAAGCCGGTCGCCCACCCTTTCGATGCGCTGCATCTCGGTGATGCTGGACAGGAAAGCGACCGGCCCGAGGTCGCGCAGTTCCTTGGTGACCCAGAGACCGACATCCGTCGCCCCGGCGACAAGCGTGCCCTCGGGATGCGCGAGAAACCAGCGCGCGAGATCGTCCGTAGTGCCCGGCCGGGCGGTCGCAGGGGGGGCGGCCGCCCCCCCATCCTTCGGACTAGCGTCCTTCGGACTCCCCCCTGCGGGTATTTCGGCCGAAACGAAGCCATGGTCGGCGGTCATCCAATCTGGGACCAGGGCCGCCTCGGCCGCGCGCGCGGCACGCACGATCGGCGCGTATCCCGTGCAGCGGCAGAGGTTGCCCGCCAGCACGTCGTCATGATCGGTGCGGCCCTGAAGGTGCCCGACCGCCATCGAGACGGCGATGCCCGGCGTGCAGAAGCCGCATTGCGAGCCGTGGTACCGGACGAGTTCCGCCTGCACGGGGTGCAGCGCGCCGCCCTCGCCTGCAAGGCCCTCGACCGTACGCACCGCCTTGCCGTGGACCTGCGGCAGAAAGAGGATGCAGGCGTTGAGCGCGCGGGCCCCGCCCGCATCCGTCACCATGACGGTGCAGGCCCCGCAATCGCCCTCGTTGCAGCCTTCCTTGGTGCCTGTCAGACCGCGCGCCTCGCGCAGCCAGTCGAGCAGGGTGCGGGTCGGGGGCTCGTCCGTGACGCAGACCGGCGTTCCATTCAGCCGAAACGCAACTTCCATTCGTGAAACCTGCCGCTGTCTCTGCAATCGGAGCCGTCGCATCCCGCCCGATGCGGCGGAAGGTCGGGATGCACTCCATGACAGGTTCATGAAGCCCGCGCGGACAAGGCATGGCAAGCACAACCTTCATACGCAGGACAAGGTGCGGCGATGCGCCAGCCGAGACTTGCGCGCCGCGCCTCGCAGACGGGCAGCGGTGCCGCCGATCGGCATGGCAAAGGGCGGGCGGCGGCGCTAGGTTCGGGCGATGTCCGAGCCGCGATTCATTCACCTGCGCGTCCATACCGAGCATTCGCTTCTGGAAGGGGCGGTGCCGGTGAAAAAACTCGTCGACCTTTGCGTCGCGCAAGGCATGCCTGCCGTGGCTGTGACCGACACGAACAACATGTTCGCGGCGCTCGAGTTCTCGGTCACCGCACAGGGCGCGGGGTTGCAGCCGATCCTCGGCTGCCAGATCTCGGTCGCCCACGACCCTGCCCCGCCCGGCGAGAAGGCGCGCCCGACCGCGCCCCTCGTGCTGCTGGCGCAGGACGAGGCGGGCTACATGAACCTGATGAAGCTCAACTCCTGCCTTTACCTCGGCAAGGGCGGGCAACTGCCGCAGGTCACGCTGGCCGAGCTCGAGGCGCATGCGGACGGGCTGATCTGCCTGACGGGCGGGCCAGACGGACCGGTCGGGAGGCACCTGCGCGCGGGTCACGAGGCACGTGCCCGCGCCCTGCTGGGGCGGCTGGCGGCCGCCTATCCGGGGCGCCTTTACGTCGAGTTGCAGCGCCATCCCGGCGAGGGCGGGCGCCCGACCGAGGCCGAGCGGCTGTCCGAACGCGGCTCGGTCGACCTTGCCTACGAGCTTGGCCTGCCGCTGGTCGCCACGAACGACGTGCATTTCCCGAAAGCCACCATGTTCGAGGCGCATGACGCCCTGATCTGCATCGCCGAAGGGGCTTACGTCGACCAGCAGGCCCCACGCCGCCGCCTGACGCCGCAACACTATTTCAAGTCCGAGGCCGAGATGTGCGCGCTTTTTGCGGACCTGCCCGAGGCGCTGGAGAACACGGTCGAGATCGCCCGGCGCTGCGCCTACGCCGCGCAGAAGCGCAAGCCGATCCTGCCGCGCTTTGCCGATGATGAGGTCGAGGAACTGCGCCGTCAGGCGCGCGAAGGGCTGGCGGCGCGCCTCGCCGTGATCCCCCATGCGGCCGAGATCTCCGAATACGAGCGACGTCTGGACTTCGAGCTGGGCGTGATCGAGCAGATGGGGTTTCCCGGCTACTTCCTGATCGTGGCCGACTTCATCCAGTGGGCCAAGAAGCGCGGCATCCCCGTGGGGCCGGGGCGGGGATCGGGCGCGGGCAGTCTGGTG
>JANPJD010000185.1:0-3207 GCA_031425325.1 Rhodobacterales bacterium | reverse complement strand
CCAAGTTCGCGCCGTTGATGGCGTTGATCTTGCGATTGCCGAGGGCAGCTTCTTTGCGATGCTCGGTCCCTCCGGTTCGGGCAAGACCACCTGCCTGCGGCTGATCTCGGGGTTTGAAAAGCCCACCGGTGGGCAGATCCGGATCTTCGGCGAAGATGTGTCGAACACTCCGCCCCACCTGCGCAACGTCAACACGGTGTTTCAGGACTACGCGCTGTTCCCGCACATGAACGTGCGCGACAACGTGGCCTACGGGCTGATGGTGAAGGGCGTCGGGCGCGCCCAGCGCCATGCACGCGCCGAAGAGATGCTGGCGCTTGTGAAGCTCGACGCCTACGGCGACCGGAAGCCGGGGCAGTTGTCGGGCGGACAGCGACAGCGGGTGGCGCTGGCGCGGGCGCTGGTGAACGAGCCACGCGTGCTGTTGCTCGATGAGCCGCTGGGGGCGCTTGATCTCAAGCTGCGCGAGGCGATGCAGGACGAGTTGAAGGCGCTTCAGCAACGGCTGGGGATCACCTTCGTCTTCGTCACGCATGACCAGGGCGAGGCGCTGAGCATGGCCGACCGGGTCGCTGTCTTCAGCGAGGGCCGCGTGGCGCAGGTGGGCTCTCCCGCCGAGATCTATGAAGAACCCGCTACCCGTTTCGTCGCCGATTTCGTGGGCAGTTCCAACGTCTTGCCCCCTGCCGTCAGCCGCCGCTTCGGCGGACCCGAGGCGTGGTGCAGCCTGCGGCCCGAGCGCATCCGGCTGGTCGAGGCCGGTCAGGGCGTCACGGGCGTCGCGGGGACCGCGCGCTACCTGGGGGCCGGCACGCGGCTGACGGTCTCGCTGGCCGAGGGCGGGCTGGAGATCGGCCTTGTGTTGTCCCCCGGCGAGGAGGTGCCGGCGCCGGGCACGCCTGTCGGTCTTTGGGCGATACCCGGGGCGATCCACCCGATGCGGGCCGAGGCGTGAGCGCGACTTTCCCGCCGCGCGGTCCCGGCGACCGGATGACCGACGCCTTCTGGCGGCGGCCAAACCTGCTGCTGGCGTTGCTGCTGGCACTGCCGCTTCTGTGGCTTGGGGTCGTCTATCTCGGCTCGCTTGCAGCGCTCTTGCTGCAAAGCTTCTATTCCATCGACGAGTTCTCGGGGATGGTCGTCCCGGAGTTCACGCTGAAGACCTATGGCGAGCTGCTGCGCCCGTCGAACTTCGACATCATCCTGCGGACCGTCGGGATGGCGGCGGCGGTAACGCTGGGCTGTGCGGTGGTGGCGTTCCCAATCGCCTACTACGCGGCGCGCTATGCGAAAGGCCGCTGGAAGGCCGCGTTCTACCTCGGCGTCATGCTGCCCTTGTGGTCGAGCTATCTCGTCAAGGTCTATGCATGGAAGCTGATCCTCGCCAAGGAGGGGATCGTGACCTGGGCGACCGACGGAATCGGCGCCTCGGCGATCCTGAACGGCGTTCTGGCGCTACCGGTGATCGGCGGAAACTCTTTATCCACCAGCTACATCGGCACGTTCCTTGTGTTCGTCTATGTCTGGGTGCCCTACATGATCCTGCCGATGCAGGCCTCGCTCGAACGGGTGCCGGCCTCGATGCTGGAAGCCTCGGCCGACCTGGGGGCCACGCGGGCGCAGACGTTCCGCACGGTGATCCTGCCCCTGGCGCTGCCGGGGGTGGTCGCGGGGTCGATCTTTACCTTTTCGCTGACGCTGGGGGATTACATCATCCCGCAGATCATCGGCTCGTCGCGGCTCTTCATCGGGCAGGCGGTCTATACCTTGCAGGGCACCGCCGGGAATATCCCGCTGGCGGCGGCCTTCGCGGTGGTGCCGATTGCGGTGATGCTGGTCTATCTGGCCATCGCCAAGCGGATGGGGGCGTTCGATGCGCTCTGAAGATCGTGCGCCGCTGGGGCTGACCATCGGGGCGGCAGCGGGCCTTTTGTTCCTGCACATCCCGATCCTGCTGATCTTCCTGTACGCCTTCACAACCGAGGAGCGGACCTACCAGTTTCCGCCGCCCGGCCTGACGCTCAAATGGTTCGCCGTCGCCTGGGGGCGCGAGGACATCTGGCCGCCGCTTTACCTGTCGCTGAAGGTGGCGGCGATCTCGACGGCGCTGGCGCTGGTACTGGGCACGCTGGTGGCGGCGGCGATGGCGCGGACGCGCTTCTTCGGGCGCGAGCAGATTTCGCTTCTGATCCTTTTGCCCATCGCCCTGCCGGGGATCATCACGGGGATGTCGCTGCGCTCGGCCTTCGACGTGCTGGGCATCCCCTTCTCGACCTGGACCATCGTGCTGGGCCACGCGACCTTTTGCATCGTGATCGTGTTCAACAACGCGGTCGCGCGGTTTCGCCGGCTGTCTGGCAGCATCGTCGAGGCCTCGATGGACCTTGGTGCGAACGGCTTTCAGACCTTTAGGCATGTGATCCTGCCGAACCTCGGCTCGGCATTGCTCGCGGGCGGGATGCTGGCGTTCGCGCTGTCGTTTGACGAGGTGATCGTCACGACGTTCACGGCAGGCCAGCAATCGACGCTGCCGATCTGGATGCTGAACGAGCTGGTCCGGCCCCGGCAGCGCCCGGTCACGAACGTGGTGGCGATCGTGGTCTTCGTCGTGACCTTCGTCCCGATCCTGCTGGCCTACTACCTGACGCGCGGCGGCTCCGAGACGGCGGGCGGCGGCAAGTAGCGTTGCGTTTGCAGGCCCGCTGCGCGCGCCCCGGCCATGCGATCTTCATCCCCGTGACCCCAGTGTCCCCCGGCAAACACCCGGAGGAAGTTCCCATGTCCGAGGTCTCGGCCGTACTCGCCCTGCCCTACATCCAACCCGCGCAGGCGCAAAAGCACGTCACGCACAACGAGGCGCTGCGCGTCCTCGACGTGATCGTGCAACTGGCCGTCGCCGACCGGACGCGGACGGCGGCCCCCGCAAGCCCGGTGATCGGGGCGCGACACATCGTGGCGGCGGGGGCCGTGGGGGCCTGGACGGGGCAGGACCGCAAGGTGGCGGTCTATGACGTCGAGGGGTGGATCTTCTTCACGCCACAGCCCGGCTGGCGGGCCGAGGTCATCGCCGAAGGGGTGGGCGTGGTCTATTCCGGGACGCTCTGGGTGGCGCAGGGGGCCGTGCAGACGACGCCGCTTCTGGGGGTGAACGCGACGGCGGACACGACCAACAGGCTGACGGTCTCGGCGGCGGCGACGCTGCTGAAC
>JANPJD010000184.1:0-6233 GCA_031425325.1 Rhodobacterales bacterium | reverse complement strand
AGACGGGCTGTCCCGCGCGGCAGGCGCGCGAAGGCCCGCAGGCACCATTCGACACCCTTCTGCGGCGTCAGCCGCGACACGACCGCGAAAACCGGCGGATCGGGCTCGGGCCGGGCGGCCTCGGCGGGGCTGCGAGAAAACTCGGCCACCGGCACGCCACAGGGGATGAGGTGCTGCGGCACCGTCGCTGGTGCGTGCAGGGCCACCCAGTCGCGCTGGCGCGTGCCCACCGTCACGAGGCCGTCGAACCGCCCAATATGGCGCAGCAGGCTCCACCGATACCAGCGGTTGCGAAGCGCGGAGGAAAGATCCAGCCCGTGGAAATGACAGACGAGCGGCAGGCCAAGGCGTTCGGCCACTGGCAGCACCCGCAACCCCGTATGGCCGAAATGTGCTAGGATAACCGCAGGCCGGTCCTGTCGGGCCAAGGCGATCAAATGCCGCTGCTCGGCCCCGCGCGTCGCGTAAAAATTGCGGATCGGGGCACGTTCGAGACGATTCCACCAGCGCTTCGGCCCTACACTGAGGTCGACGGGGAACGGCATAACATGCACGGTCAGTCTGGATGCGGCCTGCGCCTCGGCGGGGCGATAATCGATCCAAGTCACCACGACCGGTCGAAACTCTCGGAGCGCTGCGATCTGGCGCATCATCCAGACCTCCGACCCGACGCCAAGCTCGCGCGTCACGATCCAGAGGACCGGGAGTGAGTCGTCGTCGTGAAGGGCCTCGGTCATCTCGCTGTCTTTCCGCTCGTAGTCCCGGCGCAGCCATATCCCGGACGCAGAGCCGGGAAAACCGCTGCCTGTCCGAACCGCCCGTTTCGCATGCGAAACGCAAACGCCCCTACCGCTGGGGCTTTCGGGTTGACGGCCCGTCCGCCGGAGTGCCTATCTCGCCCCGGCGAAATCAGGCGGGCGACCGGCATGCAGCACCCAGACGAGGCCGCACCCGGCACCCCCAACGGACGCCGCGTGCTTATCGTGGTCGAGAACCTGCCCGTCCCGCTCGACCGCCGGGTCTGGCTCGAGGCGACCACGCTGGTGACCTACGGCTACCATGTAAGCGTCATCTGCCCCACAGGACGTGGCTGGGATAGCCTGCGCGAGACGATCGAGGGCGTGCACATCTACCGTTACCCCGAGCCGCCCGAGGCACATGCGGGGGCCAAGGCCTATGCGGTCGAATACGGGCTCGCCCTGTGGCACATGTTCCGCCTCGCGCGGGCCGTGCGGCGCGAGCAGGGCTTCGACGTGATCCATGGCTGCAACCCGCCCGACCTCGTCTTCCTGCTGGCCTGGCGCTACCGGCTTTCGGGCGTGCGCTATCTCTTCGACCATCACGACGTCTGCCCCGAACTGTTCGAGGCGAAGTTCGGACGCCGGGGGCTGCTCTACCGCGTCATGCTTCTGTGGGAGCGGCTGACCTTCGCCACCGCCTCCGTCTCGATCGCGACGAACGAAAGCTTCCGGCGCATCGCACTCGCGCGCGGCCGGATGGCACCCGAGGATGTGTTCGTCGTCCGCTCGGCCCCCAAGGTCGAGAAGTTCGAACTGCGTGCGCCCGATCCGGCGGTCCGCAAGGGGGCGGCCACTGTGCTCGGCTGGGTCGGGGTGATCGGGCAGCAGGAAGGGCTCGACCTTCTGGTGGCGGCGGTGGCACACCTCGTGCGGGTGCGCGGGCTCACGGACCTCCATGTGGTGATCGTGGGCTTCGGGCCGCATCAGGCGACCGTCGAGACCGATGTAGCGGCGCAGGGCCTGGGCGCGTGGTTCACCTTCACGGGCGCGCTTTACGGCGAGGACCTGCTCCGGGTGCTCAACTCGATCGACATCGGCGTCTCGCCCGATCCGAAGAACGCGATGAACGACATCTCGACCATGAACAAGGTCATGGAATACATGACCCTCGAGAAGCCCGTCGTGCAATTCGACCTGACCGAGGGGCGGGCGAGCGCGGGGGACGCCTCGCTTTATGCCCGCGCGAACGATCCGGTGGACTTCGCAGAGCGCATCGCCGAGCTGATCGCCGACCCCGAACAGGGGAGCGAGATGGGGCGAAAGGGCAGGATCAGGGTCTTCGACGCGCTGTCATGGACACATTCGATCCCGCATCTTCTGGCCGCCTACGACCGCGTCTTCGCCCGTGTCCGCAAGGCTCAGCGGCGCGCGTAGACATCCTCGTGGCGCAGGATGTCATCCTCGCCCAGATAGGCACCGGTCTGCACCTCGATCAGCACCATCGGCACAAGGCCGGGGTTCTCGAGCCGGTGTCGCGCCCCTAGCGGCACATAGACGGACTCGTTCTCGCTCAGAAGGCGCACCGCGTCGCCGACCGTCACGCGGGCGGTACCAGAGACGACGATCCAGTGCTCGGCCCGGTGCATGTGGCTTTGCAGCGACAGCGCCGCCCCGGGCTGCACGACGATGCGCTTGACCTGAAAACGGTCGGCCAGCACCAGCGTGTCGAACCACCCCCAGGGCCTGTGATCGCGGGGAAAGGCCTCGGCCTGCTTGGCGCCCCTCGCGCGCAAGGCACCCACGGCGCGCCCGACCTCCTGTGCGCGGCTGCGGTCGGCCACGAGGACCGCATCCGACATCGCAACAACGATCAGATCGCGCAACCCGAGGCCCACCACCTCGAGTCCGGCCGAGTCCGAGCGCAGTAGCGTGCCCTCGCAATCAATCGCCATCACGGCCCCACCTCGCGCCACACCCGAAGCATCGGGCCCCATCTCGCGCCAGACGGCGTCCCAGCCGCCGAGATCCGACCAGCCGCCCGCGAAGGGGACCGCCGTGAGGTTGCCCGCCTTTTCCATCACCGCATGATCGACCGAGATGGCGGGCACCTTCTCCCACGCCACGGGATCGAGCCTGAGAAACCCGAGATCGGCCTGCGCGCCGGCAAGGGCCGCGCGCACGGGGGCAAGGATGTCGGGCGCATAGGCCTCGAAAGCCGCGATCAGGACCGAGGGGCGGAGCAGGAAGAGGCCTGCGTTCCACAGGAAACCCCCTTGCGCCAGCATCGCCTCGGCCGTGGCGGCATCGGGCTTCTCGACGAAACGGCGGACCGCGACGGGCGCATCGGCGCTTTGGGCAGATACAGGGTCGATTTCGATCCAGCCATAGCCCGTCTCGGCATGGGTCGGTGCGATCCCGAAGGTCACGATCCGCCCCGAAAGAGCGGCTTCGGCCCCCTGCTCCACGGCTGCCGCGAAGGCCGAAGCGTCGGGGATCACATGGTCCGAAGGGGCGACCAGCATGAGGCCCTCGGGGTCCTTCGACGCCAGGGCCGCGACGAGCACGGCAGGGGCGGTGTTGCGCGGCGTGGGCTCGATCAGAATCGTCGCGGGCTCTACGCCCACGGCCTGCATCTGCTCGGTCACGATGAAGCGGAAATCCGAGGCCGTGACGATTAGCGGGGGGGCGAAGGGCGTGCCTGTCAGCCTCAGGAGCGTCGCCTGGAACAGCGAGGTCTCTCCCAGCAGCGACGCGAACTGCTTCGGATAGCTCTTGCGCGAAAGGGGCCAGAGCCGGGTGCCCGAACCGCCGCAGAGGAGGACAGGGGTCACAGGGTCGATCATGCAGTCTCTGGCATACCGGACAACCGCCGGTCGCCCACATGACGGGCAGGATTGCCCGCATAGATGGCGAAGGCAGCAACCTCGCCCCGTACCACGGCCCCGGCGCCGATGATCGCTCCGTCGCCGATGGTGGCACCCGCCAGGATGACCGCGCCATAAGCGATCCAGACGTCGCGGCCGATGACGATGTCAGCCTCATTCATCGCTTGGTCCGTCACCGGACTGCCGTCGTTGAAGCGGTAGTTGGCAGCCGAGATCATGACGCCCGGTCCCAGCATGACATCCTCGCCCAGAACGATGCGCCCCGTTCCCGGGCCGGCCCAGAGACTGCAAAAAGCCCCGATCCGCACCCGGTCGCGCAGCTCAATGTTCTGCCCGTTGGCGAAGCTCGCCATCGGACTGATGACCACGTCCCTGCCCCGCTTCACCTTCCGCAGCTCGGTCACATGCGTGTAGTTGAAGTAGTTCACCACCTTCACCGCATGCGCCCAGGCACGCGGATCGAGCGTGGCGAGGACCAGCCGCCGCAGCTTCTGCCCGCGGGTGAGGCGGGTTTTATGGATGGGGGCGGGGGTCATCGGTCAGTCGATTGGGCGTGATTGCTGGTGGGAGACCCGGTCTCGAATTGCTGCTGAACCGTCTCGAGGACTGCACGATAGCGGGCTTGGGCAGTTGCAAGAGCGGCGCGATCGCTCAACTGCCCCGGCTGGGCAATCAAGCGGCGCAGCATGGCTGGTGTGGCCAGAGCCTCAAGTTCCATGCGTATCCGTAGGCTCAGATGGCGCGGATGACCCCGGGCAGGCCCCTTGGGCGCGACACTGCGGCTTCCTTCGGCTGCGGGGCGCACTGCCTGCACGGGCCGCGATCCGCGGAACCTCCGCGGTCGCCAGGCCGCTAACCGTGCAATCTCAGGATAGAGAGGGCCGATGCGTGGCGTAACACCCAGACTGTCGGCCCAGTCGAGCCATTTGGTCCCGTTGAAAAGGTGCGATATCGAGACCGCGTGCCAAGGTGTGCCGAAAGCGTCAGCGATGATGACGGCATGCATGGATTCCGCAATGACCAGCGGGGCAGCGGCAATCCTGCGGATCACCTCGCGAGAGTCGCCGCCCGGCGACACGTAGTCGACTCCTGCCCGGTCGCAGAGCGGGGCCCAGTCCTGCCGGTGCATCGACGCTTCGTGCGGAATGAAGATCGGCCGGCCCGAGCGCGCAATCCCCTGGAACCCGGGCAGGTCAGGCAGCAGCATCGCCGGGTCCATGATGCCTTTCGCAGCAGGCAGGCCAAGGGTTGCGGCCGACCGAGGTCCACGCACCGACTCGAAGCGGATTTCAGCCATCAGGCCAGCGTCCGGCACGGCACCGTAGCCGACACCCGATCCGATCACGAGTTTCGGGCGCCCACGAGGCAGGTCGTTATTGATGAGTGTGCCGATGCCGATCAGGAGATGATCGGGCAAAGCTTCCCGCCAGCCGGGTAAAACCTCGTCCCAGAACCAGTGGTTCATCTCATCGCCGAAGTTGCCGTGCGGCGGGATGTAGCAGTGAAGATCCACGGTCAGCCTTTCTTGTCCGCCAAGGGCGAGTCGCAGCAGAGGGTATACGTACGGAACCGACCGGGCGATACTGCACCGCAGCACAACCTCACCCCGCCATCTTCACCCGCACCCAGCCGAGGAAGGCCGCGTCCGCCGAGCGCAGGGGTTTGCGGCCCGAAGTCGCCCACCAGTGGCGCCATTCCGCCTCGAGGGCGTAGGCGTCGCAGCCGGGGAACAACGCGCGCGCGGCGTCGAGGGTTTCGGGCGCGAGGAGCGGGCCACTGCCAGGGGCCTCGGGCGCGGCCGCCCTGCCCCTTGGCGTCACGCGCAGCAGATCGCCGGCCTCCTCTTCCAGCCGGTAGTCCGGCAGCGTGTCGGCCAGGATCATGTCGCGGATCATCCGGCGGAACACGCGGCGGGGCGAGGCCGAACCCGACTTCTTCAGAAGCACCTCGACCGAGACGCGCCATTCGGGCTGCCGTCCGCAATGTTTGCGCGCCAGCTCGTAGACCCGCCGCTCCAGCGGCTTTCGCAAGCGGAAGTAGTCTCGGCTGAGCGTCAGCACCGATTTTGCCAGCACCGCGCGATAAAGCCAGTCCGACAGCGTGACGCTGACGCTGACCATCCGCCCGCCGCGGGTGTGGCGCACGATCCGCCAGCTCTCGATCAGGCCGAAGCCTTCGGTTGCCTCCGTCTCGCCCGTGACGATGTTGGTCGTGATGCGCGTGCCTGCGAGCCGCTCGAACGCCTCGCGCAGGCGGTGATACCCGTCCCCGCTCGTCTCGCGGTTGGTGGCGACCAGAAGATCATGAGCGGTCAGGTCGAGCACGCGCGAGATCGGACGGCCCCGGTTGAGGGCCGCCATGAGCTGGCTGATGCAGTAGATCAGGATGTCCTTGTCGTGGATCGTGGCCAGCCCCCGCACCGAGGGCGTGACGGTGATCTCGGTGCCATTATGCGCGTAGGAGAGGATACGCAGGTCGGGCCGGGTGGCGAGCGAGAACATCGGGTGTTCCATCGTGCCGAGGTCGCCCTTGGGAAGCGCATCGAGGATGTCGCAGACGAAGAAGTCGGGCGTCCCCTGCCGGTCCGGCACCGGCGCCAGCCCCCCTG
>JANPJD010000183.1:0-12993 GCA_031425325.1 Rhodobacterales bacterium | reverse complement strand
GCCGGACGGCTGGTTGGGTCGGCGGCGCTGCTGACTTACCTCGTCGGGTTCTCGCTTGCCTACGGTGGGCTGGATGCGGGGACCGGGGCGCTTATCCTGTTCGGAACGGTGCAGATCACGATGTTCGCAGGCGCGCTCTGGCAGCGTGAAGCGGTGCCGCCCCGCCGATGGGCTGGGGCAGGGCTTGCGCTTGGCGGGCTTGCGCTGCTCCTGTCGCCAGGGGCGGCGGTCAGCCCGCTGCATGCAGGATACATGGCCTTGGCCGGGGCGGGCTGGGGCGTGTATTCGCTGAGCGGCCGGGGACAGGCCGACGCGCTTGCAGCGACGGCGTGGAATTTTGCCTTGGCGGTGCCTGCTGGCCTGCTGCTGGTCTGGATGCTGCCCCAACCGGCCATTGCGCCAAGCGGCATGGGAATCGGACTTGCGGTCCTTTCGGGCGTCGTGACCTCTGGGCTTGGATATGCGCTGTGGTATGCGATCCTGCCGAACCTTGGTGCCGCTCGGGCGGGGGTTGCGCAGTTGACGGTGCCGATACTTGCTGCGGTGGGCGGTGCGGTGCTGCTGGCCGAGCCGGTAACGCTGCGTTTCACCCTGACGGCGTTTTTGGTGCTGGGCGGGGTCGCGCTCGCCATCGGCGGGCGGCGCTGACGTCCGGCCATTTGCCCTTGCGCGCCGACGCCGAAAAGTCTATGTCAGTCGGGCTATTCTTTCGCTTTCGACTCCTGTTCCCTAGCGGCTTCAGATTCTCGATCGGATGTGAACGGGCCGGGCCATCGCGTGTTGCGGGTGGCGATACGACAAGACAGGAGATCTCACGATGGCCAATGGCACCGTGAAATGGTTTAACGCAACCAAGGGCTTCGGCTTCATTGCCCCCGCCAACGGCAACCGTGATGTGTTCGTTCACATCTCGGCGCTGGAGCGTGCAGGCATCCGCGAACTCGCGGACGGACAGGCTGTGACCTTCGACATCGAATCCGGCCGTGATGGCCGTGAGTCGGCGACGAATCTCGCGCTGGCCTGAGTCTTCGGGCTCATCGACTATGACGGGCGGGGGTGGCGAAAGCCGCCCCCGTTTGCATTTGTGCGTTCGCTATCAGCGCAGGTCGATCTCGATCATGCGTGGGCCCGCCTGACGGCCTGACAGGGCCGCGCGCAACGCTGCCGACTCGTCGCGGATCGAGACGAAGGGCAGATCGCACGCCTCGGCGAAGGGCCTTAACCGCAAGGGCGAGGGCGAGCAGCCGATGATCTCGGTGCCAGCCTCGCGCATCGCCGCCGCGATCTCGGCGAAACCTGCATTGTTCCAGACAAGGAAGGTCACGGGCAAACGCTCGTCCACGGCTGTCCGCAGCTCTCCGGGGCTGAACTGAAGTCCGCCATCGCCGATCAGGCAGATCACGGGCGTGCCGGGTGCGGCCAGCGCCGCGCCGACGGCGGCCCCCGGCGCATAGCCGAGCGCACCATAGCCGGTCGCTGCGTTGAACCAGCCGCCCGGACGGTCGTGGTCGAAATAGAGGTTGCCCGCATAGATAGGCTGCGTGCTGTCCCCCACGATGATCGCACCCGGCACGGAATCGCGGAGCACGCCGAGCAGGTCGATCTGGTGGCGCATGTCCTTGGGCAGCGCTGCAAGCGCCCCCCGACGGGCGGCATCCGCCCGCGCCGCCCCGTCGGCCCGGATCTGCGCCAAAAGAGGCAAGACCGCGCCAAGGGCCGCAGCGGCGTCCGCCTGAATCGCAACTGCAGCCGGGTGGCGGCCCAGCTGTTGCGCGCAGATGTCGATGCGGATCATGCCAGACAGGTCCGGCAGCCCGCCGCGCCCGTACATGTCATAATCCGTCTGTCCAAGTTCGGTCCCGATCGCCAGCACCTGGTCCGCCCCTGCGATCAGGGCGCGAACGGCGTCGAGGCTGGGCGAGGCGGGCACGGTAAGCGGATGGCCATGCATCAGACCGCGCGCATTGGTCGTCTGGATCACCGGTGCGTCGAGCCGTTCGGCGACCTCACGCAGCACCTTGTCCGCGCGGACCGCCCCGCCGCCGGCGAGGATGACGGGCCGTCGTGCGCCCGAAAGGCGGCGCCCGGCTTCGGTCATGTCGGGCTGTTTCGCGCGCGCGATGATGGCAGGGGATGCCGGTGCGGCACAGGCCAGCGGCATCACGTCGGTCGGAATCTCGAGATGGACCGGACCGGGCCGCCCGGTCGTCAGCGCGCGGAACACCGCATCGAGCGTTGCGTCTAGCGCCGAGGGGTCCGACAGATGGAACGTCGGGCATAGCGCTGCAACCATCGCCGCCTGGTCGGGTAGCTCGTGCAGAAGGCCCAGCCCGCGCCCGAGGCTGTCACGTCGGTTGGCGCCCGAGACTACGAGGATCGGAACCGAGTCGGCGCGCGCCTGCGCCATTGCGGTCAGCGCATTCGTCAGGCCCGGCCCGGTGATGACGAAGGCCACGCCCGGCCTGCCCGAGACCCGGGCGTAGCCGTCGGCCATGAAGGCCGCCCCCTGCTCGTGCCGCGGGGTGACGTGGCGGATGCCCGATCCGGCAAGACCCCGGTAAAGCTCGATCGTGTGGACGCCGGGAATGCCGAACACCGTGTCGACCCCGCGCGCCCGCAGCCCGGCGACAAGGGCCTGCCCGACGGTGGTCATGCGGCGCGCCGTGCAGAGGAATAGCGCACGATGCGGTCGCAGGCGGCCTCGACCACCGCGTCGTCCTGTGTCAACGCAAGACGCACCCAACCAGCCAGCGCGTTGCCGAAGCTTTCGCCTGGCATCACCGCTACGCCCTCGCCGTCCAGCAGCCCGGCCGCAAAGTCGCGGCCCGACAGGCCGGTCGCCCTCACATCAAGGAGCGTGAACATGCCGGCGGTCGGGCGGTGCGCGCTGAGGCCCGCCACGCCGTCAAGCCGCGCGTGGATCATCTCGGCCCGCCGCGCGAACCGCGCGACCATCCCCGTTGCGACTGTGGGCGGCATGGCGACGGCGGCGGCGGTCAGGTCGGCGATGAAGGGCTGGTTTCCGAACAGCATCGTCTCGGACAGCGGCAACAGTCGGCGGCAGAACTCGGTCGGACCGACGCACCATCCCGAACGAAAGCCGGGTGCGGCATGCGACTTAGAGATCGACGAGGCGACGACCGTGCGGTCCGCGAGTGCCGGATCGTCGAGCGGCGAGACGAAGGCCGTGCCCGGGAAGACCATGTCCTCGTAGACCTCGTCGCAGACGATCCAGAGGTCGTGCTGGACGGCAAGCGCCCCCAGTGCGGCCAGGTCCGAGCGCGTCAGCACGGCCCCGGTCGGGTTGTGCGGGGTATTGAGAAAGAGAACCCTCGTGCGCGGCGTGATCCGGGCCGCCACATCCGCCGCCTGCATCCGAAAGCCGTGCGCGGCCGACAACGGGACAGGCACCGGCTGCGCGCCGGTCGCCGCGATGACGCCCTCGTAGGTTGCGTACATGGGATCGCCGACGATGACCTCGTCGCCCGCGGTGACCAGCCCGGCGAAGATCGCGAAAAGCGTGGTCTGCGTCCCGGGAAAGCACATAATGCGTTCCGGCCCGATGGCCTGCCCGCGTCGGGCCGAATATCGATGCGACAGGGCTGCAAGCAGCGTAGGCTCGCCCCGACCGTTCGAATATCCTGTCCGGCCTGCCGCCATCGACGCGGCGGCAACGGCAATCAGTTCGGGCGGTGTCGGCACGTCGGGCTCGCCGATCGTCATTTCCAGCACATCGCGCCCCGCTGCCTTGAGCGCTCGGGCGCGGGCATGAATCTCCCATTTCGCCCCGCCCAACCCTGCAAGTCTCGTCGTTACGGGGGCATATCTCATGTCTGGGGTCCGGTCATGTGAGAGAGAAGGTCGACACCGAGGATCGCGCCGACCGAGGTCAGGCCGATGCGCGGCAGTTCGTCTTCGGCGAAGGCGTGCGGCAAGGCCCCGCCTTCCAGCCAGAGCCCGTCGATGACGGCGTTGCAGGCGATGGCCTGTGCGCGCAGCGTCTGCGGATCGGCTCGGCGCGGCAGGGCTGCTATCAAGGCCTGAAGCCGGTCGCGATAGCCAACGTAGCCTGCCTCATGCGCTGCCCGCATCTCGGGATCGGTACGGACACCATTCAGGAAAGCCGCCCAAAGCACGAGCGCCTCGGGGTCGACCACGGGAGGGCGCAGTGATGCTGCGACGAAAGCGGCAAGACGGGCCTGGGGATCGGCAGGGGCGGTGTCGAGCACTGCGGAATTGTCCTCGGTCATCCGCTGCATCAGCGCGGAATAGGCGGCGCGCGTCAACTCGTCCTTGCCGTTGAAATAGTGCCGGATCAGGCCCGGCGTGACGCCGGCACGATCTGCGATTGCCCGTACCGTGGCGGCCTTCATCCCGCCCTCGGCCACAAGCCGAAGAGCGGCCTCGATCAGCGCGTCGCGCCGTGCCTCTTCGCTCTCTCGTTTGAATTTCCGCCGCGCGCCCGTCATCGATGTCTGCACAGTTATACATATGCATAACTATGAGGTTCCGCGCCGGTTTCAAGAGAAGTCGCCGCCCGTCGCGGTTCCGCCCGACGCGCGGCGCCTGCCCTGATCATGGGCGCCTTGCGCGCCGCGTGCGGCCTTGAATCGCGGCCAGGCCAAGCCCTGCGATCAGCAGGAAGCCGCTTGCCGGCAAGGGGACGGTTGCCGCCGGCGCCTCGACGGACACGGCGTCTGGCAGCGCCGGGGCCGCGAAGGGGTCGACGGTGATGTAGCCCAGGTCGCGGAATGCCGCGATCGTGACGGGGCTGAGCGTTGCCGAGGGCGTCGCCTCGGGGGTCATGAGTTCGCTGTCGCGAAGCTGTGCAGGGTCGCAGTCGGTCCATTGACGCCAGCATTCCGACCAATGCTCGCCCTGCTTGTCCATCAGGATCGAGGGGACGTTCCGTCCGTAGGCCTCGTTGAAGGCCGCGACCGCGTTGGCCCCGACATAAGTCGGGCCGTCGGCCAGATCATTGACCTCGAAAAGTGTGCCGAAGCCCAGGGCGTGCAACGTCTCATGCACGATCGTCTGGACGAACATCGTGAACGAGAGTGTCTTCGAGGTGTCGGACCGGTCCGCCCCCCAATCCGTGTTGTCGAACTGCACGACGCCATGCGTGGCGCGGATGAGCCGGGATTCGAACTCATTATCAACGGGTTGGGAGAAGGCGATGGTTCCGAGCGCCCCGTCGATCGGCGCCATGAAGGCCGAGACCACTGTCTGCGCCGTTCCGCTGACGCCTGTGAACCCCAGGATGACCGACTCGATGAAGCTTTCGGCGACGGTGAAGGCGCTGCTCTGGCGAGCGTCGAAACCCGTTGAGACCACCATTCCCGGACCATCGAGGCGATCGACATGCTGTCCTGCCGGAACGAGGGAATAGGTCAGATCGAACGTCGCCGCCCCGGAGGGCGCCGTACCAAACAGCACGGCCAGACAGGCCGCCTTCACGATATGTCCCTGCATCTTTACCTCCTGCGTGGAACGGTCTGCTCGGGACAAGCCCCACACGAAGCCCGCAGCACAACCACAATAATGAGTTTGCGCTTCGCAGATCAACCGACCTAACATAGATCGGCGGAAAGAGGGGTTGGATGCCAGAGGCGATGCATGTGTCGGACGACTCCGGTGCCCCGGAAGCGATCCGCATAGAGAACCTGCACAAGTCCTTCGGGACCCTTCAAGTCCTCAAGGGGGTATCGCTGCGGGCCTGCGAAGGCGACGTGGTGGCGATCATCGGCGGCTCGGGGTCGGGCAAGTCGACCATGCTGCGCTGCATCAACTTCCTCGAGACGCCGACCTCGGGCCGGATCGTGATCGGCGGCGAGGAGATCGCGCTGCGGCCAGACGGCACGCCTGCCAGCCGTCGCCAGATCGAGGCGGCCCGGCAGCGGCTTGGCATGGTGTTCCAGCAGTTCAACCTCTGGTCGCACAAGACCATCCTCGAGAACCTGATCGAGGTTCCTGTGCACGTGCTGAAGGTGCCGCGCGCCGAGGCCGTGGCGCGGGCGCACCGGCTTCTGGACCGCGTCGGTCTGGGGGCGAAGGCCGATGTCTATCCCGCTTTCCTGTCGGGCGGCCAGCAGCAGCGCGCCGCGATCGCCCGCGCGCTTGCGATCGAGCCGCGCGCGATGCTGTTCGACGAGCCGACAAGCGCGCTCGACCCCGAACTGGTCGGCGAGGTGCTGAACGTGATCCGCGACCTTGCCGCCGAGGGGCGCACGATGATCCTCGTCACGCATGAGATGAAGTTCGCGCGCGAGGTCGCGAGCCATGTCATCTACCTCCACAACGGCGTGATCGAGGAGGAAGGCCACCCGAAGGACGTGTTCGGCGCGCCCCGCTCCGAGCGGCTGAAGCAGTTCCTGAAATCCGTGGACTGACACACGGAACCTTAAATCCAACAGAAGGAAGACCTTATGAAGACGACCCTCCTTGCCATCGCCGCCACGTTCGTGCTGGGCAGCGCGGCCTTCGCCGAGCCCGTGAAGATCGGGATCGCCGCCGAGCCCTATCCGCCCTTCGCCTCGCCCGATGCCTCGGGCAACTGGACGGGGTGGGAGATCGACATGATCAACGCGGTTTGCGCCGCTGCCGAGATGGAATGTGCCATCACCCCCGTCGCCTGGGATGGCATCATCCCGTCGCTGACGAGCGGGCAGATCGACGTCATCATGGCGTCGATGTCGATCACCGAAGAGCGCAAGCAGACGATCGACTTCTCGGACAAGTACTACAACACCCCCGCGCTCGTCGCGACGGCCACCGGCTCGGGCATCACGCCGGATGCCGCCGGGCTGGATGGCAAGATCATCGGCGTGCAGACCGCGACGACGCATGCCGACTACGCGGCCAAACACTTCGCTGGGACAGCCGCCGAGGTGAAGCTCTACCAGACGCAGGACGAGGCATTCCAGGATCTTGCCGCTGGCCGGATCGACGCGACGCAGGCTGACAGCATCGCGGTAGACGCGTTCCTCGCCTCGGAAACCGGCAAGGCCTGCTGCGAGTCGGTAGGCGCGGTTGCCGCCGATGCCGAGATCCTCGGCGCGGGTGTCGGGGCAGGCGTACGAAAGGGCGAAACCGAACTGCTTGAGAAGATCAACGCAGGGATCGCAAAGGTCATCGCCGACGGCACCTATGACGCCATCTCGGCCCCCTACTTCGCCTCCTCGATTTACGGGGGCTGAGGCTTGGACGGCCTGATCGCGGCGCTGGGCCTTGGCCCGACGCTCGATCTTCTGGCGCTGGAGCCGCCCGGCTGGGGCGGCAACCTCTTGCGCGGTCTGGCGAATTCACTCCAGATCGCGCTCGGGGCCTTTGGGCTTGGTCTGCTGATCGGTCTTTTCGGGGCCTATGGCAAGCTCTACGGCGGCCCGGTCCTGCGGGATCTGCTTGCGGTCTATACGACCGTAGTGCGGGCGGTGCCCGAACTGATCCTGATCCTGATCCTCTACTTCGCCGTGACCGATGCGGTGAACCAGCTGCTCGTTTCGCTCGGCTATGACCGCATCCAGATCTCGGGCGTCGCCGCCGGAATCGCCGTGCTCGGCGTGGTGCAGGGCGCCTATGCGACCGAGGTTCTGCGTGGCGCGATCATGGCCGTGCCCGCCGGGCAGATCGAGGCGGCGCGTGCGATGGGGATGCCGCCCGTCATGCTGGCGCGGCGCATCACGCTGCCTGCAAGCTTCGGCTTTGCGTTGCCGGGCCTGGCGAACCTGTGGTTGATCGCAACCAAGGACACCGCGCTGCTGGCGGTCGTCGGGTTCGCGGAACTGACACTCGAGACGCGGCAGGCGGCGGGCACGACGAAGGCCTACTTCACCTTCTTTCTCGCCGCAGGGGCGCTTTACCTTGCCGTCACGCTGGTATCGGGCTGGCTCTTCGGGCGCGCCGAGCGCTGGGCGCGGCGCGGCGAGGCGACCGCTTCGGGGTCGGGGCGGTGAGGGCGATGCTCGCCCCCCACAGGCTGGCGATGCTGGCGGTGGCGCTGGGTTTTGTGGCCTGGTGCGCGCTCTCCCTGCGCTGGGAATGGCTGCCCGAGTATTTTCCGCTGCTGCTGGAAGGTCTGTGGCGAACCATCTGGATCCTTGTCGTTACGGTCGTGCTGGGCATGGCCCTGGCGATCCCGCTGGGCCTCGCCCAGGCCGCCGGCCCCTGGTATCTCGCAGCCCCCGCGAGGGTGTTCTGCACAGTCATCCGGGGCACGCCGCTGCTGCTGCAACTGTGGCTCTTGTACTATGGCCTCGGTTCGCTCTTCCCGCAGTTTCCCTGGATCCGGCAGAGCGAACTCTGGCCGATCCTGCGGCAGGCCTGGCCCTATGCGGTCCTGGCGCTGACGCTTTCATTCGCGGGTTACGAGGGCGAAATCATGCGCGGCGCGTTCAAAGGCGTGCCGCGCGGTCAGCTCGAGGCGGCGAAGGCAATGGGAATGCCGAGGCTGACGATCCTGCGCCGCATCTGGCTGCCGCAGGCGATCCAGCGGGCGCTGCCGACTCTGGGTGGCGAAACGGTGCTGCAACTGAAGGCGACACCGCTGGTCGCGACCATCACGGTGATCGACATCTATGCCGTCTCGAGCCGGGTGCGGCAGGACACTTTCATCGTCTACGAGCCGCTTTTGCTGCTGGCGCTGGTCTACATGGCGATCGCCGGGCTTATCGTGCTGGCGTTCCGCTGGCTGGAGCGGCGGGTGCCGCAACGGGTGGCGTGACGCCGGGGGCGAGGCCGGGGGCCAGCCCCCGGACCCCCGGGGTACTTGCGCCGAAACGAAGCCAGGGGGCCTCGTATGAGTAAGGGTTTGCCGGTGATCGTCCGACATGTCGCTTTCGGCCACGCCGGTTTCGCAATCCGCACGGCGCGCCGCGAGATGGGGGCCTAGGCTTTAGGCCGGAGGGACCCTGCCGATGCCGCTGACCATGAACCGCGAGGTTTTCATCACCTGTGCTGTCACTGGATCGGGTGCGACGCAGGACCGAAGCCCGCATGTGCCGCGCTCGCCCGCCCAGATCGCGCAAGCGGCCATCGACGCGGCCAAGGCGGGGGCGGCGATCGTGCACTGTCATGTGCGCGACCCCGAGACGGGCCGCCCTTCGCGCGATCCGGCCCTCTACCGTGAGGTGACCGAGCGCATCCGCGACAGCGAGACGGATGTGGTGCTGAACCTGACCGCCGGAATGGGCGGCGACCTCGTGTTCGACGGGACCGAGGCGATGCACGCGATGTCGCCGCGCAGCGACATGGCGGGGGCCACGGAACGGGTCGCGCATGTGGTCGAGTGTCGGCCCGAGATCTGCACGCTTGACTGCGGCACGATGAATTTCGCCGAGGCCGACTATGTCATGGTCAACACGCCGGGGCTTCTGCGCGACATGGCGGCCCGGATGGTGGCGTCGGGTGCGCGGATCGAGATCGAGGCCTTCGACACAGGGCATCTGTGGTTCGCCAGGCAACTGGCTTCCGAGGGCATCATTCCCGACCCGGTCCTCGTGCAGCTTTGCATGGGCGTGCCATGGGGCGCTCCGGATGACCTCAACACCTTCCTCGCGATGGTCAACAACGTGCCGCAGGGCTGGCACTGGAGCGCGTTTTCCATCGGGCGCAACCAGATGGCCTATGTCGCCGCCGCCGTCCTTGCGGGCGGCAACGTCCGGGTGGGGCTTGAGGACAACTTGTGGCTCGACAAAGGAGTGCTCGCGACCAATGCTCAGCTTGTCGAACGCGCGGTGACGGTGATCGAGGGCATGGGCGCCCGTGTGGTGGGGCCCGAAGCCGTCAGGGCGCGGCTTGGCCTGACGAAACGAGGAGTTGCGACCCGATGAAGCTGATCCCCCTGGCCCTCGCGCTTGCGCTATCGGCCTGCGCCCCCTTCGTGCCGTCGTCGCGCTACATCGGAACGCCGATGTTCGTGGTCACGAACCTGGAACCTGCGCGACTTGCGGGCACCTGGTATGAGGTCGCGGGCTTCCCGGCGGTCTTCCAGCAGGGCTGCTATGCAACGACGGCCGAATACTCGGTCCGCCCGGATGGCCTGCTCGGGGTCCGCAATTCGTGCCGCGTGGTAGGGCAGCCTGGCGTCGTCCGTCAGATCGAGGGCACCGCGAGCGTGGCCGGCCCCGGACGGCTTTCGGTGCGGCTGGAGGGGGTGCCCTTCGCCGCCGACTACTGGATCCTCGACATTTCGCGCGACGGGCGCGTGCTGGTCGTGGGCACACCCGACCGCCTCGGCGGCTGGGTCCTGCATCGCGACCGGCGCGCAACGCCGCAGGAGCTGGACCGCGCGCGCGAGGTCTTCCGCCGCAACGGCTATGACGTGGCCGCCTTGCAGCGCACGCGTCAGGATCGCTTCTGGACCCGCACGGGCGGCGCGACCTGACGCCATCATGACACGCAAGGCGGCACTCATCGGCGGGGGCGTCATCGGCGGCGGCTGGGCCGCACGGTTCCTGCTGAACGGCTGGGACGTCGCGGTCTTCGACCCCGATCCCCAAGCGGAACGCAAGATCGCCGAGGTGCTTGCGAATGCCCGCACCTCGCTGCCCGCGCTGTTCGACGTGCCGATGCCGCCCGAGGGGCGTCTGACCTTCGCGGCGACGATGGGCGAAGCAGTGGACGGGGCCGAGTACGTGCAGGAGTCGGTCAGCGAGCGCATCGCCCTGAAGCACGCGGTCTATGCCCAGCTTCAACAGGCCTCGCCCGAGGTGCTGATCGGATCGTCGACCAGCGGGTTCAAGGCGTCCGAGCTGCAGAAGGGCTCGCCCGCACCGCACAACATCATCGTCGCGCACCCGTTCAACCCCGTCTACCTGTTGCCCCTGGCCGAGATCGCGGGCTCGCCCGCCAATCCGCCCGAGGTGGTGGAGCGCACGGTGCAGGTGATGCGCGACATCGGGATGTTCCCGCTTGTGCTGCGCCGCGAGATCGACGCCTTCCTCGGCAACCGCTTCCTCGAGGCCGTCTGGCGCGAAGCACTCTGGATGCTGAAGGACGGCGTGGCCACGACCGAAGAGATCGACGAGGCGATCCGCATGGGCTTTGGTCTTCGCTGGGGGCAGATGGGCCTTTTCGAGACCTACCGGATCGCGGGCGGCGAGGCGGGGATGCGCCATTTCATGGAGCAGTTCGGCCCGGCGCTGAAATGGCCGTGGACGAAGCTGACCGATGTTCCCGACTTCGACGAGGCGCTTGTTGATCTGGTGGCAGGACAGTCCGACGCGCAGTCCGGGCACCACTCGATCCGCGGATTGGAGCGTATCCGGGACAGCAACCTCGTAGGTTTCCTGCGCGCGCTGAAGGAACGGGACTGGGGTGCCGGGCGGGTGCTGAAGGCGCATGACGCGCGCCTTGCAGCGATCCTTCGGGCCGAACCTGCGGCGATTGGTGGGCCGCTGGTGCTCGCCCGGATGCAGGTGCTGCCGGGCTGGATCGACTACAATGGCCACATGACCGAAAGCCGGTACCTCTTCGCCGCATCCGAGACCGTCGATGCCTTCCTGCGGCTGATCGGGGCGGACATGGATTATGTGGCGGGCGGGCACAGCTACTACACCGCAGAGACACATCTGCATCACCGGGGTGAGGCGCGGCTTGGCGAGCGGCTGACGGGATCGCTGCAAGTTATCGCGGCGGACGAGAAGCGCCTGCATGTGTTCGTGACGCTCGCGCGCGGCGACGGGGTGGTGGCGACGGTGGAGCAGATGTGCCTGCATGTCGACATGGCGGCCGGGCGCGTCTGCCCTGCGGCCGAGGCGGTGCTGGCACGGCTGCGGCCCATCGCCGAGGCGCATGCAGCCTTGCCGCGGCCCGCGGCAGCGGGCCGGGTGGGAAAGGCCGCGTGATGGATTTCGGACTGAGCGACGAGCAGACCATGATCGTCGAGACGACCCGGGCCTTCGTCGAGGCGGAGCTTTACCCGCACGAGGCGGCGATCGAGCGCAGCGGGCATCTCGACATGGACCTCGTGCGCGAGGTGCAGAAAAAGGCGATGGCAGCCGGGCTTTACGCGGCCAACATGCCGGCCGAGGTGGGCGGTGCGGGCCTCGATACCCAGAGCTGGCTGCTTTACGAGAAGGAACTCGGCAAGGCGAACTATGCGCTGCACTGGACGGCGGTGGCGCGGCCTTCGAACATCCTTCTCGCGGGTACGCCCGAGCAGCGCGAGCGCTATCTCATGCCCTGCATCCGGGGCGAAACTTGGGATTGCCTTGCAATGACCGAGCCCGGTGCCGGGTCTGACCTGCGCGGGATGAAAGCCACTGCCCGGCAGCAGGGCGGCGACTGGGTGCTGAACGGCACGAAGCATTTCATCAGCCATGCCGACGTGGCGGGCTTCGCCATCGTCTTCATGGCCTCGGGCGAGGAAGACACGCCGCGCGGTCCGAAGAAGCGCATCACCGCCTTTTTCGTGGACAAGGGGACGCCGGGCTTCTCGGTGCGCGAGGGCTACCGCAATGTCAGCCACCGCGGCTATACGAACGCAGTGCTGGAGTTTGATGACTGCCGCATCCCTTCGGATCAGGTGCTGGGCGAACCCCACAAGGGGTTCGAGGTGGCCAATACCTGGCTGGGGGCTACCCGCCTTCAGGTCGCCGCGACCTGCCTCGGCCGGGCCGAGCGCGCGCTTGGTCATGCCGTCGGCTACGCCGCCGAGCGACGCCAGTTCGGCCAGCAGATCGGCAAGTTTCAGGGCGTGTCGTTCAAGCTCGCTGATATGGCGATGGAGTTGAAGGCCGCAGAACTTCTGGTGCGCGAGGCGGCGTGGAAGTTCGATCAGGGCCGCGTGACCGAAGCCGATATGGCGATGGCCAAGCTAAAGGCTACAGAGGTTCTGGCAATGGTCGCCGACGAGGCGATCCAGATCCACGGCGGGATGGGTCTGATGGACGACCTGCCACTGGAACGCATCTGGCGGGACGCCAGGGTCGAGCGGATCTGGGAAGGCACCAGCGAGATCCAGCGCCACATCATCAGTCGCGAGATGCTTCGGGC